>NZ_JBEOTA010000052.1:0-34675 GCF_040303265.1 Streptomyces sp. NPDC096040
CGGACCTCGTCCATCTCCTCAGGTGTCACACCTGATACAAGATCACAGGCTACTCGTAGAACGGCAGTTGGGGTACCTAACAAAGCCCTACTAGGAGCCGTGGACGGCTTTCAAAGGACAGCTCCGGGTGAGTGGGCGCGGCGGGTCAGACTTCGATGTAGGCGACGACGACCACGGTGCGCAGCGCGGTGACGAAGTACAGGATGCGGACGGCTTCGATGTCGTCGGCGTACTCGCGCAGCTGAGGGCCGGCGGTGTCGCCGGGGATCGGTACGCCGATCTCAGGGTCGACGGAGATGACGACCAGGGCGCGGTCCAGAGCGTGGATGTCCGCCTCGCTGGTGATGTTCTCCAGCTGCTTCGCGGCGGCGTCGGAGAACGCGATCCGCGCGCGGCGGGGCCCGTGTCCTTGGGGCATCAGGCGACGGCCGACCGCTGCGCGGCAAGGCGGCCGAGGTGCGCCTCGCGCAGGTCTTCCCACGGCGTGCAGTCCTCGGGTGAGGGCAAACCGTTTTCGGCGATGTCCTCAAGGACGGCGGCGAACTGATCGGCCTGCTCGCGGGTGCGGGCCGCGTACGCGCGGACGGCGTCGGCAGCCGCGGGCTCCAGCTGCTGCCGGACGGCTCCGTCGGCGGGGGCCGGCTGGTCATTCATCGTGGCCTCCAGACGCGGGACGGGCGTATGCCTTCACGGTATCGCTGTGCACGCCGAACGGGGATGGCCTGTTGATGACTGCGCGGGTATCGGGCGCCGCAGCCAGCGCCCACTCGAACGGGCTATGCCTGGAACCGGGGGCAGGTGCGGGGTGATCTTTTCCGGCGTAGCCGCTGCTGCCGGTGGGTGGGTGGCGTGATGAACCTCTTGTCGGGTTCGGGTGAGTGGCTGACCATGCGTTACAGAAGGTTAGTTGAGACGTGACGGAGTGGGGGGTTCATGTCCAGCGGAACGGGTGGGGAGTACTGGAAAGACAAGGCTCTGCCGAGCGTGTTCAAGCACGAGCTGCTGAAGCGCTATTTGCCTCAGTTCGGCGGCATGACGGGGACCCAGTCACATGACAAGCGTGTGGTCTACCTGGATGGATATGCAGGTGAGGGGCGCTACGAGAACGGTGATCCGGCCTCGGCGGAGATCGCGCTGCGGGTTGCGTCCCACTTCCGCGCCCGGCACGGCCTTACTTTGGAACGCTTCTTCGCGGAGGCGCAGCAAAAGTCCTTCGACCGGCTGAATGCGGTGGTCGCGCACTACCAGGCCAGTGGTGTGCTGGCGCATGCTCACCGCGGCGAGGTCGATGGTGTTCTCGACAGTGTGATCCGGCGGGCCGCTCGGGAACCGTTGTTCCTGTTCCTGGATCCGTGCGGGTTGTCCTTGCCTTTGGACCGGCTCGCGGACGTGCTGGCGCGTCAGCGTCCGCAGGCGAGACCGGCGACGGAGTTGCTGATGAACTTCAGCATGATGGCCGTCTGGCGCTTGGGTGGGCATGTGCGCTCCCCGAAAGGCAACGAGCGGTCTCTGCAGCGTTTCGATGCGGTGTGCGGCGGTTCCTGGTGGCGTGAGTACTTCGCCGACGCGGCTGCTGCGTCCGCTCGGGACGGCGCCGCGGAGGACGCCATCGAGGCTGTTGCAGCGGAGTACGCCCGCCGACTGGCCCGGCGTACGGGCATGCAAGTGCAGTCGGTGCCTGTCTCACACGCCCCGCACAAGAGGGCTGTATACCGGCTGGTCTTTGCCACGCGGAGCCCGTTCGGCCTGTGGGTGTTCGGGGACACCGTGGCCCGGGCGCGCGCCGAGTGGTGGAAGACCCTGGAACTGCAGGAGGAGCGGAACGATCCCGATGCCCTGTTTTCGGTCGCCTCTGTCCTGCGGCCCGATCCCGAGGCCGTTGAGAAGGAGGCCATCCCGGTCCTGGCCGCGAACTTGGAGGCTCTGTTGCGTGCAGGCCGGCCCGTCAAGCTTGTCGAGCACACACTGGAGCTGTTCGGCTCCTATTTCGGGCAGGTCACCGAGCCGGCGGCTCGCAAGGCCGTCAAGTACCTCTACAAGGAGGGCAAGACGCCCACTACGGGCGTTGGTGGCGACAGGACGCGCGTGCTGGTCGTCCAGCCACCGCGTCTTTGACCGCGGGCCGCTACACGGCCACGGGCAGCGGCATCTGGTCCCAGGTGCGGCCGTCGAGTTCGCGGCCGCCTGCCTTGGGTGTGCGGCCGCCCCACTGCTTGAAGAAGAACGCCACCTGCGCCTGCTGGCAGGTATCGCGGATCTGGGTCACCCAGGCTTCGTCCAGCGGCCGGTGCCCCGGCCCCGATTCGCCTCCTGCGATGACCCAGTCGATGCCGGTCAGTTCCAGGCCGTCCAAAGGACCCAGCAGCGGCTCGCACGACAGGAATTTCACCGCCGCCGGCACCTGCCGCAGGTCGTCCACGCGCGGCAGCTCCTTCGAGCTTTCAACCGAGACGCCCATCCACAGGTTCTCCGGCCACTCCAGCCGGTCGGCTACCTGCCGCAGGCGCCGCGCCCGCTTGGTCAGGACCTGGTAGGTGTGCTGCGGAGTATCCGCGATCACGTCGAAGACGCGGCGTACATAGTCGAGCGGGACCCTGGCATGGAACAGGTCGCTCATCGAGTTCACGAAGACGGTGCGCGGGCTCTTCCATCCGTACGGCACCGTCAGCGCGTCCGGATGCACCGTCAGCCCAAAGCCGGGCCCCGACGTCCGCGGATCGCCGTCGGCCTGATACTTCGGCGAGCCCATCGCCTTCAGACGCTTCGCCAGTGTCAACGCGTAGCAGTTGTCGCAGCCTTCAGAAACGCGGTCGCATCCCGTGGTCGGGTTCCACGTCGCCTCGGTCCACTCGATCGAACTGCGATCACCCACGGCCGGCCCTCCATCCCCTCGAACCGGGCCTGTCCACCCGTGCCGCTGCGGCTTGCCGTGCCCAACGAGACGGCTCACGACCGGTACCGGCATCCAACCATCCGGCTTCCGTACGGCTCCCATCACCCCACAGATAGAACAGACGTTCCCATCCTGTGGGGAGATCGGCCCGCTGTAAAGGCGCCGTCACGCGGCGAACCCGATGTTGGTGACGTACTCGTACTGGCCCCACTGGGAACCGAGGTCGACCACCGCGTCGTCCACCCACGCCGTGTCGAGTGCGTCGTCATCGTCGGCGACCCATGCAGCCACGATCCGGTCCCAGCGGCGCACGTTCAGCGTCCGGTACTCCACCACGCGCTGGTGCGGGCGGGTGACCTGGGACTGGTTGAGCGGGTGGATCTCCACGCGGGTGCCGCGGCCGTCGCGGTTGAGGCGGGCGAGCAGGTAGCGGGCGACGTTCTCGCGTCGGACCGCGCGGTAGGCCTGCTCGATCGCGGCGAGGTTGGCGCGGGAGGGGGAGCGGGTGCCGGCGAGCCAGGCGCGGATGGTGCGGGGTGTGGCGGTCAGGCCGGCTTCGCGGGCGGCGGTGCGGGCGTGGTCGGTGCGGGTGAGGTAGTGCAGGCGGGCGAGCAGGCCGCGACGGGCGGTGATCGGGGTGGCGACGTAGCCGGCGAGGGCGTCCAGCTGGCGGGCGACAGCTTCGTGGCCCTTGATGCCGCGTGCGCCGAACTTGCCGAAGTCGAGATTGCGCTCGGGCATGTCAGGCCTCTTCCGGGGTCGTGGGGTCGGCGTCGCCGACGGTGTAGACGTCCTTGACCTTCACCTCGGTCACGCCGCGCCCTTCGGGGAAGATAGCGCGCCAGTCGCCGGCCACGTGCAGTTCGTCGGTGCCCATGGCGCGGACCACCATGATGCCTTCGTCGTAGGCGCGGTGGGCCTTCCACCACAGGTTCGCGAACGCCTGCGAGCGGATGAGGTGCATCCAGTCGGTGCGGTACAGCTCGCGGTTGTAGTTCGACTCGCCCATGGTCGAGACGAACTTGGAGTACATGGCTTTGACGTACTCCAGCGTCACGTCGTCGCCGTCGGCGATCGCCTGGTCCCGGGCGTCTTTCAGCGTGATCCGGAACTTCTCCAGCAGCCCCTCGGTCGCCCCCGACGTCCACGACTCGTGGATCACGGGCGGGTCGCACAGTCCGTACTTCGGGCCGGAGATCCGCAGCAGCAGGCGCAGGGTCGGTTCCGTCACCCACAGCGGGCCCGGCTCATCCCGCTGCCCGATCGGGTTCGGGAGGTAGGCGTCGTGGTCCCAGTCGGGCGGGGTGATCAGGTGGACCCCGGCCCGGCGCCGGTCGTGCTGGCCGCCCTCGGTGTGCTCCAGCTGTCCGAGCGGCAGATGGGTCTTGAGCGCGCTCAGGTAGGCGCCGTTGATGTCGAGCGCGGTGATCTCGTGGGCACCGGCGGGGAGTTCGGGGCGGGTCCACTTCGGGCGGGCCTCCCAGACCTGGTCCGCGCCCTTCGCGGACTGCTTGCGCAGCACGTCGGGCAGCCACGGGTGCGCGACCACGTCGTAGCGGCCGCCCGTGCGGGACTGGTCGAGCAGGGCCATCGCGTCCGGGATCGCCCGCTTCACCAGCGCCGCCGTCGCCTCCGTGACGTCCCCGCCGTGCTCGGCGAGCGCGGCCGCGACCGCCGAGGTGATCCGTCCGGCGAGCGGGTCCGGGGCGTCGGCGGGCCGTACCCGGCGCCCGGCCGCAACGACCTTCACCCCGCCCGCCCCCGGCCCACCAGCACGGCCCCGACCGCGCTGCACGGCAGCCGGAGCCGCCGGTTCGGGTGCTGGGGCCGGCTGCGCGGCCGTCGGCGCGGTGGTGCACTCGGCGGGGTCCAGGTGCTGGGGGAACCCGGCGACCTGGTGGCGTGCCAGCTGACCGCACAGCACGCACGGCTGCGGTACGGGCAGTTCGTTCTGGTCGTCGCCGTCGTCCTGGTGGTCGTCGGCGGTGGTGGTCCCCGCGGTCTCCACCGGGTCGGAGCCGGGATCGTCGGTGGCCGGGGTGTCGGTGTCGGCCGCCGTAGGGCTGTCGAGCGTGGCCTGTGCCTGCTCCAGGAAGTACGCATACCGCTCGCGGGTGTCCCCGCTCGGGTCGCGGCCGGCTTCCCAGCCGCTCAGCGTCGACGCGCTCACGCCGACCGCGCGCGCCACCTGCGCCCGCGACAGCCCCAGGTCCTCGCGCAGCCGGCGCCGTACCTCCGGGCCCGGCAGAGGGACTTCAGCCCGGACCCCGGCGAGCAGCGCATCGATGGCGGCGCGGCCGGTGGTGTTGTTCTTGTCCCGGTCCATCGGGACTTCCTTCCTTGATCGCCTGTGTGGCGCTGTGAGGGCCGATCGCGGTCTTGGAGTGAGCGAGGTGCCCGCTGGGGCCTGATCGGCGCTGTACAGGGCGCTGAGCGCCGCTTGTGGGGATGTGGCGGGTCCTGCGGCCGGTCAGTCGTCGTTGAGGACGGCCATGTCGCGGATTCGGCCGTAGTGAAGCTGGTGCGCGGCGGTGACGGTGCAGGTGGGCCCGTTGCGGTTCTTGCCGATGATCAGGTCGATTTCTCCGGCGCGGGCGCTGTAGGGGTCGTAGGCGTCCTCGCGGTGCAGCAGGATGATCCCGCTGGCGTCCTGCTCGATCTGCCCGGAGTCGCGCAGGTCGGAGACTTGCGGTCGTTTGCCCTCGCGGTGCTCGCTGCCCCGGTTGAGCTGCGCGCAGCAGATGATCACGGCGCCGGTCTCCTCCGAGACGATCTTGAGGTCGCGGCTGATCTCGCTGACCCGCTCGTAGGGGGACTGGCGGGAGTTGCGCTGGTCGGTCTGCATGAGCTGGACGTAGTCGATCACGACCAGGGGCGCGCGGCCGGTCTCGCGGGTGAGGGTCTGGATGCGGTGGCGTACGCGGCTGGGGGAGACGCGGGCGCTGTAGTCCATCCACAGCGGCAGCGCCCGGAGGTCGCCGAGGTGGTGCTGCATGCGCGTCCAGTCGTCGTCCTGGATCGCGGGGCCGGCGTCCAGGAGGCGGCGCAGGGAGACGCGGGAACGGGCGGCGAGAATGCGGTTGTTGACCTCGTTCTGGCCCATCTCGATGGAGTGCACGAGGGTCGGCCGGCCGCTGGCCGCGTTGGCGATCGCGATGCCGAGGGTGACCGCGCTCTTGCCCATGGCGGGTCGGCCGGCGACCACGATGATGTTGCCGGGCAGCATCTTCAGGACCTGGTCCAGGTCGCTGATGCCGGTGACGGCGGCGGCTTCGGTGACGGTCTCCAGGCCACGCATGTGCTCGTCCAGGCTGTCGCCGAACCGGCCGAAGTGCCGGTCTGTGTCCCGGTCGCCGGCCGCGAGGAAATCCAGCTCGGTCTGGACGGCGCGGACGGTGTCGGTCACGGCGTCGGGCGCGGCCTGGCGGGCCATCTGGAGGCCTCGCCCGAGCGTGGCCTGGAGGGCGCGGACCTTGGCGTACCCGTGCACGAGAGCGGCGTAGTGCTCGACCTCGCCCGCCGAGCAGGCGGCCTGGACCATCTGGGAAAGGGCCAGCCGGCCGCCGATCCGCTCCAGGTCGCCGGTGCTGCTGAGTTCGGCGACGACCATCGGCAGGCCGGTGGGCTGGTTCTGCCCGTGCAGGCGGGTGATGGCTGTCCACACGGTCTCGTGGGCGGGCCGGTACCAGTCGCCCGGCTCGATGATCCGGGCCGCGTCCGCGACGGGGTCGTAGGCGGGGGTGGCCAGCAGGCAGGCGCCCAGGATCGAGGCCTCGCCGTCCTGGTCCGCGGCGGTCTGCTGCTCCGGAGCCGTGATCGTGTCGGTCGTCATCGCTGCCCCTCCCCGGCCGCGGCCGCCGTCACGCCCTGGTGCGTGCAGCGGCGCATCGGTGCGTCGTCGTCGTCATCAAGGAGCCAGCCGTTCGGGTCGCACGCCGTGCACGCCGCGACCAGCGCGAGGCGAGCCGCCGTCGCGTCCGGGCCCTCACCCGTGCCCGCGGCCGCTGTACGCGGCTTGACCATCGCGTACAGGCGCAAGTCGTCCACCCACCCGGGCAGGCACTTCGCCCAGGACGCCGCACCCGCCGTGTTCTTCAGGACGTCGGCCTCCAGCAGGGCCCGCCCGGCGTCGTCCAGGTCGGCCAGCAGGGGCCAGCCCTGGTCCCGCATCGCACGCAGCAGCCGCGGCGCGCACCGCCTGGCCGTGGCCGCGCCCGCCTGCCAGCGCTGCATGCCGGCCAGGAAGGCTGCCGCGCCGCGCAGCTGCTCGTCGGTGAACTCCGGCGCACGCGCCTCCCGACCCTGCTCCCGCTGTGACGGAAGCGGCGGAGTGGAGTCAGTGAGGGGGTTGGGGGAGGAGGATTCCTCCTCCCCCGGGGGGTGTGGGGGGGGCGAGACGGACTGCGGGTTTTCCGCATTTCGGCTCTGACCAGGCGAAACGCGGGTTTCCAGATCGCGGGTTTTCCGCGATTCGGGTCCGGACTGCGGGTTTTCCGCATTTCGGCTCTGACCAGGCGAAACGCGGGTTTCCCGCGATTCAGGGGTCTGGGGATCGCGGGAAACCCGCGTTTCGGGGGTGACCTGCTGCGATGCCGTGATGCCAAGATCGATGTACTGCGTGTTGTTCGCGGGGTTCCGGTACACCCGGGTCACCCAGGTCGGGCGTCCAGTAGACCCGTCGAAGACACTGACGCGGGCGAGATGGCCGGCGGTCGTCAACCGCTTCGCGATGGCGTTGTAGCGGTCCTTGCCCATCTTCCAGCCCTGAGCCTGGAGATCCGCCCGGATCGCCTCCATGGTCGACGGCAGGCGAGGATCACGCAGCAGCAACTCGGCTAGGACACCGAGGTCTTCAGGCTGGAGACCGGGCGTACGTACCAGTTCGCGCCGCAGGATGACCTCTTCCGGGGCCTCCCAGCCGCGCTCCAGGTAGCTGGAGCCGAAGTCGTCGCTCACCGGGCCACCTCCACCAGCTGGCGGACGACGGCGACCGGGAAGGACGTGCGCCCCGGCGGCAACAGTGGGCGTGAAGCGATCCGCGCGGTTGGCGGACGGTAGAACGGGCGGTGCAACTGGGTCATCTCCCCAGGTAGGGGAGCCGTGATCAGTAGATGTGACCTATCAGGATCCCGGAGTAGTGGCGTTGCGCAATCTCCTGCGCATACTCTGGGTATAGGTGACCACGCGGGCTCGACGGCCCACGGGCATCACCCGGCAGACGAGGTCACCTCGCTGCTCACGACTCGGAGCTTTGGTAGGCGAGCGAGTCGGACTTGGAAGCGGCTCCTGTTGTGGCGACAGGGGCCGCTTCACATTTAAGGAGATCGGGAGAGCATCAGCTTTCTCAACCTGCCTCTCGATGAGTCAGTTCAGGGTGAGACATCACTTCTGGGTACTTATCGGCCCAACCCTCTAGAAGGCGGACATAAGCTTCCAAGTGGCGTCGGCGCGGCTTGGCCGTTCCGGTCTCCCAGCGGTGGAACGCGACCCTGGTGACACCGAAGACCACGGCGACTTCCTCCTGCGTGAGCCCGTCGGCCTTGCGGAGTCGCGCCCGAACGTCCGGCGGCGGCATAGTGTCCGGCCGCGCGAGTAGAGCGTCGACTGCATCAAGTAGGTCAGACACTGTTCCCCCTCTCCTCACGTGATCCAGAACTATACATAACTCTGCACTCTGAGCTGTGGAGTTGCTGGCATGTCAGGCGAAGATCTTGTCGAGCTAGGGTCACCAGCATGCGTCTCGCTCTCTTCGACCTGGACGGAACCCTCGTCGACCGCCGATCCGCCTTCACGGATGCCATCACTCAGCTCAGCCACGATCACGGCTACGGCCCCGAGATCGAGCGCTGGCTGATCGCCGAACTGGCCGACCGCGCGGACCGCAGCGACTTCGAGCGCCTGCGCCACACCTTCCAGCTCAACGAGTCGGCCGATCATCTGTGGCGCGTGTACGTGGACCGCATGGCGGCCGCCATGCACTGCCGGCCCGCCGTCCTCGACAGCCTGGCACGACTCAAGACCGCCGGGTGGAACATAGGCGTTGCGACCAACGGCTCCAGCGACATCCAGCGCGCCAAAATCCGGGCAACTGGCCTCGCGGACCTGATCGATGGGATCGCCGCCTCCGGAGATATCGACGTCCGCAAGCCGGACCCCCGGCTCTTCGAGCTGGCGGCCGCACGCTGCGGCACCCAGCTCACCCCCGGCGACTGGATGACCGGCGACAACCCCGAAACCGACATCGCCGGCGGATATAACGCGGGACTCCGCACCATCTGGGTCGACGGCCGTCCCTGGCCCGCCGGCCTTGTCGCACCCCACCACACTGTCGGTGACGTCACCGACGCCATCGACTACCTCCTCACCCACTCCGCGGAGTAGCCCCATGCCCCACCAGCCGACTGTCGGCATCCTCCACCCCGGCAGCATGGGCGCCGCCGTCGCCGCCTGCGCAGCGACGAACGCGTCCTCCGTCCTGTGGTGCACGGCCGGGCGCAGCCCCGCCACCATCGCGCGCGCCGAGCAGTTCGGCCTGACCGCCGTGGCCACCCTGCCCGAGCTGCTGGACCGCAGCGACATCGTCCTCAGCCTCTGCCCGCCGGCCGCCGCCGAGGACCTGGCCCGCGACGTCGCCGAGCACGGGTACACCGGGGTGTACGTGGAAGCGAACGCCATCAACCCCCAGCGGACGGCGCGGATTGCCGAGCTGCTGGGGTCCACGGCGACCGTCGTGGACGGCGGCGTCATCGGGTCCCCGCCCGTGGGCGGCAAGAGCCCGACCTTGTACCTGTCCGGCCCCACCGTCGCGGTCACCGAGGTCGTTGCGTTGTTCGCGGGCACCGATGTGCGGACGGGGATCCTGGGAGCAGAGATCGGGAACGCGTCCGCGCTGAAACTGTCGTACGCCAGCTTCCAGAAGACGAGCCGCGTGCTCGTGGCGCTCTCGGTCGGCCTCGCCCACGAATACGGCGTCGACCAGGAGCTCCTCCATGTCGCAGGCCGGCGCAGCGACTCGTACCTCGCCGAGCCCGAGTACATCGCCAAGACCGCCGCCCGCGCTTGGCGGTGGGGCCCGGAAATGGAAGAGATCGCCGACACCCTCGAGGACGCCGGCCTCCCCCCGGAGATGCTCCGCGCGGCCGCGTCCACGCTGGCACGGTGGAACGACGCCAAGGACGACACCTCGCTCACGCTCACCGACGCCCTCACCCGCCTCGCCCAGCCGTAGCCCGCCCTCATACCGTCGCCACTCCCGCCCGCCGCACCACCAGCTGGTCGATGAGCCGTGCCGACTCCTCCGGCGACGTCACCGAAGTGTCCACGGTGAGGTCCCAGACCATGTCCGGGTGCACGTCCAGGTCCTCGCGGGTCGCCTCCCACGCCGCCAGCCGTGCAGCGGTGTCACGGTCGCCCCGACCTTCGGACCGGCGCGCGGTCTCCTCCCGCGAGCACCACAGCAGCACTACCGACCAGGCAGCCGCGTAACCGCTGACCAGGGCCTGGACGCCGTCGACCTGTCCAAGGTGCACCACCGGCACGCCGGTCTCGAACGCCGAGTCCAGGCCGGGCCGGTCGATCACGTACGTGTTGCCGTACCGCCGATTCGCGTAGACGACGTCGCCCGCGCTCTCCATCGTGCGCAGCTGGCCGACGGTGCCCATCCGGTACCCGTCGCTTTTGCCCGATCCGACCTTGAGCCGGGCGAACTGCGCATAGTGCGGGTTGAGTTCAGCTAGGACACGGGTGACGGTGTCCTTGCCCGCGGCCGGCGGGCCGTACAGGATGACGCCCCGTGACTTCAACGGGTACCTCCTGCAGAACGCGCTGGTGGGAATCGTGCGTCGAGGTCGGGCCAGAGCTGGAACCACTCCGGATGCTGGGGAGCGAACTCCCTACCTGTCACGGGATGCAAGGCCGGAACGATCTCAGGTAGGTGGTGCTCTTCTTCGCCGGTTCCGCCAGAGAACGACCTCATTCCCTCTTCCGTGGAGCGCGCTGGTGGGAATCGTGTAGCGAGGTCAGGCCAGGGTTGGAACCACTCCGGGTGTTCGGACGCGAACCCTCTGCCCGTCACCGGATGCACGGCGGCGGTGATGGTCCGGTAATGACCGGACTCGCGATCATCTCTTCGCGCGAGCAGCAGGGCCAGGCCCAGGTTCACGGCAGCATTCACCCGCTCTACGGCGCTGTCCCCGAGGTCGAACCACTCACCGTTCGTTCGGTGCCGCTCGAAGTATCGGTGCAGAGCAGTTTCGAGGTTCTGCCCGCCTTCGTAGGTCGCCAGCAGTCTCAGCCGGACAGGCGATCCGACCTGGACAAACCACAGGCGTTTCGCCGGATCCTTGCTATAGCCGATCTTCACGTAGGGCCACTGGTCTGAGCCCATAACGTAGACGTAGCCGTTCATGTCGACATCACCCCGATTGCCTGGCGTGCCTGGTCGGCCAGTGAGATTGCGGCCCCCATCCGGTTGTCCACCACAAGGTGCGGGACGGCGGGACGGAGAGTGACGTCGATGGTGGCGATGTACTCCTCCCACCGTTCCAACTTCCAGGCGTCTCGGGCCGCGCCGCGGTGAGAGATGTACTCGTGCATCGACTCCACATCACACTGCACCCAGATCGGCGCGACATCGACGCCGTGCGACGCGCATTTGTTGATCAAGCGCTCCATCCACGCTCGGTCTGTCAGTTCGGCGATGAACGGGGCGGTCACGACCGTGGAAATACCGCACGACACGTGCGAATAGACGGCTTGCATCAGCGCGGCGTACTCAGCTGGCCGTACCTTCTCGCGGTACAGGTCAGTGTGCCGGTCGTGTGCCTGAGACCCCAGCGCGGCCAGCAGCGGCTCCACCAGCGGTCGCGTCAGCGGGTCCTTGTCGACCAGCGGCCAGCCCGTCAGCTGGGTCAGGAACCGGGCGAACTCGGTCTTCCCGGAGCCCGCGAACCCGCCCACCAGCACCACACACGGCTTGTGCGGATCGCCGCCGGTACGACGGCGCTTCCACGCCTCCATCACCCGCTGCTGCCAGCTGTAGCTGTCGAAGCCATCCCCGTCCGCGATCCGCGTCAACGCCCGCTCGACAGCTATCACGTGCAGACCGTTCCGCTGCTCAGGCAGCGGGCTGACCTCGAACTTTGTCTCTTCTCCCGGCAACGCTGGCCGGAAGCCCAACGACGGCTCCGTCGCTCCGTACAGAAGGCAGTAGGCCCGGCGGTACGGCGGTCCGGGGTAACTCTCGCCGGTCTCATGCTGGCTCAGAGTCTGAGGATTCGCGGCCGGCACGTCCTTCAGCCCGGCCTGCTCGGCAACCAGCCGTAGCCGCTCGCCAGCCTCCTCCAGCGTCAGCCCGTGCCGTTCCCGGTGCTCCCTGAGCTTGTCCGGGCGCCAACCTGCGCGCTTACCCACCCCGTCAGCCTCCGTCGTCACCATGATCCGGAGCCTAAGCGCGAGCCCCGAAATCCCGTGTGTAGCTACTCGTTGAAAACGCGTTGAGGAACTCGTGCACCGAAGTGACGAGCGCTTCGTGATGTTCCGCCGAGTCTCCGCCGGGTGTGATGGCCCCCACAGACAAAGTGTTTGGAGGGGCAACCACGTGGAGCCGACGAACGATGAGCAAGACTACTACCTTGATGCGGTAGGCCTTAAGGTCTCGATCGAAGGTTTTCGATCTGAGCCGTGCGGCAACGCGCTGTCACGGAACCATGACGACGTACCGCATGCGGTACCGGTGCGCGGCCTTGACCAGCAAAGAGACCTCGATCGGGCGCTCGTTGTTCGAGTGAACGACGCGGAAGGTCATCATTACCGGCATATCCTTCGGCAGCTCAAGCGATACCACTTCCTCCTCGGTGGGAATCTCCGAGGACACCTCGTCGACGAACGAGACGGGGGGGTATCCGAGGCTGGCGAGCAACGTTGGGGTGCCCCCCTTGATCTTCCGGCGCTCCATCATGGCCGTTCCTTCTGCCAGATCGAGTGGGTAGTACGACTGGGCCAGCTCCGTGGGCTCATCATCCACGAGAAGGATCTGCTTGCGGAGGAGCGCTTGGCCGTCAGCGTTCAACCCGAAAGCCTCGCGCACTTCAAAAGGGGGGGTGACTGTCTCGACATCGAGCAATTTCACGCTGGCACGTTGCGAGCGCTTCTCTGCCTCACTGATCCAACGGTACGGCTGACCGTCGCCGGCAGGGGACATATAGATCTCAGGCGTGACGGATCGCTGGGTGCCTCCCTGAACGAAAACGCCCTTTCCGGGCTGGCCAACCAGCAGTTGTTCCTCCTTGAGCGCCTGCAACGCTTTTTGCACCGTGGTGCCAGCGACGTCGTATTCCTCCATCAGGGCTGGTGTCGAGGGCAGTTGGACGCCAGGGGCCAGGTCTCCCCTGGTGATCTGCCGCCGAAGGTGCGCTGCGATCTTCTGATGAGCCGACCGCGGGTCTCTGAACGGCCTCGTCATATCTCAGCTCACCTCGCTTGTTTGTCGGTACCGAAGGTGCCGCGTCATCGTCATGACGCTGACCTCCATCGGTTCGCCGGTGGTGGACCTGGTGAGCCGCGTCAGGATCAGGACGGGTGTCCCGGGCGGCAGGTTCAGGGCGTCGCACTGGCTGCTTGTGGCGATCGCGGCAGCAACGTCTTCGATGGGGTTGTCCTCTGGAGCGAAACCCATGGACGCGAGCAGCGTGATGGCACCACCGCGGATCTTGCCGGTCTTGGCGAGCAGTGTGTCGCGTGCAATGCGGGTCGAGTAGTAGGAGTCGGCCAACTCGACAGGCTGCTCATTGAGCATGATCAGCCTGCGCCGGACTACCGCCCTTTCCGTCTTGAGGAAGTCGCGAACGATGCGGGGAGGGGCGACTTCCTCGACTCCAAGCAACTGCTGGGTGCCGCGATAGCCCCGCGCCGCTGCTTCGGCGGTCCAGGCGTCACGTTCTCCCTCCTGTCGCGGCGTGAGGTATGGCTGAGCGTTCCCGATCCACGCGTCGTCACTCTCCACGCTCAGTCCTCTCAGCCAGCCGACTTGTGTCGAAACCTTAATGCCCTGCGGCTTCAGCCAACACGACGGGATGCAGCCCTTGCTACCTTAAGGCGTATGGCCTTATGGTCTCACATGGGTCACCCCGAGAGGGCGGCCTGTCAGAAGGCGCTCCCCGCCGGGTCCTCCGCGGACCCGGCTCCCTCATCCGGAACCGCCTGAGGGCGGTGCCGGATGAGGGAGCCGGAACGCCGGTCCCCTACCTAGGCGTCACCGCAAAACAGCAGGAGTCACTGCCTCTTCGGAGGCGGGGCAATGGGGTTGAGCCCGCGCTCCCCCGGTCGACGGCGCCTGTACCGAATAGATCCACCTGATCCATCCCTGAACAGCGAAGTTGCGCTGTCTGTCCGCCAGGACTCCCCGGCCGCAGGGCCGGCCTGGCGTGGCAGAGAGGGCAGCACTCGCTTCACCTGTCGGAAGGAACGTGATGGCGAAGAACCGGAAGCGCCCAGGTCGGACCCGCACCAAGCGCGACAACCGCCGTGAGCCGATGCTGCTCAGCAAGATCGCCCCACAGAACGTCAACGTCCGTGATGGCGAGGTCAAGTCCATCGTTTGCCCCGACTGCCGCGTATGGCGTCGGCTGATGGGCGACACGAATCTCAAGATCCGCGAACACTGCATCAGCGACAAGGTCGCCGACGGCCACAAGCACGTCCGGTGCGACGGCAGCAACCAGGTCATCACGCTCGACATCACCGTTGAGCAGTGGGGCGAGGCGGTGCTGACCGTCGACGGCACCGCGACTGGCCGCCGCTCCGCCCGCCAGCACCACAAGCCGCTCCCGGCCCCGGCCAAGCCCGTCACCAAAATGACCCCGGCGCCCATGAATGCGGACGATGCACTCACCGCCTACCGCGAGCACCTCAAGAAGTGCCGGAACAGCAGTGCGGCTGGCCGCTGCGGCGGCACTCACCGCTGTGCCGATGGTGCCCGGCTTGCCGCGCTGTACGAGCAGTTGAAGCGCACTCAGAAGCACCGTGACCGCGAGCGCAGTGAAGAGACCCGGGTTGAGGAACTGCTCACTCGTCACCGGTCGGCCGAGGCCAAGGCGAGCATCGCGTCCCAGTGGGCAACACAGCACCAGGCCACGGCGGTCGCCAAGGCGGCGCTGGCCAAGCGTGGCGGCACCACGGTTGAGGAGGCCAACAACACCTGCCGGATCCGCATGGCCGGAACGGTCTCCGACTACCGCGGCCCCGCCGTCCCGCTCACGACGCTTCACCCGGGGCACCCGGCGAGCTGACCACCCGGACGAACCATCGCGGCCCCGGCCATCCCGAGCGATCGGGACGACCGGGGCCGCGGGCATCCCTGACACCCCAACCCGACCAGGAAAGACACCACAGTGGGAGACGAGGAGCGGATGACCGCGTACGAGACGGAGCAGGCCGAACTGGCGGAGATGCACCGGGCGTACGAGGAGGTGGACCAGGCCGAATACGCCCATTTCATGGCAGAGATGGACGCCCGCGACGCCGAACGCGCCGCGCAGCAGGAGAGCTGATCCGCAGCCCCTGCGCTGCCCCTCGTCGACCGCGCCCGCTACGTGCCGGGGGTGCGGTGGTCGGCGGAGTGCGCAGGACGCACTCACGTGACGGACCCCCGGGGGTGCCTCCCCGGGGGTCCTGTCGCAGGTCAACCCTTCGTGAGAGGACGACCCACCACATGCACAGGATGACAGCTGTACCGACCCTGGACACCCGGCCTCCGCTGCCGAAGCGCCCGCTTCCGCACGAGAAGACGCCGGACCGACCGGCCCCGGCCGGGACCCGTCCGCACCCGCAGCGCGACGCCCGTGTCGATGACGAGATCGGCCCCCGCAGGGTCGGCGCGATCTACCAGACCAGCATCAGCGCGTACGAGGTCCTCGCCGTCATCCGCGACCCCGAGCGGGCGAGTGACCTGCTCAAGCGCACCGCGCTGTGGGCGGTCATCGTCCGCGACATCATGCGCGCCGACGCCGAGCCGTACGCGGTCGGCGACACGTGGACGACGTCGGACTACCTGGTCCGCGAGGGCCAAACCCCGGCGTCGTTCGCGCCGGCCGCCTGACGATCCGCCACGGTCCGCCTCCCGCCTCCCGCCCACCGGCGGATGGGGGCGGGAGACGGGCCGTGGCTGGCCGTCCGGCCAGTCACAGGCGGCGGCCCCGGAGTAGCAGTCCAGGGCCGCCAGTACAGGAAAACGGAGTTCCTGTGGCTGACAGCATGACACGCACGATCACGACCGATGAGGCCCCCCGGCGTCTTGGTCAGCATCTCCTGGCCGTGGTCCGCGAGCAGGACGCCCGGATCCCCGCTGGACGGCGCGTACCGCGCACCGTGGCGGAGATGCGGGCCCGCCTCGCGGCGGCCGGCGCCGTCCAGGCCGGGACGGAGGCGTGCTGATGAGGCGCCGGATGATCACCGCTGCGTTACGTCTGGTCCTGGCCGTGAGCGGTCAATGTTCGGTGTGCAGCGGCCGGTTCGAGGGCTGGTCCGGCGGCGTCTGTGACGCCTGCCGGGCCGCTGGGCACTGATCGTGCCCGGCGACCTGTACACCCGCTACCAGGCCGCGCACACCGCGCACCGTACCCACCGCGATACCTGCACGTCGTGTGCCGACACCAGCCGCTGCCCCGCCGGGCAGCGGCTGTACGAGTCGTTCGCCGCGCTGCAGGACGCGTACCTCAACCGTCTGCGCCAGCAACGGCGTTGACGGTTTCCGCCAGTCCGGCACCGCCACCTCTGCCGACTGCCTGACCCGCCCGGCCCGGCCCCGCCCCCGTCGGCGGCCGGTCCGGGCGCGGTCCAGGGGAGCCGCGCAGCCGCGCGACCGATCACCCCCCCGCCGGGAGGCCTTGATGCCCACCGTCACCCCCACCGTTCCCACCTCGACCCGTCTGCCCCGCTCGCTGTGCCGGCACCCCGAGCTGTGCCCGACGGCGGACAGCCCGGACCGGGAGGCCGCCGCCGTACTGGCCGCCCACCCGGAGCAGGGCTGGAGCCTGCTCTGCAACGGCCTGATCGTCTTCGACGACACCGGCGACCTGCTGCCCGACGGCCAGGTCGTCGCCCCGCACCGCCCGGTCTGACACCGCCCGCCACGGAGCCGTTTCGGCTCCACCGGCCGCCGTTTCGGACCCACCCGATTCCGTTTCGGGAGCGCACGGAGCCGTTTCGGCAGCGCCCTGAACACCCCCTTCCGGAGGCCCCTATGACGATCACTGACGTGCCGCGCCAGGCGGCACCCGACACCCCCGTTTCGGCTCCACCGGCCGCCGCTTCGCGGGCACCCGATCCCGTTTCGGGCGCGCCGGAGTTCGTTTCGGAGACGGACAACCGGAACCCGATCAAGCCCAAGCGGGACGGGCTGATGACCGCCCTGTCCGTGGCCGCCGCGCTCGGCGGCACGCTGGTCGGCGTCATCGGTTTCGCGATGTCCTACAGCACCCTCGCCGAGGTCGCGCTGAGCTGGGGATTCACCCCGAGGCTTGCGCCCTGGTTCCCGGTCGGCGTGGACGCGTCGATCATCGCGTTCCTGGCGCTGGATCTCTACCTGATCCGCAAGCGCACGGCGTGGCCGCTGCTGCGGATGGCCGCGCACGCCATGACCGGTGCCACGATCTGGTTCAACGCGTCCTCGCAGGGCGACATCGGAGCTGACCCGGTCCGGGCCGCCAGCCACGGTGTTATGCCGCTGCTGTTCGTGATCGGGGTGGAGGCCGCGCGGCGCCTGTTCATCGCAAAGGCGCAGCTCGAAGCTGGTACGGCCACGGACCGGATCCCGCTGCACCGCTGGATCCTGAGTCCTCTTGGCACCCCGCGGATCTACCGTCGGATGCGGTTGTACGGGGTCACCTCCTACCCGGAGATGACCCGCCGCGAGCAGGACCTCAAGGGGTACGAGCAGTGGCTGAGGCGCAAGTACAACGGCGACCTTGACGCGGCGAGTGAGGATGAGCGGCTGCCCATGACGATGGCCGCCTACGGCTACACCGTCGCCGAGGCCCTGGCCCTGCCCGAACGGCAGGAACGCCAGGCGCAGGAACGCGCCGAGGACGCCGAGCGCCGGCGCCTGGAGGCACAGACCCGCAAGGAAGAGGCCCAGGCGCGGGCAGAGGCCGCCCGGCTGGAGTCGGCGGGTCGCCTGGAGGCCGTCCGTGCCCGCGTGGACGCCGAGACCGGGCAGGCCCGCGCCCACGCTCGTGCGCAGGTCAGCGCTGCCGAGCGGGCCGCCGAGCAGGAAGAGGCTGCCTTGGAGACCGCGTTGCTTGCCGAGGCCCGCGCCCGCCAGGCCGCCGCCGACCGTAAGGCGGCCGAAGAGCGGGAGGCCGCTGCCGCCGCCGACGTCCGTGCGGCGGAGCTGGAGCGCCAGGCAGCCGAGAAGCGGAGGCAGGCAGCGGAGGCCGACCGGGCCGCCGCCGCGCAGACTCAGGCGATCGAGACGGCCGAGATCGCCGAGGCCCGCAAGCGCGCTGCCGAAGCTGACAAGGCTGCTGCCGAAACGGAAGAGGCTGCCCGCGAAACGCGCCGCCGCGCCGCCGAAGCCGACCGGCTGGCGGCGGATGAAGAGGAGCGCGCGGCGGTCGCCCGGGCCGACGCGCAGGATGCCCGGGAGCGTGAAGCCGAAACCGAACTGCGTGCCGCCGAAAAGCGGCTCGCTGCCGCCGAAACCGAGCGGCGTGCGGTCGAAGCCGAGGACGCGGCCCGGCTCACCCCGCGCCAGCGTGCGGTCCGCAGGGTCGCCCGGATGATCCTCGCCGCCGACGGCATCGCCGAGCAGCTGCCGCTTGCGGCGATCCAGCACGAGTTGGGCGTCACGTCGGCCGGCACCGCCTCCGAGTACCGCCAGGAGGCCGCCGAACTGCTCGCGGGCGGCTACCGCCCCGAGCAGTGACCCACACGCACCACCGTCCGGCACACACCAGTGAGGGCCAGCCCACGGGAATTGGGCTGGCCCTCGCTGCGACTGCCGGAAGCAGTCACAGATCCCCAGTACACCAGGAGGAATCCCCACCGTGAACAGCACCGACCCGACGAACCGCCCCTCTCCGCTGCGCGATGTGGCGCAGTCCCCGGAGGCAACCGCCCGATACCTGGCCGATGTTCAGCGGGTTCTGCTGGAGATCGGCGACAACCTGGAGCTCCTGGCCCGCGAGACCCGCGTGCACCTGCGCGCCACCCACGTGGATGGCGACCGCTGGTATCACGCCCGGTTGCGCGCGCAGCCGGTCGAAAAGGCCTTGAAAGCCGTGCAGAAGAACCTGGACGGTCTGACGCAGGGGCTGGAGACCACCGCCTACAAGCGCAACGAGTTCGCCGACAAGGTCAAGAAATTGCCCGGCGAGCGGCAGCAAAAGGCGCTGGAAAAGGCGCGGAAGAAGAATCCGCAGATTCAGGCGGCGCGGAATTATTCTCCGCAGGGTGGACGGCAGGACCCCGGATATGGTTATAGTGGTCCTGCGTCCATTTACGACCTCGGACGGAACCGGGAGTCCGCGTGAGCCGCCCGCTTCTCCGGTCCGAAATCAAGGCGCATCGCTCCCATCAGCACCTGGTCGGCCAGCGAGACAGATTCGTTCGAATTCACGGCGAGGATCTCGGGGCCTTCTACTTTCTGGTGATGCTGATTCAGACGCTCGGGAAAAAGGCGCTGAAAAAGGGAGACGTTCAGAAACTGCGGGCCCTCGCCCACGATCTGAACGCCGTCTACACCAAGCACACCCAGTAGCCAGCCGCACCCGTGAAGGGGGTCGCCGCAGTCCGCGGCGGCCCCCTTCGGCGGTTCCAACGCGCAGACGCGCAGGCACGTGCTCACGCAGGCGCGCACACGCGTACGCGAGGCGGTGACCCGCTGTCAAGCCTTGATCGAGATTGGAGGTGAGCCGTGTCGGAGGACGATGAGAGCGCTGGACGGCTGATCAATTTCCCCGCTCCGGACACGGTGCTGAACCGCCCGCCGGACCTCGCGGACCCCGGCCGTCTTTTCCCCGCTCCGGACATTTCTCCGGAATCCGAGGAGGAGACCACGCTGGAAATCCCCCGCATTCCGGCTTCGCCTGACCCGATGAATTCTCTGCGTTCGGAGGGGATTCCGGCCCCCGATCTGTCCGGTGAGAACGAGGGTGAATACGAGGAAGGTGAATATGAGCAGCCTCGTTCTCTCGCCGATCGTCTCGGTGACTGGCTGGAACTCCGGCTGCATATCGCGAGGGAGCGGCACGACGGCGAAGCCGCGTTCCGTGAGGCGGAAATAGCGCGGCAAGTCGCGCTCCTGGAAGCGCGGACGTCCCGTGAAACCAGCCTCGCCGAGGCGCACAACAAACTCCGTGCCGCCCACCTGAAAGCGCAGGCCGCCCGGGCGGGCGGGTCAGGATCCGGGCTGGGTGCGGACAAGGGCCGCGGCGGCGGGGCCGGCCGGGGAGGCGGGTCCGGTTCGGGGCGCGGCTCCGGCGGATCGTCCGGAGCTGGCGGCGGCAAGCCCGGCGGCGGCCGCGGCCCCGGCGGCGGAGCCGGACGCGGTACGGCCGGGCCCAACTCCAGCGGCTCCGGCGGCAAGGGCCCCGGCAGCGGCAAGGGCTCGGGCGGCCGGGGTTCCGGTGGGAACAGCGGCTCCGGCGGTCGGGGTTCCGGCGGTGGAGCAGGCGGCGGCCGGAAGAACGGCGGCAAGGGCTCCGGCTCCGGCGGGTCGAACGGCTCCGGCGGCCGGGGGCCCGGCGGCGGTTCCAGGGACGGGCGCGGCTCGGGCCGGGACACGGCGGCCAGCCCGCGCGCGGAACGGGCCCGCGGCCGGCAGGAACGCCGGGCCGCCCGCCGGGCCGCCCGCCAGGCCGCCCGGCAGCAGCGAGCCGCCGACCGGCAGGCCGCCGGCCTCGCCGACCGCACCAAGGACCGCGACCTGAGGCGGGGCGCGCAGGAGAGGGCGCGGCGCCGTAAGGAGAAAGCCGCCCGCCGCAAGGAGAAGGAACGCCAACGCGAGCGGGACGCGAAAGACGCTGCGAGGGCAGCGGACCGCGCGAGCCGTACGACGTTCGGCGACGCCGTGGCACAGGAGGCACAGCGACGCTGGGACAAGCGCCGCGCCGACACCGACACGGACCGCAAACCGGAGGACGGCGGGGCCAAGCCCCAGGACAAGGACACGGCAAAGACCCCGCCGAACGCGCAGGAAAAGCCGCCTGGCGGCCCGTCAGACGGCTCTGCGGGCGGCGCGGGTGTTCCTGGCCCGGACGCAGCCGGTAAGGCCCAGGACGGGCCCTCCGACGGCTCCGGCGACGGCCCGCACACGAGGCACGGGAAGCGGTCCTGGCGGGACCTCTTCGACAAGCCCGGGCCCGGCGAGGACAGCGGCAAGAGCGGCGGCGCGGGCGGGGCCGGCAGTCCGTTCGGCCGGGACCGTACGCCGCCGACGGCGGAATGGCCCGGCCGGCCGGCCCGGACCGGTACTCCCCCGCCCGGCGAGGACGACGTGGTCGACGCGGTCATCGTCGACGACCCCGGCGACCCCTTCGGAACGTGGCGGGCCCGCCGCGCCGGCCTGCCGCGCGCCTCGAGGAAGCGGCGTGATCCGTCCGTCCCGCAGCAGGAGATCAAGCGGCCCGGCACCACACGACCTGTCAGCAGCGAAGGGAGCACTACCAGCGTGAGCAGCACGGAAGTCACCAGGCCGTCCGGGCAGGGCGGTCTGGCCGCTCAGCACCGCACGGACATCACGTTCGACGATTTCCTGGTGCGGATGGTGAACATCGCGATCCAGGCCGCCGCCGACCAGGAGCGGGCCGAAGCCCTCATGGAGGCACTCGACAAGGTCGCCGACGCCCTGCGGGAGATGGCCGCCGACCTGGTCGGTGACCACAACATCGACACCGCGGTCACCGACCTGATCGCCGATCTCGCCGACGCCGCGGGCCGCATGAAGCGGCAGACCGAGGTCTGCGCGACCGAGTGCAGCCTGGCGGTGGAGGCCGCCAAACTCGCCGCCGAGATCGTCTCGCGCGTCTACGGCCAGGACATGGCCGCCAAGGAAGACGCCGGCCTCACGTTCGCGTCGGCCGCCGCTCACCACGACTGAGCACAGACAAGGACCCTGATGAGCGACCTTCAACCGAGCAACACCGCGAGCCCGGCGCCCGTTCCGGCCGACGACGACAACCGCTACAAGGCCGTCCAGGCCAAACTCGGCGCCCTCGCCGCCGCCCTGGACGGCGCGGGCAGCGAACTGGAAACCCTGGTGCGCAGCATCAAGGGGAACGCCCAGTTCGCCGAGGACGTCGCCGCCGACATCGCCAACGCCGGCCTCGACCCGACACACGTGGACCTGGCCTCCAACGTCGGTGTCGCACTCGGCGGGGCCGGCCAGCAGGTGCACAAGCTCCAGCGCACCGCGCAGGAGACCGCCGACCTCGCCTACAGCGCCCGCACCACCCACTCCAAGCTGTACGCCGGCCTGGACGAACTCCGCTCCAACCGGCGCGAGAAGACCCCCAAGCCGGGCTTTTTCAACCGCTGATCCCACTACCCCAACCCACCCCCGCCACGGGCGGCCCCGCACACCAGTGGGGTCGCCCGTGCCTGTTGTCCGAACGGAGATCCGGTGACCACGCCGCGCAGTGTCACGCTCGAACGCCTCGCCTACACCCTCGCCGCGCCTGTGCTGGCCGTGGCCCCGAACCTCTACCCCGACAGCCCCGTCAACCAGGTCGTGCAGCTGGCTGGCGCGGCCGGGATCGGCGGCTGGTTCCTGGCCGCCAAGAGTGATGGACCCGGAGCGGGACGCAAGATCCTGCGCTGGTCTCCGCTGGTCCTGGCCGCCGCCGTCGACGTCGCCGCCGGGCACACCCCGGGCTTCGGCCCGTACTGGATGGACGGACTGCTCGCCGCCGGATGGGCGGCGGCCGGCTGCCTGGTGATGCCGTTCTCCCGGCACGCCCGCGGCCGCCACCGCCCCGCCCTCGCCACCCCGGCCCCGCAGCTGGCGCCCGCGACCGAGCCCGAGCAGCCGGTCCTCGCCGAGCCGGACGACGGCGCGAACCTGCTCACCCGCGAGACACGGATGCTGTGGGAGCAGGCCGGGAACCCCGCCCGCACCCACATCGTCAAGGCCGTCCCCCACCCGGGCATGCCCCACGACCTGACCCTCCTGCTGCGCGCCTTGGAGACCGGCCGCCCCATCACCGGGCTCACGGAGGCCGCCGTCGCCGCCGCGTTCGGTGTGCACTCCCAGGACGTCGTCCTCGCGGACATCGCCGTCCAGAGCGGCCGGCAGGGCGGCCCGGGATGGATGGAAGTCCACATCACTCCCGACGCCAACGCGCGGCGCCGTACCGCACCCACCGCCCGTGAGGAGTGGGCCGACCGGGTCGCCGCACCCAAGGGCGGCGCCCCCGGCTCCGAACTGGTCCACAAGAGCCGCGACAAGGAACGCGGGGTGACCTTCTACCGGGCCAGGATGACCGACTCCACCGAGACACCGCGTATCGACCTCGCCAAGGTCTGCCGCGCGCTGAACCTGCCCGAGGACGACTCCTGCGTATTCGTCCTCATCGACGGGGCCGAATTCCTCATCAGCGCGTTCGACCAGCCGCCGCTGTCGCAGGTCTTCACCGCGACCCGCGAGCTGCTCACCCCGGACGCCAAGGGCATGTTCGTGTGCGGGTTCACCATCACCGGCCAGCCGGTGAAGAACATGGTGTTCCAGCACGACAAGAACGCCGCCTCCCACGGCCTGGTCCTCGGCGTCAGCCGGTCCGGCAAGACCCAGTACTTCGCGATCAACATGGCTGCCCAGTCCCTGGCCGGTCAGGTGGTGTGGCTGTCCACCGTCCGCAAAGACGAGAAGACCACCGTCCTCGGCAAGTACATCGACCGGCAGGGCTCCAACGCGCTGTGGATGGCCCGCCAGCTGCGCGCGGCGAAGGCGCTGTGCGAGATCCGGGCGGAGATGCCCTGGCCGCACGACGGCCAGCCGCACGACTACAAGCCCGGCGATCCGCGCTGCCCCTACCGGCAGCTGAACGTGTACGCGGATGAGTTCATGACCGCCGCGCAGGACGGGGACTTCGGCGAGTTCATTCAGAAGGACGGCGAGGACCTCACGGTCACCGGCCTGAAGTACGGCGTCGGCTTCAACCCGGCCGGCCAGTCGCCGTTCGCGCACAACGGGTTCAGCACGGACATGAAGGACAACCTCCGGCAGAACTCACGGCCGGTGATCTTCAACATGGGTTCGCCCGGCGCCACCCGCAAAGCCGCCGAGGGCACCATGGAGAACCCCTACGAGGTGCCGACCATCCCGGCCCGCTACTCCCGCAGTGAGGGATCCGCGATCGAGCGGGCCATGCGCGGCGAGGCCGACCCCGAGAACGGCGTCAGCACGGGCGGAGTCGCGGTCATCGTCCTCGACAACGGCCGCGCCGTGCTCATGCGGTCGCTGTTCGCGGACTTCGACACCGACCTGTCCGGCATCTTCCCCGACCAGGTCAACCGGCTCACCGACTACGAGATCAGCGAACTGACCAAGCGCGGCCTGTGGTTCGACTGGAACGAACCCGTACGGCCCGGCGAGTTCTGGCCCGAGCCCGACGAAGACGACGGCGACGACAGCGGCGGCCGCTCCCGCCGCCGCGGCAACAAGGGCGGCGGCAAGCGCGGGGCCGCGTCCGGCAACAGCACACCGACGGTCACCTCAGCCCGCCAGGCACTGGAAGCGATCAAGTCCCTCAACAACGCCTGACCCCCAACCTCCTGCGCCCTCCCCGCCAGCCCGGCCGGGGAGGGCGCACCCGTTCCCGCCCCGGATGGAGAACCGCCGTGACATACGACCCCACCGCCCGCCCCCTGTCCCCGGCCACCGAGGCCGCCGAAGCCGAACGGCTCATCACCGAGGCCTACAGCCCCGGCACCACCCCGACCGTCCCGGCCGTGACGTCCTACCGGGACAACACCCCGCTGCCCGCGTACGGCACCACCCCGCCCGTCGCGCAGCCGGGCCGCCCGCCCATGAGCCAGCGCGCCACCGACATCAGCGGTGTCATGCTCGCCGGCAGCGTCGCCTCGGTCCCCGTCGGCGGGATCAGCTGCCTTGTCCTGTGGACGCTCGGCAGCGTCGACCCGGTCAACCTCGCCATCGGCGGACTCACCCCGGTCGGGATCCTGCTCGCCGCCAGCGCCCTGCTGAGCCGCCTCAAGAGCGTCCACACCGAGCACCACCACCACTACTCCGGCCCGGTCCACCAGGACCTCAGCACCACCACCACAAACACAGCCAAGGGCATGGTCGCCGTCAACCGCAGCCGCCACGACAGCCGCTGATCCGGGCACCCCGCCCGGCCCTCGCCCCCTGACCCGGCGGGCGGGCGAGGACCGGACAGGCCGCCCGGCCTGGAGCATCCAGGTGCTTCACGCGGACAACGGCAGCACCGCCGACACCGTCTTCCCGCTCGGACCGACGCTGACCTGCACATCCAACGCCAGGTACTGCACCAGGAACCAACCGAATCCTCCCGGCTGCGTCGGATCCTCCGTCCACGGGCGCGGCGGCCGGCAGCTGGCGTCTTCCACCGATACGGTCACCGTTCCCTCACCGGTCCGCAGTCCGAACCCGGTCACCCCGCCGGCATGCCGCACCGCGTTGGTCACCAGCTCGGACACCGCCAGCAGCACCGATTCCGCCTCCGGGCCGCCATCCGGCGCGAGGACCAGCAGAAAGCCGCGCGTGACGTCCCGCGCCCGCTCCGCCAGCTGCGGGCTGGCTCCCTTCAACGATTCGTAGTCCTCCTCGGGTGAATGCACCATCGCGCTCTCCGCCACCGTCGACACTCAGTGCCCACCCGGGTTCCCGAGGCTGGCCGGCCTAAGCCCGACGGTTCAGGAACAGGCACTCACGCACCACCCCTCCCATCCCTCAACAGAACGGAGAACTCGTGGCCGTCATAGGCGTGCTGACGGAGCCGACCCCGCCGACCTGGTGGAAAGCGAACCGGCACAAGGTCTACGGCATCGGCGGACTGCTGATCGGCTACTGGCTCGGCAGCCACCTGCACGGCGCCCCCGACCAGCCGCAGCAGCCGCGCCCGTGCCACAGCACCCCCGCGCCGACCACGCCCGGCATACAGCGCACACACACGGCCCCCGCCCACCCCTGACCCGTCACCACCCAGCGCCCCCGCCGACCCTCACGCCGGTGGGGGCGCGGCCTGTTCACCGACGCCCGGAGGAACCCGATCGTGCTCATTCCCCGCCCGCGCCGCCGGATCGGCCGGCCCCGCCCGCAGCGCCCCGGCCCCCGCTACCCGCACCGCCCGGCACAGCTGCCCGGCGCCTGGATCCGGTGATGCCCCGGACCAGGAAGCGCCGCCGCCGTCACGAAGTCGTGCGGTTACTGCGCGGGGCGCAGGGGCTGCCGGAGTACGACCGGGGCGCCTGCCCCGACCATCTGCTGACCCGCCGCCAGCTCCGGGACCAGAACCTCAGCAAGGGCGGGCACGATCCGGTCGGCATCCTGCGCTGCGCCCCCTGCCGCTACACCCCGCAGTGGTCGTGCACCCACCCCTTGCGCGGCTACCTCTACGACGTCCACCAGGCCGTGCCCAAGCGGGTGCCGACCCTCGCTCAGGAGTGGGCCCTTGACCGGGCGATGGCCGCCCGGCAGACCTGCCCCGAGTGCCACCGCAGGTACGTCTACTGCCTCCCCCTGAAGACCATCGGCAGCTGCCTGGAGTGCCACGACGGCACCCCGGCCGACCCGACCAGCTACACCCTGCCCGCGGCCGCCCACCGGCTCGCCGCCTGACCTTGAGAGGACATCCGTCCGTGACGATCCTGCCCGACACCGAGCCCCTCACCACGTCGTACACCCTGGACCAGGCCCTGGACGACGCCGTCCGCGACACCGACGCAAAGATCACCCGCACCGACAGCAATGCCTCGCTGTTACTGGCGTTCGTCGGTGCCGTCCTCGCCGGACTCGGCTCCACCATCGACGACCACCTGCCGGTCCTGACCGCCGTGGCCGGAGAACTCGCCATCCTCGCCCTGGCGGCCGTGCTCCTGCTCCTGGTCGTCCGGCCCCGCCTGTCCGGCCGCGACCGCGCCTCTTTCCCCTACTGGGCACGCCTGCTGGACGACTCGCTGATCCTCGCGAGCATGACCGGCGACACCCGCGCCGCCCGCATCCGTGTCCTGTCCCGGATCGCCGTCGCCAAGTTCACCCAGCTCCGGCGCGCGGTCGACCTGATCCTGCTCGCGCTGGCTCTGCTCGCGCTCGCCGCCGCCAGCCTCGCCCTGTAGATCCGCCCCGGGGCAGGCACCTGGCGTCCAAACACATGCGCCTGCCCCGGGCCCATCCCACCCCGTACGAAACGAGAGGGAGAGCCCAAGTATGAACCCCGCCTTACGCGTTCACGCCCGCCTCGGGCAACGCGCCCTCCTGGTGACCACCGCCGCCCTGCCGCTGACCGGCTGGACCGTCCACGCGTACACGCTCCACCGGCAGTTGGCCGCATCCCGCCGTGACCCGCTGACCGGCCTGCTGCGCCGCGACACCTACACCGCCCGCGCCCGCCGGATCCTCGCCCGCCACGGCGACACCGCGGTCGTGGTCCTGGTCGACGTCGACCACTTCAAGGCAGTCAACGACACCTTCGGGCATCCCGCCGGAGACGCCGTCCTCGCCGCGACCGCGGCCCGGCTCACCGCGTGGGCGGGCCCGCACGGCGCCGCCGGCCGCCTCGGCGGTGACGAGTTCGCTGTCGTCGTGCAGCTGGCGGCCGGCGCCCGCGGCCGCCGCTTCGAGCAGCTGCTCCGCATGCTCCACACCCCGGTCATCCTGGACGACGGCCGCACCGTCGACGTCGCTGTCTCCGTCGGCGCGGCCACCCCTGACGCGATCGGCACCCGCGACCTGAGCACGCTGCAGCGGGCCGCCGACACCGCGCTGTACGCGGGCAAGCACACCGGCACCATCGCCGTCGCGGGCCGCGCGGACGTCACCGTGCCGTCCGTCAACGGCCGCCGACAGGGCCGCCCCGGCACGCACCTGTGGGGGCCGGCCGCATGACCATCTACCGTCACGGCACGGAGGACCCGCGTTTCCCCCGGCCTCAGAGCCCGACCCTCACCCGCTGCCAGCGCCAGCCGGAGGCGTTCGACTTCGAGCGTGGCGACTATGCCCGCAAGGCGCCGGAGCTGGAGCAGGCCCGCCGCGCCTGCTCCCGCTGCCCACTGGCTCCCGACTGCCTCCTGTGGGCGCTGGTGAACAGGAGCATGACCCCGGTCGGGATCATCGCGGGCACCACGCCCCGGCAGCGCACCCAGCTGCGTACCCGGCTGGCCGCCCGGCTCGGACCGGACTGGATTGACGTCCTCGCCGACCAGGAACAGGCCCGCCGGCACCGGACTGCCGAGCCAGGCAACGCCGCATGACCGTCAGGAGGACGGCGCCGTTCGAGCCGGGCCTGATCCCGGAGCCCGGCGCTCTCCTGGACTGGCGGGACGCCCGCCATTTCGACCACTGGCAGGACAAGCCGTGCGTGCTGTGCGGCGGCCCGACACCGAGGCGCTCCCACGCCGGAGGCCGTGCACAAGACGTGCGCAGAGGACTGGATCGCCGCCAACCACACGGAGGCGCGGCTCGGACGGTTCGCCTCCGACACCCAGCCCAAGTCCTCCAAGAGCCGCATCGGCGACCACGCCTGACCCCTGCTCGATCACTCCGCACGGAGGGCTCATCCATGAGCAGCACTCCCCGCGACACCGACCGCGCTCTCGCCTACCCGGAGCCGCCGGCCTCCCTGTGCTGGCATCGCCACGGGCCGACGCACCCGCCGCTCACCCCCGAACAGCAGCAGCGCAACCGCGAGGTCCTGGCCCTCGCGCTGCGCGCCCCCCGGCGCCGCTCCCCGCGCACCACCGCCACCCGATCGGAGACACGATGACCAGCACCCTGCCCTACGCCCCGGACAGCCCCCTCGCGGTCCTGCTCGACATCGCCGCCGACACGGCCGGACCGGACGACGACGAGCAGCGCGAGGACGCCGCGACGGCGGCCGCCCACCACGTCTACTACGCCTACGCGGGCACCCTCGCCCAGGTGGTCGACGCGGTCGACTGGCGGGGCTACCCGTCCGTCGCCGCCGACGGCGGCCGCCGTCTCGAACCTGCCGCGGTCGCCTGGCTGGACGGCGGTGCGTGGCTGCACCACACTCTCCGCATCACCGAACGCGAAGGCGCCACCGACGTCCTGACCCTGATCGTCCCCTGCACCTGCGGGCGCGGCTACGTCGACATCACGCTCGACACCGAGGACGTCATGGTCGAGATCCTCACCGACCTCGCGCCCACCCAGGGACGCTCCCCGCACCTCACCGACACCCCCGTCGACTGCGCCAGCGTCCAGGCCGTCCCGCCCCTCCGGCAGCTCAACCCCTGACCGCTACGGGCGGCCCACCCATGCACGGTGGGCCGCCCTCCGTCTCCAGCGCCCCCACATGAAGGGACCCCATGCACAGCACCAGCGACACCTCCCGCCCGCCGATCGTCGTCCTGTGCGGATCCACCCGCTTCTGGGAACAGCTCGCCGAGGCCGCCCTGTACGAGACGGCCGCTGGCCGGATCGTCCTCACCCTCGGCTGCAACCTCAAGCAGCCACACCCGCTGTGGGCCACCCCCGAGCAGGCCGACCGCGTCAAGCGGATGCTCGACACCCTGCACCTGCACAAAATCGACCTCGCCGATGACGTCCTGGTCGTCAACCCCGGCGGCTACATCGGCGCCAGCACCCGCCGAGAGATCGACTACGCCCGCAGCCTCGGCAAACCGATCCGCTACACCCACCCGTGACGGATGGCAGCGACCATGGCTGACACGACGGCCCGCAACCCGGACCACGCCGGCACCCCACGAATCGAGCTGGTGTCGTTCGGCTTCCTGCACCTGGATGCCGTCCCTGAGCTCTCCATTTTCCGGACTAGGAACGTGGCGGTCGACTGTGGTGCCTTCCGACGTCCAAGGACGGACCCGGACAGGCGAGTTGACCGGTCCGCGAGCCTTGATCGCTGCCGAGCCTGCTGATTGGCTGGCCTGCATGACTGAGTTAGGGCCCGTTGCCTGGCCACCTGCCCCGATCATGACCGAGAGGCTCGTGCTCCGTGAGCCCGAGGCCCGGGACCGTGCGGCGGTCATCGAGTTGTTCACCTCGCCCGAGGTGGGCACTTACATCGGTGGCCCTCGACAGCGTGACGAGTTCGAGCGTGCGGTGCCCGAGGCGCCCAGGCGGCGCCCTGGCCTCTTCGTGGTCGATCTCGACGGGGCGATGATCGGGATCGTCACGCTCGACCGGCGCGATCCGGAGCATCCGGTCCACGTCCGCCCCGGGGCCTCGGAGGCCGAGCTCGGCTACATGTTCCTGCCGCAGGCGTGGGGACATGGGTACGCCGCGGAGGCGTGCGTGGCGGCACTCGACTGGTGCGCCGGAGCGCTGCCCGGCGAGCCGGTGGTGCTCACCACACAGACCGTCAACGAACGCTCGATGCGCCTCGCGGCGAAGCTGGGGTTCACCGAGGTGCAACGGTATGAGGATTGGGGCGCCGAGCAGTGGTTCGGCATGTGGTCCCCGGTCGCGCTGTCCGACTGAGGTCGTGCTCGGCATGCCTGTCTTCACCGATGTCGCACTGTCACCACCGCCAGAAGCGGTAGAGCGCGAGCCCGAAGGCTGACTCGTCTTGCACCAACGGAGCCACCGGCCCCGCAGCCGGGCCGCTCGCATCACCAAATTCACGCGGGCGGAGCAGGCAGATGTGCTGGGACGAGCAGACGACATGGAAGAGCTCGTTCCTCAACTCCGTTGTCCCCGTCTGGCTCTACCCGATACAGCTGGGCCTGAGGCGTGCGAGTCACCGTGTCCGTCAACTGACCGTCGGTGAAGAGGGCACCGACGCCGTCCTCCACTGCCCAGCCGGCCGGAAGCGCGTGGTTTGCCACGGCCGTCTGATAGGACGACCGACGCCCCGGCTCGCTGTCGTAGTGGGGGCAGACCGAGCCGGACAGCACACCCAGCCCATCCGAGAGGTGAGTCAGCGGCCCGAAGGAATCGGTATGCGAGCCCTCGGCCCAGCAGTTGGCGCCAGCACTGATGCCACACAGCAGGGTCCCGCGGTCGAAGGCCTCGCGCAGTAGCCGGTCCACGCCGTGCGCACGCCAGACCGCCAGCAGGTTCGCGGTGTTGCCCCCACCCACATAGACGACGTCCTGAGAGAGCAGGAACGTTCGTAGGTCGTCGTCATCGAGGTCCCGCCGAAACAGCTGCAAGACACTGGGCTCGCAGGCACGTGCCTGGTATGCCGCGAGGAATTGCTCGACGTAGGCGGGGGCGTCGCCACTGGCTGTCGGAACGAAGCACACCTTGGGCCGAGGCGCCCGCACCTGATCAAGCACCCAGTCATCCAGCAGACCATCGTCCTCGGTGGAGAAGCCGCCTCCAAGGAGAGCCAAACGACGCCCCGGAATGACAACCACGAGGGTGCCTCCTCAGTTCACGATCCAGACGCGGACGATGTCCCGAACGGTGCCAAGCCAGCGGCTCCGTCCGCAATCGAATAGGCCCTCCGCCGACGCAAAGTCCTCTCCACCCAGGACCAACCGCGGAACGCTCCGTCACCCGCTCAAGCTCAGCCTCCAGCCTCCCCGCGTTTTGACGACCTGAGGAACCGACCATCGGTGCCCGGCCCTGCAGAGATGCGGGGCCGGTCCCCTTTCGCGTTGGGGATGGTCGTGCGCATCCCACGTAAGTGATCTTCGACGGATTATCACGCCGTGATAATCCGCGCGGCCCTGCTACGCCTGCCCCGACCTATCACGGCGTGATAATCGCTACCCACTGACGGGGTGAAACCCTGTCAGAGCGCGTTAACCGGGTGCCACAGAAGCAGCAGGAGTCAGTAAGGTGACGTCGTGGCCTCTCCATACCCTGACGGAGACCGGGAAAAGGTGGCGTCCAAGCTCCCCCCGGCACTCCAACGCGAACTGAAGATCCGGTGTGCCGAACTCGGCCTGGACATCCAGGATGCCGTCGAAGCCGGCATCACCTCCTGGCGGGCCAGCACCCGCCCATTGCCCGAGATCGACACGGCAGGCGCCAAGTCGTTCTCACCGTGGCTGCCCCCGGGCCTGTACGACGACCTCAAGGCCACCTGCGCCGACCGGTCCGTCTCCTACACCCAGGGCCTCGCACAGAGCGTCAGGCTCTGGCTGGACGAACACCCCTCCCCACAGGACGCTCAGTCCGCCGACCCGGTGCGGATCATAAACGCCAACCAGAAGGGCGGCGTCGGCAAGACGACCGTGTCCCTCGGAATGGCAGAGGCCTACGCCGAAGAGCCCGAAGCCGCCCGCACCGCGCTCACCCGCTTCCTCGACTCCCTCGCCTACAGCGACCTCAAGCGCATAGGGAAGACCAAGGCCGACGTCCAAGACCTGCTGGAGCGGGCGACGGTCGGCGGGCGGCGGGTCCTGGTCGTCGACTACGACCCACAGAGCCACCTGTCCGACCAGCTCGGTATCCAGCAGATCCAGCCCGGACGGGAAAGCCTCGTCTCCCACATGATCGGTGAGGCGGAGGGCGATCTGCGCGACCTGATCGTCACCGTCGAAGACCCACGGTTCGGGCGCCGCCTGGACGTGCTGCCCGGCGCGTTCGACGGGTTCGTACTCGACTCCCGGCTCGCTCTCACCGCCGCCCAATCGCGCGGTTTCCAGAAGGAAGTAGCCCTGGAGCGGGCGCTGAGGCCGATCGAGAACGACTACGACGTCATCATCATCGACTGCCCGCCCAGCCTCGGTCTGGCCATGGACGCGGCCCTCTACTACGCGCGCCGGCGCCGTAACGAACGCCCCGGCCGCTCCGGCGTCCTGATCCCGGTCCAGGCCGAAGACAGCTCAGCGACCGCGTACCGCATGCTGGTCGACCAGATCGAGGACCTGCGCAAGGACCTCGGTCTCGACATCGACTACATGGGTTTGGTGGTCAACCAGTACGACGCCCGGCGCGGCTTCGTGGCCACATCGTCCCTGGACCAGTGGGCGAACCTGGAAGACCAGCGCGTCCTGGCCGTCCTGGACGACCTCAAGGAACAACGCGAGGCGGTCCGCGTCAAACAGCCGTTGCTCTCGTACGCACCGCACTCGAAGCAGGCCAACACCATGCGGATGATCGCGATGGAGGCAACCCCGTGAGCAAGGCCGCCCAACTCGGCAGCGGAACCGCGTTCGGCGCGGCTGCCGGCGCCCGCAGTTCCCGACGAGATGTCTTCGGCCACGCCATCGGCGAAGGCGGCACCACGATGGCAGCGGTCACCGATCTGCCGGTCACGCAGATCAGCGACAACCCCGACAACCCACGCAACCACCTGCGCAACCTGGACGACACCGTGGCCTCCGTGCGTGAAGTCGGTGTCATCCTGCCCATCGTCGTCGCGACGACCGAGGCATACCTGCACGACCGGCCCGACCGCACCGACGACCTGGACGACGGCGCGCACTACGTCGTAGTCGACGGCCACCGCCGCCTCGAAGCCGCCCGCCGCGTAGGCCTGGCCACCATCCCCGTCCGCGTCGACAACGCCCGCGTCAGCACCGACGAATCCCTCCTCGAGGCCGCATTCATCGCGAACTACCACCGCGACGACATGACCGAACTCGAAGAGGCACACGCGCTCCAGCAACTGGTGACCTACTACGGGAGCCAGACCAAGGCCGCCCGGCGACTGGGCATCCCCCAGAACACCATCTCCAGCAAGCTGTCCCTGCTGAAGCTGTCACCGGAACTGCAGAAGGATCTCGTCACAGGCGAGCGGACGGTGGAGCACGTACGCAACCTTGGCAAGCTCTCCCCCGCCGACCAGAAGAAGAAGGCAGACGAGCGTGCCGCCGCCGACCGCCGCAAAACGGCGGCACCTCCGGCGCCAGCTGACCCACCAGCCGACGACACCACGGAGGCCGGGCAAGTATCACGCCGTGATAATTCCGTGACGACGCTGCCGGTGCAGGACGACCGGTCACCGGAAGGCCGGAACGCGACGCTTCCCGAACCACGTGCCGACGACGACGCCTCCCCGGAGGACCAGACTGCGGAACGGCAACCGAGGAAGCCGTTCCCCTACGACAGCGGGTTGGACGCGGCGCATCTCCTCATCCACAAGATGGCACCCGAGGAGTTCAACACGATGCTGGACGTGCTCAACAAGCACCACAACCGGCAGACCGCCGTCTGAACGCAAATCCTGCCTCGGTCGGGGTCATGGTCCCCGGGGTGGCCGACGAAGTGGTTTGCGGCGCTCCCGGCGCCGGCATCCCCGCCTGCCTCATCCATTCCGTGAACCGCGGCACCCCCGGCCCCGTCGCTCGACGGGGCCGGGGGTGCCGCGGGTGCTGACGTATCGCACGGCCGTACCCCACTGCTCCATGACCGGGGCCATGCACCACTGGCACAGCGGGCTGCCGCCGCTGCCGTAGCGGTGGGTCTTGCGCTGGCTTCTCTGCACTTCACCTGAATGGGCGGCGAGGGGATTCGGTTCGGAGACGACCCCAGCGCCGTGGCAGACAGGGTCTTGAAGCGTGCGTGGCACGCCTGGCGGGCCCAACTGGGCCACGGAAGGTTCTGTTGCCCTCCGGGCACTGGGGCGAGGCTGGACGCTGGCACAGGGCGTCGGCGTGGACTGACCTGCAGCGCACTGTCCGCATCGCACTGCGCCGCTCCACCGAGTC
>NZ_JBEOTA010000053.1:0-34078 GCF_040303265.1 Streptomyces sp. NPDC096040
CTCCCCGGCCCATTCCCCCTGCATGCCTACAAGACTGGCCCCAACTCCACCGAGCCGGGGCCAGAACCCGAGATTTTCAGCAGCCTTCTAGGCCGATGACAAAGGTGTGCCGTCGGTGAAGGGTAGGGCTCGCCTCCGGGGGGAAGGACTCTCTCCCCGTGGATTGAAGCGGCGATGTCTTCCCGTGCGGGAAGGGCGGGAAACCGCGAACGGTACGGCGTAGGGAGCACGCGGGGCTCGGGGGAACGGGGGAGCGGAATGGAGCAGGACGCTACGCGGATAGCGCGGGTGCGGTTGCCGGACGGTACACCGGTGTGGGCGCGGATCTCGGGGGCCGAGGAGCTGACCGCGCCGTCGGGCGAGTTGTCGTTCACGGACACCGGGTTCGCGGAGCGCGTGGAGGCGACCGTCGAGAGTCTGAACTCGCTGGTCGGCGGGGTCGCGCGGTCGCTCGCCGAGCCGTTGCGCGCGGTGCGGCCCGACGAGGTGAGCGTCGAGTTCGGGATCGAGCTGACCGCGAAGGCCGGCAAGGTCGTCGGGCTGCTCGCGGACGGTGAGGCGAAGGCGGCCATCACGGTGACCCTGAGCTGGAAAGGCGGCGGCCCACCCGAGCCCGGCATTCCCGACGGTCCCGAGGGCTCCGGCGCATCCCGCGGCGCCCCGGTGCACGGGGGCGCCCAGGGAGCCGGGGCCGGGGGCGCGGAATGACCGACCGGCACGACGGGGGCGCATCCGGCGGCTGGGATCCGGCCCACCACGCGCTGCGTGAACTCGTGATGGCGGCCACCGTACGCATCCATCGCACCGGTGTCGGGTATGCCCCGGAGGAGTCCGGGGCGTTCCTCGGCAGTGGCTTCTTCATCGCGCCGAACTGGGTGCTGACCTGCGCCCATGTGATCCACGGCGGGGAAGGGGGCGAGGTCACGGTGGTCTATCAGCCCGGTCCCTTCGAGGAGCCCTGCGCGGTGCCCGGAAAGGTCGCGGCGACCCTCCCGGAGCACGTCGACCGCCCCGTCCAGGGCAGCTGGCCCGCCCCGGACCTGGCGCTCGTCCGGTTGCGCGAGCCGGTGGACCACGAGTGCGTGTACGTCTCCGAGCGGCCGATGCCGCACTACACCGAGGGCCGGGTGTTCTACGCCGGCTGGGCCCCCTTCCAGGGCGAGCCGCAGCCGCTCGACGGCTTCCTGACCGTGCACGGAACCATCGGCGGCTGGTCGACGGGCGCCCAGATGCGCCTCGGCGAGAACGACCTGCCGCTCGGCGTCTCCGGCGGGCCGGTGATCGACCCGGTGCGCGGCGAGGTCGTCGGCGTGCTCAAGTCACGCGCGGACCACGGATCGGGCGGCACGTCGATCGGGATCGAGCGGCTGCGCACCCTGCCCACGGCGCCGGGCGACCGGCAGCACGACCTGTACCGGCACGGGCTGCGCCACCACGACCCGTACCAGCACGACCTCTACCAGGCCGTCTGCCACGCCCACGACCGCTACCACCGCGACCGCCAGCAGCCCACCGACTCCGGGCGCCCCACCTGGGCCGACCTCCAGGCCGAACTCGGCGCCCGCCCGGGCCGCACCCTGAGCCCGGACGAGCGGGCGGAGTTGCTCGGCCGGCTCGCCGATCTGCCGCCGCCGGACAGTACGCGCGGCCTGCTCGACATCCTCCACTCGCTGCCGAACTTCCGGCTGCCGACCCTGTCACCGGCACCGCGCGGCTGGCGGGACGGCCTCGGCGCGCTGTACGAGAACGCGCGCAACGACGGCGCGCCCCGGCTCGTCGTCGAGTACGCGATGCGCGTCATGACCGCCGAGCGCCCGGTCACGCCCTTCGTGCTCGACGCCGAACAGGCACTGTGGGAGTGGATCAAGCAGGCCGCGACCCGGCTGGACAGCGACTACCGCAGTGAGCTGGCCCGCAGGCGCGCCCAGCACCTCGGCGACCGGCTGCGCGAGCGGACCGGCCGCGACCGTGACGACCACCGGACCGGTCGTGACCGTGGCGAGCTGTGGACCGGTCGTGACCGTGGCGAACACCGGACCGGTCGTGACCCTGGCGAGCTGCGGACCGGGGGCGCGGCGGGGGAGCAGGGCCGGGAGCATTCACCGGGCACCGCGCATGACCAGTCCGTCCTGCTCGAAGTGGAGCATCTGGCCTGGAACCGCGGCCACTGCGACTGGTCGGTCGCGGTGGTGCGGGCCGACGGCGAGGCGACCCGGCTCGACGACGGGCAGTGCGCCCCGCTCGCCGACCTCGCCGCCCATGTCGCCGAGCCGCTCGCCGAGGCCTTCCGCCGCTGTGACGAGCCCGGACGGCCCGTCCCGCTGCACGCTGCCCTGCCGCATCTGCTGCTCGACCTCCCGGTGGACGAGTGGCGGCTGCGGCCCGGCGCCGACCCGCTGGGCGTCGAACGGCCGGTCGTGGTCCGCTGCAAGGACCGCGACCAACTGCCGGCGGAGGCCGACTGGTACGAAGGTGAACTCCCCGGTGACGACCAGGAGTCCGACCGCCGTGACCGCTGGCACCGGGTGCACGACGGGCGCGAGCGGGCCGAGAACCGCGCCAGGGCCGAGATACTGGACTGCGACGACGCGGTGCGCCGCCCCGTGTCGGACGTGGCCGCGCTGCGCGACCTCGCGCCCGGGACCGTCCCGGTGCTGTGCCGCCAGGGCGACCGGCGCTACCCGGACGACGCCACCGCACTGGGCCGGATCGTCCGGGCGGGGTACGGGGTGGTGCTGTGGCGCCGCTGGAGCCGCCAGACCGACTCCGTGTGCGGGGAGTTCCACCGGGGCGCCAGGATGACCGTCTACGACGCGGACGGCGCCTGGGCGCTGCCCGAATCGGTGCACAGGTTGCGCAAACACGTGCGCGAGGGGCTCACGGAGGCGTTCTGGGCCAAGGACATCGCCCTCCTGTACGACGACCCGCACCAACCCCTGCCCGGTACGGGCGACTTGCTCCAGGCGCCGTGAACTCGCGCGCCCTGTGTGAGGCCCTTACGGGGTCTCCTGAAGGTCGATAACGTGATGCACGTTCGATGGCTGCCGTGGGGACCGGACGGACGAGTGACGACGAGGACCGGACATGACCGAATCCAGTGAGTGGCTCATCTACCGAGGCGCCGGCGAACCCCACGACGGCATGAACAGGCTTCCCTCGCCGCCCCCTTGGCGGGACTTCTCAGGCCGGGACGCGGCCGACGGCGGCGACGGCTCCCGGGACCGCAGGCTCGGCGCCAACCGGCATCTGGCCGAACTGCACCGGCCCGGCGCCGAGGAGCTGGAGATGATCAACGCGGCGCTGTATCTGCGCCGCCCGCTCCTCGTCACCGGCAGCCCCGGCGCGGGCAAGAGCACACTGGCGCACTCGGTGGCCTACGAACTCGGTCTGGGCGACGTCCTGCGCTGGTCCATCGTCAGCCGCTCGGCGCTCCAGGACGGCCTCTACCACTACGACGCCATCGCCCGGCTCCAGGACGTCCAGATCGCCGCGCAGGGCGATGGGGGCACCTCCCGCTCGAGCGAAGCCGAGAGTGGGGGAGGCGCGGCCGGCGGCACCCCGGGGGCCGTGGAGGCGATCGGCAGCTACATCCGCCTGGGCCCGCTCGGCACGGCCCTGCTCCCCTCCGACACCCCGCGCGTGCTGCTGATCGACGAGCTGGACAAGAGCGACATCGACCTGCCCAACGACCTTCTGAACGTGCTGGAGGAAGGGGAGTTCGAGATACCCGAGCTCCAGCGGATCGCCGACCGGCTGCCGGACGGCGAGGCCGAGGTGCTCACCGCCGACGGCACGAAGGTCCGGGTCCGCGACGGCCGGGTGCGCTGCCGGGCCTTCCCGTTCGTGGTCCTCACCAGCAACGGCGAGCGGGACTTCCCCGCCCCGCTGATGCGCCGCTGCATCCACCTCGAACTGGACCGCCCCGACCACAACCGTCTCGCCACCTTCGTCCGCGCCCACCTCGGCGATGAGGCGGCCCGCGCGGGCGACGACCTGATCGGCCGGTTCCTGGAGCGCTCCCGCAGCGAACTGCTGGCCGCCGACCAGCTGCTGAACGCCATCTATCTCACCGACGCGGCCGCCCCGCCCAGCCGCGACCGCCTCGCCGACCTGCTCATCCAGCGGCTCGACCGCCCGAGGTGAGCCGCTGATGCCGGACGCAGCGCCGCGACACGGCCCCCTCCCACCCGACCCGCACCGGGCCCCGGTCGGCCCCGGTCTGCCCCCCGGCGACCAGGCGGCGGCCCCCTCGGACGTGCCCAAGCCGGCTGCGAGGCCCGACGGGGCGCCCGGGCGGGATGGCCTTGGTGCTGTTGAGGGGGTGCCTGGGCGGGAGGGGCCTGGCGCTGTCGGCGGGGTTCCCGGGCGGGATGGCCTTGGTGCTGTTGAGGGGTTGCCTGGGCGGGAGGGGCCTGGCGCTGTCGGCGGGGTTCCCGGGCCGGATGGCCCTGGTGCTGTTGAGGGTGCGCCTGGGAGGGAGGCCACCGGCGCTGTCGGCGGGGACTCCTGGCCGGGTGGCCCCGGTGCTGTCGGCGGCGGCTCCGGGCCGGGTGGCCTCGCGGGTGGTGACCCGCTGGCCGAACTCGTGCGCCGGCTGCGGGAGGTCGGGCTCGACCCGGATACCGAGGGGCTGAGCGACGCCCTCTGGCTGGCCCGGTGGGCGCGGCCCGCCGTCGGGGTGGAGGAGGAGCAGGCGGTCCCCGGGCCCGCCGGTGGCCTGCCGAAGGGGACCGCCGTACCGCCGAGGGATCCGCGGGGGGACACCCCGTCCACGGCGGGCGCGAGCCGGCCTCCGCGGCCGGCACCGGTCGCCTCCGGGGCCGGCGAAGCCGATCGCCGTGCCTCCCTGTACGCCGTGCCGCGGCAGCACGGTGCCGGGCACAGCGGGCGGGCCGGCCGGATCACCGGGCTGCCGGTCGGTGTGCCCGCCGCCCCCGCGCTGCCCGCCCCACTCGAACTCCAGCGCGCCTTACGGCCGTTGCAGGCCTACCGCAGTGCCGCGCCGCCCCTGCGCACCGCCCTGGACGAGACGGCGACCGCAGAGCACAGCGCGCGCGTGGGCGGCCTGATCCTGCCCGTGTACCGCGCGGTGACCCGGGGCGACGCCCGGCTCCAACTGGTCCTGGAGGCCTCCCCGTCGATGCGGGTCTGGGGCCGCATGTTCACCGAACTGATCCAGATCTTCGGCCAGTTGGGCGCCTTCGGTGACATCCAGATCAGCCATCTGCACACCGGCCCCGACGGCGAGGCGGCGGTCAGCCGCAGCGCGGACGTGCACGCGGCCCCGTTGCACACCGCCGACCGCCTCAGCGACCCGACCGGACGTCGTATCACCGTCCTGATCAGCGACTGCGCCGGTCCGCTGTGGCACAGCGGCCGCGCCCACCGGCTGCTGCACCACCTCTCCCGGCAGGCCCCGGTCGCCGTGCTCCAGCCGCTGCCGCAGCGGATGTGGAGCCGCACCCGGCTGCCCGTGACCTACGGCGAGCTGAGCCGCGGCGAGACGCTGGGCGGCGCCACCGCGCTGCGAGTGCGCACCCCGGCCGGTACCCCGTCGGGCGGACCGCGGGGCGCCGTACCGGTGCCGGTGCTGCCGCCCGAGCCGGTGGCGCTCGGGGCGTGGGCGAGGCTGCTGTCCGGGGTCGGCGCCGGGCCGGTGGCGGGCGCGGTGGGCTGGGTGCGCGCGGACCAGCCGCCCGCGCAGGCCGCGGGCGCCGGGCGCCCGCTGTCGCCGATCGAGCGGGTCAGCAGGTTCCAGTCCGTCGCCTCCCCGAGCGCCGGCCGGCTCGCCGTCTACCTGGCCGCCGCCCCGCTCTGCCTGCCGGTGATGCAACTGGTCCAGCGGACCATGCTGCCCGACTCCGGCCCCTCCGAACTCGCCGAGGTCCTGCTCGGCGGCCTGGTCACCCGGGCCCGCGAGGACCACGTCGATCAGCACGCCGACGGCACCCAGTGGTACGAGATGGCCCCCGAGGTCCAGGAGGCCCTGCTCTCGGCGCTCGGCCGCGACGAGGCCCTGCTCGTCCTCAAGCACTGCTCCGAGTACATCGAGCAGCGCTTCGGCAAGGGCGGCCCCAACTTCCCGGCCCTCGCCCTCGCCCAGCTCGGCGACGGCGGCTCCGGACGGCCGTACACCCCGCCGGGCACCGGCTACCCGGCGCGCAACGGTGACAACGGCGACGCGACCCTGGTCCCGCAGCCCTTCGCCGAGGTCGCCGCCCGCGTACTGGAGCGCTTCATGCCGCTGCCCGAACAGTTCCGCCTCTACGGCGGCCGCGACACCACCGTACGACCGGGCGAACACCGCACCCACCAGGCGGTCGACCGGGCCCGCGGCCTGCTCGCCCGGTTCGACGCCGAGGGCATGGTGCAGGACCTGATCGACGCCGTGCAGCTGCTGCGCGGAGCCACCGAACACGAGGAGCCCGTAGGGGCGGACCCGGAGCTGTGGGCGGAGTACGCGCACTGCACCCTGCGCCTGTGGGAGGTGCAGGGCGGCGCCGAGCTGCTGCGCGAGGCCGAGGAGGCGGCGGAGCGGGCCGTGGCCCACCCGCACGCCCGGCGCGAACGGGCCGTCCTGGCCCGGGTGCTGCGGGCCGCAGCCGCCGACCGCAGGCGGCGCGGCGACCGGACCGGCGCCCTCGACCTGCTGCGCCGCGCCGACCGGGAGTACGCGGTGGCCTGCGGCGCCCCCGACCTCGATCAGCGGGAGGCGCTGCGGCTGACGTTGGAGCGGGTCGGCGCGCTGGAGGCACAGTGGAGCCTCGGCGGCGACAGCGCGCTGCTGCAGAGCGCGGTCGGCATGCTGGAGGCGTTCGCCGACGCCTGGCCGGACCGCCGGCACCGCCCGCCCGAACTGCCTCGCGCCCACGGCCGGATCCTGCTGCGCCTCTCCGACGCGACGACCGACCCCGAACAGGCCCGCGGCTACGCGGAGCAGGCCTCCCGGTCGCTGCGCGACGCCCTGGAGGCCGATCCGGAGGCCCCGGACCGGGTCAGGGTACGGCTCGACCTGGTGGACGCCCTGCTGCGCGCGGGCGCCGCCCTGGACGAGGCCCAGGACCGGGTCGACGAGGCACTGGCCGCCACCCGCAAGCGCGGCCAGCGAGCCGCCCTGCATCTGCGGGCCGGGCGCATCCGGGTCGCCCGGTCCGCCGAGACCGGCGACCCGCGCGAACTCCAGGAGGCGGCCGCCTCATTCGCGAGTTCGGCGGCGGAGATGCCGCGGGACGACCCCGAGTACCCGCAGGTCCTCGCCGAGTGGGGTGAGGCGCTGCTGCGCCGGGCGGACTCGGAGAGCGGCGACCGCGCGTGGGCGCCGCTGTCGCAGGCGATCCGGGTGCTGCGGGACTGCCGCCGGGAGACCTCCACGGGCAACCGGGAACTCGGTCACCGGCTGCTGCTGCTCGGCCGTGCCCTGATCCTGCGCTACCGGCTGCGCGGCGACCGCGTCGACCTCCGGGAGGCGGAGTACCTCTTCGGGCTCGCGGCGGACGCGGCATCCTCCGCGGACGACCCGCTGTTGGCCGCCCGCTGCCGGCTGGATCTGGGGCAGGCGCAGTACGAGGCCTACCGAAGCCTGGGCCGTCCGACCCGGCTCGACGAGGCGGTGGACGCGTTCCGGCTTGCCGCCGAGTCGGCCCGCGAGGCGGAGGAGGAGGCCCGCACCGAACGCCGCCGCCAGGAAGCGGTGGTGCTGGGTGCTCAGGCGCACCACTGGCGGGGTATGTCCTACGAGGCGGCCGCACGTCCACGGGCCGCTCGCGAGGCCTACCGGGCCGCCCGCACGGAGTGGTCGCGGCTGCCGGAGGGCACGCTGGGCATGGGGGAGCCGACGGCGCACGACACGGCGGAGCGGCTCGCGGAACTGAAGTGACCGCCACCCACGGATCGGCCGAGGGAGAGGAACGGGGACATGAGCGGACGGGACGAGGCGTCGTCGGTGACGGGTGAGCCGTTGCCCGAGCTGCTGGACCTGGACCTGGAGGAGCTGAGAACCGTTCAGCATCCGGTCCTGCGCGAGGTGCTGGACGGCCTGCGCGAACGGGCGGAACGGCCGAGCGAGATGCTCTGGGGCTTCAACAACGCGATGTGAACCACACGGAGCGTGCGCTGTGCGCCACTTGGCGCAGTGAAAGGCGGTCGCATTCGGTCAAAGGGCATCAGAAATGGGCGACTTCGATCGCGTCGGGTTTGCGTCCGTTCTCCGACCGGGAATGCGGCCTGATACGGGTGGAAAGGCGTACGGCATGGGGGTGCTGGAGTGTCTACGACCGGTCACCCTTTCCGCCAGTTCATCGTGAAGGTGCACGGCCGCTGCAACCTGGCCTGCACCTACTGCTACCTCTACGAGGGCCCGGACAGCACCTGGCGTGCCCGCCCGGCCGCCGCCCCACCCGCCGTCCTGGCCCGCACCGCCGACCGCATCGCCGAACACGCCCGCACCCACGGCCTGACCACGGTCTCCCTGGTCCTGCACGGCGGAGAGCCGCTGCTGGCGGGCGCCGACACCCTCGGCCGCTTCACGGACGCGGTACGCGCCCGCGTCCCCTCCGGATGTGCCGTCCGCGCCACCGTCCAGACCAACGCCACCCTGCTCACAGAGGACCGCCTCACGATCCTGGCCCGGCACGGCATCCAGATCGGCATCAGCCTTGACGGCGGCCGTTCCCGGCACAACGCGCGTCGCGTCGACCATGCCGACCGCCCGTCCTGGCCCACCGCGGTGCGCGGGGTGCGCCTGGTCGCCGACCGGTTCCCGGAGTCGTACGCCGGCATCCTGACGGTCGTGGACCCGACGCTGGACCCGGTGGAGACGTACGACGGTCTGCTGGAGCTCCGCCCGCCGGCACTCGACCTACTGCTCCCGCACGGCAACTGGTCGGCACTGCCACCGCATTGGGGCGATACTGCCTACGGCGACTGGCTCTGCGCCGTCTTCGACCGCTGGTGGTCGGCCGGACGACGGGAGACCCGGGTACGGCTCTTCGAGGAGTGTCTGGCCCTGCTGGTGGGGCTGCCGGCGGCCACCGAGTCCCTCGGGTTGGCCCCCTTCGACGCGCTCGTGGTGGAGACGGACGGGTCGATCGAGCTGGTCGACTCGCTGAAGTCGGCGTACGAGGGCGCCGCGTGGACCGGCCTGGACGTCTTCCGACACACATTCGACGAGGCGTTACGGCACCCGGGGGTCGCGGCCCGGCAGGCCGGCGCGGCGGCCCTGGCGGACGACTGCCGGGCCTGTCCGCTGCTGGCCGTATGCGGCGGCGGCCACTACGCGCACCGGTACCGGGCCGGACACGGCTTCCGCAATCCCTCGGTGTACTGCGCCGACCTGGAGCGTTTCATCCGACATGTGGCCGGCCGGCTCGCCGTGGAAGCGGCACCCGCCCCGGCAGCTCGCGAAGGGGGCACCCCGTGATGTTTCCGGCGGTCCCGGGCCCGGCCCTCGCCGAACTCGGGCGTACGGAGGGCGGCGCCGACACGCTCGCCCTGCTGGTCCGGGACCAGGACACCCGGCGGCTGCTCCTGCTGCGCGCGGTACTGGACGCGGCGGAGGCGGCGGACCCGGCGCTCTGCCCGCCGGTGGCGAAGGCCAGGCTGCGGGAGGACTGGGCGCTGCTGGCGGCGGCGGACCGGGCCGCCCCCTCGGGCTCGCCGGCCCGGACCAGACTTCGCCATCCGCTGCTCGGCCCCTGGGCCCGCCGCTGCCTGACCGGCCTCGACCCTCGCACCGGCCCCCGGACCGGCGGACAGCGCCGTGAACTCGCCCTCGATATGGCCTACTTCAGTGCGGTAGCGGCGGTGGCCGCGGCCCGCGCCGGAATCCCGTTCACGACTGAGCTCACCGCCCGGGACGGGATCCTGGTCCTTCCGTCGCTCGGTGCACTGCGGACCACGGAGCTCGGCAACTCGCCGGTCCAAGTGACCTACGAGAAAGGACATATGACTTGCGGTCAGGTCACCGTCCATCTGGAGAGCGACAACGGCGCCTGGTCCGGCTCGCGCTCCTGGACCTCGGCGTACGCTCTGCCCGGTCTGGTTCCCGGTGCCGCGCCCATGCCCTTGGAGGATCTCGACCCCTACCGCGTCCCGCCCCACGAACCCGACCACTACGCGCTCAGCGGCCCGGCGGCCCCGGACGACGCCGAACGCAAGCGGTGGCTGCAGAGCTGGTCCGGCACGGCCGCCGCGTTGCGCACGGGCGGCGAGGGCCGACTCACGGAGGCGCTCGCGCTGCTGCGCTGTCTGGTGCCCCTGGAGATGCCGCCGGGAGCGGGCGGCCGGGGCAGCTGCAGCGGCACCCGGCGGGAGGCGTTCGGCGCGTTGCTGAGCAGCGCCCCGGTGACCCCGGTGGCCTTCGCCGCTACCCTCGTCCACGAGCTCCAGCACACCAAACTGGCCGCGCTGAGCGAGATGGTGGAGCTGCACCGGGCGGGCCCGGCGGCCCGTTACTTCGCCCCCTGGCGCCCGGACCCCCGCCCGTACGACGGCCTCCTCCAGGGCGCTTATTCCCACCTGGCTCTCGCGGACTTCTTCCAGCGCCGGGCGCTCACCGCGGAGCGGGCGCGGAGCGAGGGCGCGTGGGCGCAGCACGCGCGCTACCACGCCCAGGTGGGGGCGGCTCTGCCCGCGCTTGTCGCCTCGCCCGAGCTGACGGCGGTGGGACGGCGGTTCGTTGACGAGATGGCTGCCGCCCATGAACGGCTCGCCGCGCATCCCGCGCCCCCAGGGCATACGGCGCGCGCGCAGGCGTACGTGAAGGCGGTACGCGCGCTGTGGACACAGCGTCAGCCCCGTAGGGAATCGCACTGAAATGACGACTTCTCAGGCCCCGCTGCGCGAAGATCGACGAGTCGAGGTGTTGGTTCCGAAGTCGCCGGACTCCCCAGGGCCGCATCGAGGTTCTAGGATTTTATGACTACGCGTGGAGGCCGTCGCATGTCTGAAACTCGTACGCCGGTCAGGGCAACCGAGAGGGGGGCCGCGAGGCAGACCGTCACGATCAGCTTCGCCGGGTTCAACCGGGCCTGGGCGGCGTGGATCGGGGACAGGCTGGAGCGGCGGGGTGTCCGGGTCGTGTACGTCCGCTGGGACTCCCCGGCGGAGGAGACCCTGGTGGACCTCCTGCGCGGTCTCTCCCTGGCGGAGGGCCGGGTCCTGATCCTGGTCAGTGAACGGTACTTCCAGATGGGCCCCCGGACCTTCGACGAGTGGAATGCGGCGCTGCAGGAGGTGGTGGCGCCGGACCGCTCCCGGTTCGCCGCCGTGTCGGTCACCAACGCGTCCGTGCCCTCGGCCATCGCCGTGCTGGCGCCGGTCGATCTGACCAACATGGGCGAGGACGAGGCGGAGCGGCGACTGCTGGACAGGCTCGACCTGCCGACCGACGCTCGTCCGTCGGTGGACAGCTCTCGCGGCCCCCGCTTCCCCGGCGCGTTGTCCGAGGTATGGGGCGGCGTACCGCGCCGCAACACCCGCTTCACGGGGCGCGAGCCGCTGCTGAACGACGCGTACCACTTGCTTCAGGGCAGCGAGTCGGGCGCTGGCGTGCTGACGCTGCACGGCATGTCGGGGGTCGGGAAGACCCAGCTGGCGGCCGAGTACGTGTACCGGTTCGGATCCGAGTACGACGTGGTGTGGTGGGTCAACGCGGAGAGCAGGGTCACCTACCGCCGCGTACTGGCCGAACTCTCTTCCAAACTCGGCCTGGCCACGGGTGACGAGTACGGAGAGCGGCTGCGTGCCGTTCGTGATTCGCTGCGTCGGGGCAATCCTTTCTCCCGCTGGCTGCTGATCCTGGATGGCGCGGACGAGCCCGACCAGATTTGGGACCTCGTCCCCACCGGCCCTGGGCACGTGATCATCACGTCCCGCAACCCGGAGTGGGGCGAGCACAACAGCAAGCTGCTGGAGATCGGGGTCTACGCCCGCGACGAGTCGGTCGCCTTCATCCGGCGGCGCGCGCCCCGGCTGACGGAGCCCGAGGCCGACCAGCTCGCCGAGGCGCTGGAGGACCTGCCGCTGCTGCTGGACCAGACCGCGGGCTGGCTCAACGATTCCGACCTCTCCGTCGAGGACTACATCGCCCTGCTGGAGGACGGCGTCGACCCGGACGTCGTCAAGGTGTCGGCGGACTTCCCGCTGGCCTTCCAGACCGCGTGGGCGATACTGCTGAACAAACTCCGCGAGACCGTTCCCGAGTCGGTCGACCTGCTGCGGCTGTGCACTTTCTTCGCGCCGGGCTTCATCCCCGTACGCATGCTGAGGGAGAGGCCGAACGACGACCTGCCGGAGCAGCTGTCCAGGCTGTTCGACGATCCACTGCTGTGGAACAAGGCGATCAACCAGTTGCGGCAGTACTCAGTGGTGCGCCTGGAGTCCCACGAGATCGGTTCGGAGGAGACCCTGTCCTCCGGTGATTCGGTCTACCTCCACCGGATGGTCCACCAGATTGTCGGCAAGGACATGCCGGAGGAGAAGCGGCGGGAGTTCATCGACGTGGTGCGTCGAGCACTGGCCGAGGCCGACCCCGGCCGTCCGACCGACCCCCGCAACTGGGAGGCGTACGCGGAACTCGTGCCGCATCTGAAGTTCGCCGACGTCCTCAACAGCAAGGAACGCAAGGTCCAGAGCCTGGTCCTCAACTGTCTGCGGTACATGACGTTCGCGGGGGAGTACACCTCGGGCTGGAAGCTCGGTCGGCGGACCGTGAACGCCTGGCGCGAACTGCTGGGCGAATCGCATCCGCGGGTGTGGGAGGCCACGCACCACTACGCCAACCTGCTGCGGTCGGCAGGCCGGTTCGAGGAGACCGAAGCGATCGACCGGGAAGCCATGGAACATCTGCGCCGGGAGCGCGGCGACCAGGACCTGGACTACCTCCGGGCGGCCAACGGGCTCGGGGCCGACCTTCGCGAACTGGCCCGTTACCAGGAGGCTCTTGAGCTCGACGACTGGCTCTACCCGGCTTACCGGCAACTCCTCGGCGACCAGGACTCCCGGACCCTCAACGCCCTGAACAACAAGGGTTACACCCTGCGGCTGCTGGGCCGGTACGAGGAGGCCAGGAAGACCGACCAGGAGACCCTGGAGACACGCCGCCTGGTGCTGACGGGCGGGCATCTGTGGACGCTCTTCTCCGAGGTCTCCTACTCCATCGACCTCAGGCTGCTCGGCCGTTACGCGGAGGCCGAGTCCATGCAGTTGAGGAACGTGCGCGAGTACCAGAACGTCGGCGGCAAGGGCAATCCGGACGCCCTGCGCGCCGAGCACAACCTGGCACTCTGCCAGTTGCGGAGCGGGGACCGAGCCGCTGCGGGGGCGTTGCTCACCCAGGTGCTGGAGGGGTACGAGCGCAGGCTCGGCGAGAACAACCTCCGTACGTTGTCCGCCGCTGTCAGTCACAGCTGCTTCAACCGTGAGCACGGTGACATCGACCTGGCCCGCGAGACCAGTGAGTCCGTCCTGGCCCGGTACGAGCAACTGCTCCCGGAAAGGCACCCGTTCATCATCGGCGCGCGTGCCAACCACGCCATGATCCTGCGCAACGTCGGCGAGCGCGAGTACGCGCACGTCCTGATCGAGCAGGCGCTCGCCGACATGGCGGCGGCCGTGGGCGAGAACCACCCCTACACGCTCGGCTGCGCCCTCAACGCCACCGCCCTGCGCAACCTGATCGGTGAGACGGAGTCCGCCGCCGAACTGAGCAGGATCACCATCGCCCGGGCCACCGAGACCCTCGGCCGTACCCACCCGTTCACCCTCTCCGCCCGGGTCGCCTACGCGGCCGACCTGCGCGGGCTGCGCTCCCGGCAGCAGGCGGAGAAGACCGAGCAGGAGGCCCTGGCCGACCTGGAGACGACCCTGGGCAAGCAGCACGTCCACACCATCTCCGCCCGCGCCCGCAACCGCCCGTACTGGGACTTCGAGCCCCAGGCGAGCTGACCCACACGCCGAAGGGCCCGGCCCCCGCGACGGGGGCCGGGCCCTTCGGCGTGCTGATCCCGAGGCCTACGCCTCGAACACCTCGCGCACCAGCTGCTCCTGCTCCGCCTGGTGCCGCTTCGCGGAACCGACGGCCGGGGAGGAGCTGTGCGGGCGGGAGATGCGGCGCAGGCGTTCGCCGGCCGGGATGTCCGCGCCGACCGCCAGGTCCAGGTGGTCGATCAGGTTGAGGGCGATGAACGGCCAGGCGCCCTGGTTCGCCGGCTCCTCCTGGGTCCACAGGTACTTCTCGGCGTTCGGGTACTTGTTGACCTCGGCCTGGAGCTCCGCACCCGGCAGCGGGTACAGGCGCTCGAGGCGGATGATCGCCGTGTCCGTGACACCTCGCTTCTGCCGCTCGGCCTCCAGGTCGTAGTAGACCTTGCCGGTGCAGAAGACGACCTTGCGGACCGCGTTCGGGTCGACCGAGGTGTCGCCGATGACCGGGCGGAACTGCCCGCTCGTGAACTCCTCCGCCTTCGAGGCCGCCGCCTTGAGGCGCAGCATCGACTTCGGGGTGAAGACGACCAGCGGCTTGTGGTGCGGGTTGTGCACCTGCCACCGCAGGAGGTGGAAGTAGTTCGAGGGGAGGGTGGGCATGGCCACCGTCATGTTGTTCTGCGCGCACAGCTGGAGGTAGCGCTCGATGCGGGCCGAGGAGTGGTCCGGGCCCTGGCCCTCGTAGCCGTGGGGGAGGAGGAGGGTGACGCCGGAGGTCTGGCCCCACTTCTGCTCGGCCGCCGAGATGTACTCGTCGAGGACCGACTGGGCGCCGTTGGCGAAGTCGCCGAACTGGGCCTCCCACATCACCAGCGCGTCCGGACGGGCGAGCGAGTAGCCGTACTCGAAGCCCATCACCGCGTACTCGGAGAGCAGCGAGTTGTAGACGTTGTAGCGGGCCTGGTCCTCGGACAGGTACAGCAGCGGGGTGTAGTCGGCGCCCGTCTCCCGGTCGATCAGGACCGCGTGGCGCTGGCCGAAGGTGCCGCGCTGGGAGTCCTGGCCGGAGAGCCTGACCGGGGTGCCCTCCATCAGCAGCGAGCCGATGGCCAGGGTCTCGCCCATGCCCCAGTCGATGGTGCCGTCCTCGATCATCGCCGCCCGGCGCTGCAGCTGCGGCAGCAGACGCGGGTGGACGGTGAAGTAGTCCGGGATGTTGACCTGGGACTCGGCGATCCGCTTGAGGACCTCCGTGGAGATCGCCGTCGGGACGGCGATCGGGAAGCCGTCCTGCGGTGCCTGGGCGTCCGCGACGGCCGGCTGCGAGGTGGCCTCGCGGACCTCCGTGAAGACCTTCTCCAGCTGGCCCTGGTAGTCCTGCAGGGCCTGCTCGGCCTCTTCCAGGGTGATGTCGCCGCGACCGATAAGGGACTCGGTGTAGAGCTTGCGCACCGAGCGCTTCTTGTCGATCAGGTCGTACATCAGCGGCTGGGTGAAGGCCGGGTTGTCCGACTCGTTGTGACCGCGGCGGCGGTAGCAGATGAGGTCGATCACCACGTCCTTGTTGAACGCCTGGCGGAACTCGAAGGCCAGCCGGGCGACGCGGACGACCGCCTCGGGGTCGTCGCCGTTGACGTGGAAGATCGGGGCCTCGATCATCCTCGCCACGTCCGTCGCGTACATCGACGAGCGCGAGGACTCGGGGGCCGCGGTGAAGCCGACCTGGTTGTTGATGACGATGTGGACCGTGCCGCCGGTGCGGTAGCCGCGCAGCTGCGACATGTTCAGGGTCTCGGCCACCACGCCCTGGCCCGCGAAGGCCGCGTCGCCGTGGATCGCCACCGGCAGCACCGTGAAGTCCGTGCCGCCCTTGTTGATGATGTCCTGCTTGGCGCGGGCGATGCCCTCGATGACCGGGTCGACCGTCTCCAGGTGGGACGGGTTGGCGGCCAGCGAGACCTTGATCTGCTCGCCGTCCAGGCCGGTGAAGGTGCCCTCGGCGCCCAGGTGGTACTTCACGTCGCCGGAGCCGTGCATCGACTTCGGGTCGAGGTTGCCCTCGAACTCGCGGAAGATCTGGGCGTACGACTTGCCGACGATGTTCGCCAGCACGTTCAGGCGGCCGCGGTGGGCCATGCCGATGATGATCTCGTCGAGGCGGGACTCGGCGGCCGAGTCCAGCACCGCGTCGAGCAGCGGGATGACGGACTCGCCGCCCTCCAGGGAGAAGCGCTTCTGACCGACGTACTTCGTCTGCAGGAAGGTCTCGAAGGCCTCCGCCGCGTTCAGGCGGCGCAGGATCCGCAGCTGCTCCTCGCGCTCCATCTTGGAGTGCGGGCGCTCCACGCGGTCCTGGATCCACTTGCGCTGCTTGGGGTCCTGGATGTGCATGAACTCGATGCCGGTGGTGCGGCAGTACGAGTCGCGCAGCACGCCGAGGATGTCGCGCAGCTTCATCATCGACTTGCCGGCGAAGCCGCCGACCGCGAAGTCGCGCTCCAGGTCCCACAGGGTGAGGCCGTGCTCGACGATGTCCAGGTCGGGGTGCTTGCGCTGCTTGTACTCCAGCGGGTCTGTGTCGGCCATGACGTGGCCGCGCACCCGGTAGGAGTGGATCAGCTCGAAGACCCGGGCGGCCTTGGTGACGTCGTCGTCGTGCGAGGCGTCGATGTCCTTGAGCCAGCGGACCGGCTCGTAGGGGATCCGCAGGGCCTCGAAGATGTCGTCGTAGAAGCCGTTCTCGCCGAGGAGAAGGTTCGCGACCGAGCGCAGGAACTCGCCGGAGGCGGCGCCCTGGATGACCCGGTGGTCGTAGGTCGACGTGAGCGTCATGACCTTCGAGATGCCGAGCTTGTTCAGGGTGTCCTGGCTGGTGCCCTGGAACTCCGCCGGGTAGTCCATGGAGCCGACGCCCATGATGACCGACTGGCCGGGCATCAGACGCGGGACCGAGTGGACGGTGCCGAGGCCACCGGGGTTGGTCAGGGAGACCGTCACACCGGTGAAGTCGTCCATCGTCAGCTTGTTGTCGCGGGCGCGACGGACGATGTCCTCGTAGGCCTGCCAGAACTCGAAGAAGTTCAGCGTCTCGGCCTTCTTGATGGCCGCGACGACCAGCTGGCGGTCGCCGTTCGGCTTCACCAGGTCGATGGCGAGGCCCAGGTTGACGTGCGGCGGCTTGACGAGGGTCGGCTTGCCGTCCTTCTCGCCGAACGACCAGTTCATCGACGGCATGGCCTTGATGGCCTGCACCATCGCGAAGCCGATCAGGTGCGTGAAGGAGATCTTCCCGCCCCGGGCGCGCTTCAGGTGGTTGTTGATGACGATCCGGTTGTCGAACAGCAGCTTCACCGGGACCGCGCGGACCGAGGTGGCCGTCGGCAGCTCCAGCGAGGCGTTCATGTTCTTCGCGACGGCCGCGGCCGGGCCACGCAGGGTGACCAGCTCGGGACCCTCGGGCGCAGCGGCGGCGGGCGCGGCCTTCGCGGCGGCGGCAGCGGCCGGCTTGGCGGCGGCCGGAGCCTGAGCGGCAGCGGCGGGCTTGGCGGGCGCCGGAGCGGGCGCTGCGGCCTTGGGAGCGGCCGGGGCGGCCTGAGCAGCCGGGGCGGGTGCCGCCGGCGCTTGAGCGGCGGGAGCGGGCGTGGTGGGCGCCGGCGCGGCCGGAGCCGCGGCCTGCTGCGCCTGCGGTTGCGCGGGCGTCGTGGTGCCCGCGGCCCCCGCGGCCGCGGTACCCGCCGGAGCCGAGGCGGCGGGCGCCCCCGGCTTGTAGTCGGCGAAGAAGTCCCACCAGGCACGGTCGACCGAATTCGGGTCCTGGAGGTACTGCTGATAGATCTCGTCGACGAGCCACTCGTTCGGTCCGAACGCGGCTGCGGGATTCTTGCCCGCTTGGTCTGCGTCGGTCGAGATGCTCGAGTTACTGGGGGACTGTGGCGACACGGCGGCAACCGCCCTCTTCCGCTTCACAAGGTGATGGACAGCGGGAATTAAGGCTACGCCTCCAAGACCGTGAAGGTCAGGTCGGGCCGGTTCATCGTCGTGTAAGTCACATCGAAAACTGCGTTTCGGGGCTTGAAATGGCGGGAAACAAGCGTGGTTCCGCTGTGAGAGGACTTAATCGGGCATGGCTCCGCCACGCCGATGATCACCTCACCTCGGCGCCCGTCGCGACGTGCGCGGAGGCCGCACCTGATCACACGTGCCCGGCTGCGCGGACGCCCGTGCGGCCCCAGGTGGATCTTGAGGCTCCGGACCGAACTTTACGTCAACTTGGCACGGATGAAAGTCCCGGGAGGGTGACGATGATCCTGCAACCCCGATCGGATTCGGCCACGCCGATCCGGCCGCCGTGCAGATCCACCGCCCACCGGGCGATCGCCAGGCCAAGACCCGTACCGCCGTCGCTGCCGGGCCCGTGCGGGCGTCGTACGGCTCCCCGGTTGAAGCGCTCGAAGACGCGGTGCCACTCCGAACGCGGAATGCCGGGGCCCTCGTCAAGCACCTCCAGCTCCAGCGACTCCGGCTGCAGGCCGCGCCGCGCCTTCAGGGTCACCCGGCCGTGCGGCGGGCTGTGCTTGACGGCGTTGTCGATGAGGTTCGCCACGACCTGGTGGATGCGCTCCGGATCGGCGTGCGCGGTCAGCTCCGGCGGGGAGACGTCCAGGTGCAGATGGACGTCCGTACGGGTGTGGCTGCCGGAGTTCGAGGCGACGCCGCGCGCCCCGGCGACCATGTTGGCCTCCTTCAGCACGCCCGAGAGGTACGGCCACACCTCGAAGCGGCGCTGCCGCAGCGGTACGACGCCGTTGTCCAGGCGGGAGAGGTCCAGCAGGGTCTCCACGAGGCGTCCGAGGCGTTCGGTCTGCTTGAGGGCCGTACGCATGGTCTCGGTGTCCGGCTCGGCGATGCCGTCGACGACGTTCTCCAGGACGGCCCGCAGACCCGCGATGGGGGTGCGCAGCTCGTGCGAGACGTTCGCCACCAGCTCCTTGCGCTGGCGGTCCTGGGCCTCCAGCTCGTCGGCCATGACATTGATCGTCTCGGCCAGGTCGCCCAGCTCGTCCCGGCGGTTCTCGCGCACCCGCCGCGTGTAGTCGCCCTGCGAGATGGAGCGGGCCACCGCGTTCATGTCGTCCAGCGGCGCGGTGAGCGAATGTGCCACGAACTGCGTTATCAGCAGTGTGGCGATCATGGAGAAGACCGTGATGAAGCGCAGCTCCGTCTTGGTGTGCACCGCGATCATCGAGAGACCCGTGGTGATCAGGACCGAGACGACGACCAGCGCGCCCAGCTTGGTCTTGATCGAGAACGGGCGTACGGCCCCCCAGGGCTCTTCCCCGGGGCCTCTCGGTCGGGCCGGCCCCCCGCTCATGGCGTCGGTGTCTCCAGCGCGTAGCCCACACCGTGCACGGTGCGGATCCGCTCGGCGCCGATCTTCCGGCGCAGCGCCTTGATGTGGCTGTCGACCGTGCGGGTGCCCGAGGCGTCCGCCCAGTCCCACACCTCGGCGAGCAGCTGCTCACGGGAGAGCACCGCGCGCGGGGTGTTGGCCAGGCACACCAGCAGGTCGAACTCGGTCGGCGTGAGGTGCACGTCCTCACTGCGCACCCGCACCCGGCGCTGCGCGTGGTCGATCTCCAGCTCACCGAGGCGCAGGATGCCGGACCGGGGCGTGGAGGCCGCGATGGCCGCCCGCTCCACCCGGCGCAGCAGGACGTGCACCCGGGCCGCCAGCTCCCGCATGGAGAACGGCTTGGTCATGTAGTCGTCGGCGCCGACCCCGAGGCCGACCAGCATGTCGGTCTCGTCGTCGCGCGCGGTGAGCATCAGCACCGGCACCGGCCGCTGGGCCTGCACACGACGGCAGACCTCCAGACCGTCGAAGCCGGGCAGCATGATGTCGAGGATCAGCAGATCGGGCTGCCAGGCCTCGGCGGTGTCGACGGCGGCCGGCCCGTCGCCCGCTGTTTGCACGAGAAATCCCTCGGCGCGCAGGCGGGCCGCGATGGCGTCGACGATCGTGGGGTCGTCCTCGACGACCAGAACCCGGCGCTGGGCGCCCGGAGTGGCCGTCGGCGCGCCGTTGTGGGAGGTGTGTGTCTGCTCCATCGCCCGCCCCTGTGTGCTTTCCGGAACCAGTGGGGTGATCCCATGACTGCGATTGACGCTTGAATGATCCGCGTCAGGGATGCACATTACGGGGACAGGCGGCGCACTCGCTATCCAGGGCGGACGGCAAGGTGAACGACGTCCGGAACGCCCCGGGCAACCGGGATCTCTTCGGTACGCACCTGTTTGAACCCGGCATTCCGCAAGGTTTCTTCGAATTCGGCGGAGGGCTGCGCGGACCATACGGCGAGCACCCCGCCCGGTCTCAACACCCTTGCGCAGCTTGTGAGTCCGCTCGGCGAGTAGAGGCCCTCGTTGCCCTTGTCGACGGTCCAGCCGGGCCCGTTGTCGATGTCCAGGCACAGCGCGTCGAATGTGTCGGAAGTCTCATTGACGTACGCGAGGAGATCGTCCTGGACGAGCACTGTGCGCGGATCGGCGAACGCGCGCGCGGAGAGCGGGGACAGCGGACCGTCCCGATGCCAGCCGACGACCGCGGGTTCCCGCTCCACGACCGTGATCCGCCCCCAGCGGGGATCCCGCGCGGCGTGCGCGAGCGAGAACCCGACACCGAGCCCGCCGATCAGCACCGCCGGCTCCGCCCGCCCGTCCAGGGCCTCCCGGGCGGCGTCCACGAGCAGCCGCTCCGAACGGCCGTCGGAGGTGTCCATCAGGAAGCAGCCGTTGGCGATGATCTGCAACAGTCCGCCGTGTCGGCGCAGGACCACCTCGCCGTACGGCCCTTCGCGCCGGTCCAGGACCACGGGAGGGCCGTCGGCCACGGAAGTCGCGCCAGTCATCTCCGCCATGTCGGCCATCCTGCCTCAACAGGGCTTTGCGGCCACGCGAATTACGGGCGTCGGACGGTCGCACGGGTGTCACTCGTTCGAGGGGCCGCCCGGCGCTTCGCGCCCGCCGGTGGCCGCGGGTGACTCATATGGTTCCTCTCGACCCCTCATGCTTCTTCAGATAATCCTGTGAATCGCTCCCCGTGTGGCCTCGGTCATAGACAGCGACTCCAGGGACCGCGAAGGGTGGAGCGAAACGGAAGGAGCGCCTCACCGTGGAACGGACCGCGAGGGCCGCATCGACGCCCGCGCCCGAGCCCCTTCCGGCCGCGGAGGTCGGTGCCCTGCTGGACGGTGTGCCCCGCCAGCGCGGCTCGGTCGCCGCCCCGAAGACCCCGCGCCCCGCCCTCCGGGTACGCCCCCTCCGGGTGCGCCCCTGGCGGTTGCTCCCCAGCCCCACCGGCACCCCGGTCACCTTCACCTACACGGCGATCCTCACGCTGACCTCGCTCTTCGCCGGTTACGCCAGCCCCGGCCTCCTGCACTCCGTCTACCAGGACTCCAGCACCGACGTCGCCCACCTCCTCCGCACCCCGGTCTTCGTCCTGCTGGCCAGCGCGCTGTGGATCGCGGGCGGCCTCCTCTCCCCGTACGCCCTCGCCTTCGTGCTCGTCCTGACCGCACTGGAACGGCGGATAGGGGGCGCCCGGGCGATCCTCGTCTTCCTGGGGGGCCATGTGCTGGCCACCCTCGCCACCGAGGTCCCGGTCGGCCTCGCGGTCCTGGCCGGCCACCTCCCCGGCACCTCCCTGCACCGCCTCGACTACGGCATCAGCTTCGGCGTGGCCGCCAGCATCGGCGCCCTCTCCGGCCTGCTCACCCCCTGGGTGCGCTGGCCCCTGCTCGCCCTGGTCGGCTACAGCCTCCTCACGGACCTCATCGCCTTCGAAGACCCGATGACCAACTGGGGTCATCTGATCTCGCTGGGCATCGGGACGGCACTCTGGCCGCTGGTACGGCGCTGGTACCGGGAGCGGCACCAGGCCCCGGTCCCGGCCGGTGTCACCGCCGCGTAACCGCGCGGCGTCCAGCGCGTCGAGGGCCCCCCGGAGCACCATCCCGCCCCCGGCCTCGCAGGCGCCGCGCACGTCAGCCGGACGGCGTCCAGACGTACGGGGTCGTTGTCGTCACCGCCGTGAAGCCCAGGCGCCTCAGGATCGGGCAGCTGTCTGCCGACGCGTCCACGTGCAGGTAGGACGCGCCCAGGGCCGCCGCTCGGGTCGCTCGTAGGGCGACCAGCGCGCGGTAGATGCCCTTGCCGCGCCACTCAGTCAGCGTGGAGCCGCCCAGCAGCGTGGCGAACCGGGTGCCCGTGCGGAAGGCCACCCAGGCCGCCGATACGACCTTCCCGGCCGCCTCCGCCACATACACCTCGTTGCCGTCGGGCTCCACCGCCAGCCGTCCCCGCAGGTAGTCGGCGACCCATGTCATGTCCTGCCCCCACACCGCCGTCTCCAGTGCCGCGATGCGGCCCAGGTCCGCGTCCAAGGTGACCCTGCGCAATGTCACCCCGGGAGGGAGGGTGGGAGCCGGCCCGGCCAGGTCCGCGACCTCGGCGATCACCACCGTCTCCGCGTCCTCGGGCACGAAGCCCGCCGTACGCAGCCGGTCCGGCAGGTCCGCCGGGACGTCGTGCCCCCGCGTCTTCCACTCCACCGCCTCGCCGCGCGCCGCGAAGAAGTCCCGCTGCCGGGCGATCAGTGCGTCCAGCTCACGGCCGCGCACGCCGCCCCAGTCGCGCGGTCCGGTCACGAAGCCGCGGTGCTGGCCCACGACGCGGAGCACCGGGCCGTCGTGCTCGTAGGTGACCCAGGGCGCCGGGTTGGGCTGGACGGCGCGCATCTCGGTGTCGTAGGCGGCGAGCAGGGTCGCCGCGAGGTCTGTGTCGGTCACCGGCCGACCGTACGGGGAATGCACCCGCGCGGCTCAACTGTTTTCCCTCCGCGGGCCCCTGTTCCGCCAGGTCACCACTCGATCGCTCAGAGCGAACACGCCCCGGGGAACATTCCGAGGCTCATGTGCATTGAGTCGGCATAGCTCAAGTTCAATGCCGAAGGGGAGATCATGGCTTCGACGTCCGCATCACTCACCCTCCCTGTGCTGCCGCTCGACGGCGAGGTCGTGCTGCCCGGGATGGTGGTCCCGCTGGACCTCAAGGATCCCGATGTCCGTGCCGCCGTGGAGGCCGCCCAGGCCGCGGCCCGTACCGAGCCCGGAAAGCCCAGGGTGCTGCTGGTACCGCGTATCGACGGGAGCTACCCGAGCACCGGTGTGCTCGGCACCGTGGAGCAGGTCGGCCGGCTGGCCGACGGTGACCCGGGCGCGCTGATCCGCGGCCGTTACCGGGTGCGCATCGGCGCCGGTACCACCGGCCCGGGTGCCGCCCTGTGGGTGGAGGGCACCCGCATCGAGGAGAACGTCCCGGACCCGGTGCCCGGTCATGTCACCGAACTGGTCAAGGAGTACAAGGCCCTCGCCACCGCCTGGCTGCGCAAGCGCGCCGCCTGGCAGGTCGTCGACCGTGTCCAGGCCATCGACGACGTCTCCGCGCTCGCCGACAACTCCGGTTACTCGCCGTTCCTGACCACCGACCAGAAGGTCGAGCTGCTCGAGACCGCCGACCCGGTCGCCCGACTGAAGCTCGCCACCCAGCAGCTGCGCGACCATCTCGCCGAGCAGGACGTGGCCGAGACCATCGCCAAGGACGTCCAGGAGGGCGTCGACAAGCAGCAGCGCGAGTTCCTGCTGCGCCGCCAGCTCGAAGCCGTCCGCAAGGAGCTGCGCGAGCTGAACGGCGAGAAGGACGGCGAGGAGTCCGACGACTACCGCACCCGGGTTGAGGCCGCCGATCTGCCGGAGAAGGTCCGCGAGGCCGCCCTCAAGGAGGTCGACAAGCTGGAGCGGTCCAGCGACCAGTCGCCCGAGGGCTCGTGGATCCGCACCTGGCTGGACACGGTGCTCGAACTGCCGTGGAACGAGAGGACCGAGGACGCCTACGACATCCAGGGCGCCAAGGCGGTCCTGGACGCCGAGCACGCCGGTCTGGAGGACGTGAAGGAGCGGATCACCGAGTACCTGGCGGTGCGCAAGCGCCGTAGCGACCGGGGGCTCGGGGTCATCGGCGGCCGCCGTGGCGGTGCCGTGCTGGCGCTCGTCGGTCCGCCCGGTGTCGGCAAGACCTCGCTCGGCGAGTCCGTCGCGCACGCGATGGGGCGGAAGTTCGTCCGGGTCGCCCTCGGTGGCGTCCGTGACGAGGCCGAGATCCGTGGTCACCGGCGTACGTACGTGGGTGCGCTGCCCGGCCGGATCGTCCGTGCCATCAAGGAGGCCGGTTCGATGAACCCGGTCGTCCTGCTCGACGAGATCGACAAGGTGGGGTCCGACTTCCGGGGCGACCCGGCGGCCGCCCTGCTCGAAGTCCTCGACCCGGCGCAGAACCACACCTTCCGAGACCACTACCTGGAAGTCGAACTCGACCTGTCCGACGTCGTCTTCCTCGCCACCGCCAACGTCCTGGAGGCCATCCCGGAGGCCCTGCTCGACCGTATGGAGCTGGTCCGCCTGGACGGCTACACCGAGGACGAGAAGGTCGTCATCGCCCGTGACCACCTGCTTCCGCGCCAGCTGGAGCGGGCGGGCATCGACAAGGACGAGGTCGTCCTGGACGAGAGCGCGCTGCGCAAGCTCGCCGGCGAGTACACCCGTGAGGCGGGCGTCCGTAACCTGGAGCGGTCGATCGCCCGGCTGCTGCGCAAGGTCGCGGCCCAGCACGAACTGGGTCAGCGGGAGCTGCCGTTCACCGTCAGGGACGAGGACCTGCGCGCCCTGATCGGCCGGCCGCACCACGTGCCCGAGTCCGCCCAGGACCCGGCCGAGCGCCGTACGGCGGTCCCGGGTGTGGCGACGGGTCTCGCGGTCACCGGAGCGGGCGGAGACGTCCTCTTCGTGGAGGCGTCCCTGGCCGACCCGGAGACGGGCGCGGCGGGGCTGACCCTCACCGGGCAGCTGGGTGACGTCATGAAGGAGAGCGCGCAGATCGCCCTGTCCTTCCTGCGCTCGCACGGCGCCGAACTGGAGCTCCCGGTCGGCGACCTGAAGGAGCGGGGCGTGCACATCCACTTCCCGGCGGGCGCGGTCCCGAAGGACGGCCCGAGCGCGGGCGTCACCATGACGACGGCTCTCGCGTCCCTCCTGTCCGGCCGGCTGGTCCGCACGGACGTGGCGATGACCGGTGAGGTCTCGCTGACCGGCCGGGTCCTGCCCATCGGAGGCGTGAAGCAGAAGCTGCTCGCCGCCCAGCGCGCCGGGGTGACGACCGTCATCATCCCCAAGCGCAACGAGGCCGACCTGGACGACGTCCCGGCGGAGGTGCTGGACAAGCTCGACGTCCACGCCGTCACCGACGTCCGCCAGGTCCTGGAGCTGGCGCTCGCGCCCGCCACGAACGGCGCGACGCCGGAGGTTCCGGTAGCGGCGTGACGGACGCTGCCGGATGAAGAGGGCCCGGACCCCCGCGAGGAGGCCCGGGCCTTCGCCCTGTGTCAGCCGTTGGCGAGTGCGACGACTCGGTTCAGGGCCCCGTTGAACCTGTCGTGGTCCCCGACGGTGGGACCGGACGAGGTGTACTGCCACATCGTGTAGTACGACCAGCCGGCCGGCAGCGTCCCCACGTCCGAGGCGTACCGGGCGATCCACAGCGGGTTGCTGGCGGCGAATCCGCCGTAGTTGCCGGTGCAGTCGGTCCACCAGCTGGTGGCCGTGTAGATGACGGCGTCCCGGCCCGTGCGCGCCTTGTAGGTTTTGAGGAAGTCGGCGATCCAGCTGACCATCGCGCTCGCGGACTTGCCGTAGCAGGCGGCGCCGTACGGGTTCCACTCGATGTCGAGGGCGCCGGGAAGGGTCTGACCGTCCTTGGACCAGCCGCCGCCGTGGTCGACGAAGTAGTTGGCCTGGGTCGCGCCGCTCGTGGTGTCCGGGGTCGCGAAGTGGTAGGCGCCGCGGATCATGCCGACGCCGTAGGAGCCGGTGTACTGCTGGGAGAAGTAGGGGTTCGTGTAGTACGTGCCTTCCGTCGCCTTGGTGTAGGCCCATTTGACCCCGCTGCTCAGCAGGGTCGACCAGGCGACGTCGCCCTGGTGGCCGGAGACGTCGACGCCCTCGGTCTGGGTGGCGTCGCCGGTCTTGGGGGTACCGCTCTGACCGTCGTGGGCCAGGACGCCGATGCCCATGTACGCCGAACCGCGGGCGGGAGTGCCCGTGTCGGCGTGGGCCGGGGTGAGGAAGACCGTCGCGAGCAGCAGCGCGAGCAGTGCGGTGAGGAGAGTGGGGGAGGGTCTGTGCACGGGCATGACGTGCCTCCGTGGGGTGAGGTGGGGTCCCAGGTATGCCAGAGACGGTCGGCGGGACAGGCGCGACACGACGCAGGGTCACACGGCGCGACGCCAACCGCTGGCGTGGACATGCCATCGACTTGCCTGACAGAGACGCTACGCACGTAGAAGACGCCGGGGAAGGTGGTCCGGAGGCTGCCGTTGGTCTACGCCTGCGAAATACTTGGCGAGCTGCGGTGATGACGGGGTTTGACGCAAACTTTCAGGACTGCGAAACCGATCAGGGGTGCTGACGTGCACGAGGACGAAAAGGGCGACGAACAACGCGCCGCCACGGGGTTGACTCCAAGTGGTGCAGACCAGGAATTCCTGACTCTGGAACGCGAGTTGACGGTGCTGCTGCGGCGCGCCAGGGCCAGCCAGGGGGAGATGGCCCGCGAGGTCCACCCCGACCTGGAGTCCGCCGCGTACGGCCTGCTGGTCCGGCTCGACGAGTGCGGCGGCCAGCGCGCCACCGAACTGGCCGCCTACATCGGCGTCGGCAAGGCCACCATGTCCCGCCAGCTGCGGGCCCTGGAGGAGCTCGGGCTGGTCGTCCGCGAGCCCGACCCGGCCGACGGACGGGCCTGGCTGGTCGCGCTCACCGACGAGGGCCGGCGCCGGGTCGGCACGGTCCGCGAGGCCCGCCGCGGCCGCTATGTCCGCCAGCTCGCCCACTGGCCCCGCCGCGAGGTCGCCGAACTGGCCCGGCTGCTGCACCAGCTGAACGGCGTGATGGAGAAGTAGCCACCGACAGGGGCTTCAGGGCCCAGGAGCTCGGGGTGGGGCTTCAGAGCTCGACGTACACCACCGTCGCGTCGTCGTGCGTCTTGCTCCGCCGCAGGAACGCCCGCTCCTCCCGGTCGGCCGCCTCCAGCTCCCGCACCCGGTCGACGAGCGCCCGCGCGCCCTCTTTGCGTACGACGTCGAAGAGGGCCGTCCAGTCGCCCTCGCGGAACTTCTCCGTCCAGCGGGTCGCCCCGTCCGTGAGGGCGGCGAGGGCGGCGACCCGGTGCCGGGGCACGCTCCCGGTGACCGCGCGGGCCGCTACCGAGGGGTCGGCGGCGGCCGTGAAGAAGCCGCCCTCCTTGTTGCGGACCGTGGCGTCGGCGATCGCGTCCGTGGCCAGGGAGGTACGGGGGACACGGTCGAGCCGGTCGTCCAGGACCGGGGTGATCTTGCCGTCGGGGGAGCGCAGGAGCAGCGCGGAGTCGGACAGGACCAGGTATTCGACGGTGTCCTCGGACCACCGGGTCAGGACGACCGTTGCCTGGGGTGTGCGCGGGTGAGAAAGCTCACAGGTGTCAGCATGTGCGTCGGCTGTGCGTCCGATCGCCCGTTCGAGGATCTCCCGCAGCGTCAGATCTCGTGCCGAAACGGTCAGTTCGGTCAGTGCGCCGCCCAGCCGCGCGGTGAACCAGGGGACGGAATGCAGACACCCGGTTTCGTCCTTCGGTGGGGTGACTCCGTCCAGGACGACCACACAACCCCCCTGTCCCGAGGCGGGAAGTCCGACCCCGGCGAAGTCCTCGTTGGGGCGGTCGGGGGCGCCGGGTTCCGAAACGACTTCAGTACGCATCCGGCCAGTCTGCACGACCCCTTCACGATCTTCGCCAAAGGCTGGCAACCGTCCGGGAATTCACGCGGACTCGCAGGTCAGCCGCCTGCTTTGGGGTGGAATGGCGCACTCCGGGAAGGCGTGGTGGCGAATACTGTCAAAGCCTGTCGTCCGCGTCCAACCGGCCCGCCGGAAAAGGGCCCCGCACAGTCCACCGGAACTTGCCCGCCAACTCCCCTCCGATGTTCACTCCTTCGGGTGGCGGGTCAGGTGAAGCGAGACCACCACCCACCGGCGCTGGGAGGGTCGAGGACCTACATATCGGGTGCGTGTCCCGGGTGCACGCCCCACTGGGCACCGAAATGCCGGGGATCATGACGGGGTGCCACCCGGCCCCTTGGGTACACGAGTTCAGGAATGCGAGCACCGGTGCAGAAGACGCGGCCTCGGCGCACAGGCAAGAAGACGGCCTCCGAAACGGTTGCCGCCGCTCCCGTCGGCACCGGCCGCCGTAAGCGTGTCCGCACGCGGCTGATCGTGGCCGTGGCCGTGGTCGCCGCGGCGATCGCGGGGGCCGGCGCGCCCGCCCTGCTGACCGCCTCCGGGCAGCTGAGCGACTCCCAGGACCTGGTGACCCTCGCCGGACGCACCCAGGACGCGCTGGCGCTGGCCGACTCGCTCGCCGACGAGCGCGACGAGGTCACCTCCTATGTCGCGGCGGGCCGCCCCAAGTCCAAGGCGCCCTCCGAGGACCGCGGCGCCCGGGTCGACCGCCAGGTCGAGGACCTGCGCGCGGACACCGACATCCCGGGCTGGCTGCGCACCGACCTCGACGGCATCGCGGCCGTCCGCCGGTCCGCCCTCACCGGCCAGAGCACGGCCCTCCAGGCGCACGAGGCGTACTCCCGGACCATCACCGAGCTCCACCGCCTCGCCGAGGAACTGGCCGAGCAGACGCCCCCCAGGGCGGGCTCCGGCGCCTACGCGCTCGCCGAGCTGGACTCCGCCGTCCAGCAGTCCGCGGCGGCCCGGGGTCTTCTCCTTGCCGCCCTGAGCATCCCCAGCTCCACCCAGACCACGATCGACCCGCTCACCGGTCTGCCCACCACGAGCACGACCACCTCCGACGCCGACAAGAAGCAGCGCGACGCGCTCACGGCGGCGGCCCAGCAGGCCAGGCTGCGCGCCGACGCGGCTCTCGCCGACTTCCGCGACACCGCGCCCAAGGCCGCGGTCGAGTCCTACGACTCCACGGTCACCGGCAACGACGTCAATGACGCCGACAAGTACCTGGCCGCCCTCACCGACCAGCCGACCCTCTCCGCCGATGACCTCGCCACCGGCACCAAGAAGCTGGACACGGCGCTGTCCGCCCGGGTCGACCTGATGCGGGGCGCCGAGTCCGCCCTCTACGACCACCGCACCAAGGATCTCGCCAAGTTCCGCGACGACGACGTCACCGCGCTGGAGATCCGGGTCGCGGTGCTCGGCGCCCTGATGCTGGTGGCGGTGGGCATCGCCACGGCCATGGCCCGGACGCTCACCCGTCCCCTCTCGGTGCTCCGCCGGGGCTCGGCACGGCTGGCCGAGGCCGAGGACCCGCGCACCGAGGAACCGATCACGTTCACCGGCCGCAACGACGAGTTCGCCCAGGTAGTCCGCTCGGTCAACGCCCTGCACGCGCAGGCCACCGGGCTCTACGACCGCATCGCCACCCTGGAGACCGACCGCAGGCACCTGGTCGGCCAGCGCCAGAAGATGGCCGACGCCCGCGAGGAGCTGCGCGCCGAACTGACCGACGCCGCCGGCCAGCTGGAGCGGCTGCGCACCAGCATCGGCGGCACCTTCGTCAACCTCGCACTGCGCACGCTCGGCCTGGTCGAGCGCCAGCTGGCGGTGATCGAGGGCCTGGAGGAGCGCGAGCAGGACCCGGACCGCCTCGCGACCCTCTTCAAGCTCGACCACTTCGCCACGGTCATGCGCCGCCACAGTGAGAACCTCCTGGTCCTCGCCGGCACCGAGCACGTCCAGCAGCACGCGGGCCCGATCCCGCTGGTGGACGTGGTCCGGGCGGCGGTCAGCGAGATCGAGCGCTACGAACGCGTCCGCATCGCCGCACTCCCGCCGCACGCGCACGTGGCCGGCTTCGCAGCCGACGACCTCAGCCACCTGCTCGCCGAGCTGATGGAGAACGCCACCTCGTTCTCGCCGCCCGACGTGCCCGTGGAGATCTCCGGCTGGCTGCTGGAGAGCGGTGAGGTCATGCTCTCCGTGCAGGACGAGGGCATCGGCATGACCGCCGACCGCATGGTCCGCCTCAACGGTCGCCTCGCCGACTTCGACCCCGAGTCGCCGTACGACCAGGAGGGCGAGGAGGGTCTCGGCCTGGGTCTGTATGTCGTGGCCCGCCTGGCCCACCGGCTCGGTGTCCGCGTGCAGCTGCGCGAGCAGAAGCAGGGCGGGGTGGCGGCGGTCGTGGTCCTGCCCCAGCCCCTGCTGGCGGCGGCCCCCACGACGGCGGCCCCGTCGGCCACGACGGCTCCCGGCGGCACCCACGGCTTCTCCCTCCCCGGCGCGGACGCGGAGGTCAACTCCAACGTCCTCTACGGCCGCTCGACGTCCGGCGACCCCCTGGTCACCCTGGCGGAGAAGGCCGTACGGGAGGCCGACGACCAGCCCGCCCACGAGCAGGCGCCCCCGCCGAAGGCGGAGGCCCCCGAACCGACGGCTCGCCCGAAGGCCCCGGCGGAGACGTTCGCCGAGACGACGATGGAACTCCTGGTCCCGGCGGCCCCGGAAACGAAGCCCGCCGAAGAACCGACGCGAGCCGCCGCCGTCGAGGAGCCGACGCGAGCCGCTCACTCCGAGGCGCCGACGCACCCCGCTGACGCCGAGGGCCACACGCGTCCGCTCCCCGCGGCCGCCGACGGCGAGCGCGCCCCACTGGGGCCACCCGCACCCGCCGACGGTGAGTACGCCTCCCAGGCCACCCGCGTGCCCGGATCCCGCACGGGCGGTGCCGTCGGGGACGACAGCGTCGATGCCGAGGACCCGGTCACCAGCAAGGGGCTTCCCAAGCGCACCCCCAGGATCACCGCCCCCGCCCCGGCCCCCCGCCAGCGCGGCACCGGCGTCGACGCCGACGCCCTGCGCCGCAGGCTCGGCGGCTTCCGCAGCGGCGCCGACGCCGGCCGCCGTGACGTCGCGGCGGAGATCGCCGAGCAGACCGGCCAGAACCAGGTGCCGAGCACCACACCAGCCGTACCCGGATCAGTCGTATCCGAAGAAGCCACGGGGGGCACAGTCGAGGAGGCAAGCAGTTGACCGCGCCCAGTACCTTCGGACTGAGCAGTGAGGCCCGTAACCTGCACTGGCTGCTGAGCAACCTCGTCGAGGAGGTGCCCGGTATCCAGTCGGTCGCCGTGGTCTCCTCCGACGGACTGCTCCTGCTCTCCTCGGACCCCGGCCGCAACGAAGCGGCCCGCGAGGCCCGCACCGAGAAGCGGAGCGGCCCGCGAGGCTCCGCCGCCGACCTCGCCACCATCGTCTCCGGCATCGGCAGCCTGACCGTCGGAGCCGCCCGGCTGATGGACTTCGGCAGGGTCAAGCACACGATGGTCGCGATGGACGAGGGCAGCCTCTTCGTGATGTCGATCAGCGACGGCTCGCTGCTCGGCGTACACGGCTCCGCGGAGTGCGACATGAGCGTCGTGGCGTATCACATGGCGCTGTTCGTCGGCCGCGCCGGTCACGTCCTGACCCCCGAACTCCGCAGTGAGCTGAGGAAATCCCTCGAGGCAGACGCGACGAGGAGCGGCCGATGAGCAACGCGCCGAAGAACCGCAGTCAGAACCTCCCGGTACGCGGCGGCGACCGCAAACCCGCCCGCGTCCGCCCCTACTCGCTCACCGGCGGCCGTACCCGCTTCGGTCATGTCCTCCTCGTGGAGACGTTCGTGGCCGCGCTGGAGGCCCCGGAGGAGCGCAAGGAACTGACGAATGGTTCCCTCAACACCCGGGTGATGCCGGAGATGCGGGCCATCGTCGAACTGTGCCGCCGTATGCGTACGGTGGCCGAGATCGCCGCGCTGCTGAAGATGCCGCTCGGTGTGGTCCGGGTCCTGCTCAGTGACCTCGCGGACCAGGGAAAGATCCGTGTGTACGGAACCGGGACCGGTCACGGCGTCGGCCGCCCGGACCGCGCTCTGCTGGAAAGGGTGCTGAGTGGACTACGCCGTCTCTGACGCCTCCGGCGTCGCCCCGCTCCTCGACGAGGAGGAGCATGTGCGGTCCTGGCAGACGGACCGCGCCCGGGCCCCCATCGCGACGAAGATAGTCGTGGCGGGCGGTTTCGGCGTCGGCAAGACCACGCTGGTCACCGCCGTCTCGGAGATCACGCCCCTGCAGACCGAGGCGCTGATGACCGAGGCGAGCGAGGAGACCGACGACCTCACCGCCACGCCCGGCAAGCTCACCACCACCGTGGCCATGGACTTCGGCCGTATCACCCTCGACGACGACCTGGTGCTCTACCTGTTCGGCACGCCGGGCCAGCAGCGGTTCTGGTTCATGTGGGACGACCTGGTGCGGGGCGCGATCGGGGCCGTCGTCCTCGCGGACACCCGGCGCCTGAAGGACTGCTTCCCGGCGCTGGACTACTTCGAGAGCTGCGGGCTGCCGTATGTCGTCGCGGTCAACCACTTCGACGGCAGCGAGCGCTTCGAACCAGAGGATGTGCGGGAGGCATTGACGATTCCCCCGCGCATACCTGTAATGATCATGGACGCCCGCCGCCGTGTCCCGGTGATCGAGACGCTGTTGTCCCTGGTCGCCCACGCGCTGGACGAAACCCCCGAGTAGATCTTCGTTAGGAGCCACCACCCGCATGCGGAAGATACTCGTCGTGGGGGCCGGCCAGTCCGGTCTCCAGCTCGCCCTCGGCCTCCAGTCGCACGGCTACGAGGTCACCCTGATGTCGAACCGGACCGCGGACGAGATCCGCTCCGGCCGGGTCATGTCGACGCAGTGCATGTTCCACACGGCACTGCAGCACGAGCGCGACCTCCAGCTGAACTTCTGGGAGTCCCAGGCCCCGAAGATCGAAGGACTCGGCGTCTCGGTCGCCGCCCCCGGCTCCTGGGAGGAGGGCCCCGCGGCCCGCGCGATCGACTGGGTGGGCAGGCTCGACGGGTATGCGCAGTCGGTCGACCAGCGAGTGAAGATGGCCGGCTGGATGGAGACCTTCGCGCAGCGCGGCGGCCAGCTGGTCATCCACGGCGCGGCGGTCGGCGACCTCGACTACTTCGCTCGCGCCTACGACCTGGTGCTGGTCTCGGCGGGCAAGGGCGAGCTCGTCCAGATGTTCGGCCGGGACCCGGAGCGGTCCCCCTACACCGAGCCGCAGCGCGCCCTCGCCGTCGCCTACGTGCACGGCCTCGGCCCGCGCCCCGAGCACCCGGACTCCTACGCGGTCCGCTGCAACCTGGTCCCCGGCGTCGGCGAACTCTTCGTCATGCCGACCCTGACCACCTCGGGGCCGGCCGACATCCTCTTCTGGGAGGGCATACCCGGCGGCCCGCTGGACGTCTTCAACGGCGTCAAGGACCCGGCGGAGCACCTCTCCCTGACCCTGGAACTCATGGAGCGGTACACGCCCTGGGAGTACGCGCGGGCCACCAAGGTCGAACTGACCGACGCGGGCGGCACGCTGGCCGGCCGCTACGCACCCACCGTCCGCAACCCCGTCGGCCGCCTTCCCGGCGGCGGCCTGGTGCTGGGCGTCGCGGACGTCGTCGTCGCCAACGACCCGATCACCGGGCAGGGCTCCAACTCGGCGTCCAAGTGCGCCGCCGCCTATCTCGCCTCGATCCTCGAACACGGCGAGAAGGAGTTCGACGAGACCTGGATGCTGCAGACCTTCGACCGTTACTGGGGCACCGCCCAGCACGTCACCAAGTGGACGAACGCGATGCTCGCCCCGCCGCCGGAGCACATCCTCAACCTGCTCGGCGCGGCAGGCCAGCTCCAGCCGGCCGCCGACCGCTTCGCCAACGGCTTCAACGACCCCTCGGACTTCGAGAACTTCTTCTACGAGCCCGAGAAGACGGAGGCATACCTGGCCTCGGTGGCCGGCGCCGCCTGAGTACGGTGCAGTTTCCCGCGCCCCAGGGGGCGCGGTGCCACCCGTCCAGGGGAACCGGCGGAAACACCCGTACCTCGGCGGACTTCCCCGTGAGGGTGATCCCGGGCAGGCCCCCGGCCCGCCGCCACTCG
>NZ_JBEOTA010000054.1:0-32643 GCF_040303265.1 Streptomyces sp. NPDC096040
TTGCGCAGTTCCTGCACCCGGCGGGGCACGCGCAGCGCCCACATCCGGTCCCGGAAGTGCCGCTTGACCTCGCCGGTGATGGTGGGCACCGCGTAGCTCTCGAAGGCACCGCGGGAGGGGTCGTAGCGGTCGACGGCCTTGACCAGGCCGAGCGCGGCGACCTGGCGCAGGTCCTCGACGGACTCACCGCGGTCACGGAAACGGCCGGCGATGCGGTGGGCCATGGGCAGCCAGGCGGCCACCAGTTCGTCGCGCAGGGCATCCCGCTCGGGGCCGTCACCGAGAGCGGCGAGACGGGCGAAGAGGGAGGCCGTATCGGGGGCGTCGTCGTGCGAACGCCGGGACGGGGCCCGGGTCGTGGGGGCGGGCGTGCGTGAAGGGCGCGATGAAATGGACGAAATGTTGGAGGCCACGCGGATATCACTCCTGGACTGCTTTTCCAGAAAGTCCGGAAACCAGGTTCCGGACATGTCCTGAAGGTTCTGTCAGGGGGTGCCGCAACGGAGAAGTGTCCTGGCCCGGGAGGGTGCAGGCAGCTTCAGTGGTTTCCCGCTGGGCATGCGCCTCCGGTCCGAAGCACTGGACTTCGCCTGCCCCTGAGTGCGAGCGGTAAACACAGCGTCCGGGGACAGGTAAAAGGCTTCACGGCAGTGGGCGCCCGGTGGTTTCGACAAGCGGCGACTGACCACGCGCGTGCGGGAGTTCGGCCCCCGGACAGGACTTGGGTCCGTTGTATGTGAAGCAGAGGCATACCGAGGCCGCACGGTGGATGCGTCACCGAACGTGCCGCAGTACCAGGTGCGCAGTGGCAAGTCCGGCCCGTCCGGATTGGCGCCGTACCGTTCCCGACGCGCCCACAAAGCCCGTGCCGCAAGTGCGGATCGCTCCACACGGTCGGCGTCCGTCTCTTGGCGCTGTGCAGCCAATCTGTCCCTACGTCGGGCGCCCCGGCCAACGCGTCGCTGTAGCGTGCAATGACAGGTCTGCTACGGCAGTAACCGCGGTTCGGCGCGTCGAAGTCCGTCGCTGCGAGGAGAGCTGCTGGGTGGTTCTGCACGGCGTCGCCCAGCAGTCCGCCTCTTGGCACGGGCAGCGCATGGCGCTGGTTGAACCCTGCATTGGCATGGACCTGTCCATGATCAGCCGCTAGGCTCTGCCCTGCCAAATCGCTGAGAGCGCTCTCACAGCTCTGCTGTTCCACCCCACACCAGTTGGAACGACGAAGGGCAACCCCCATGAGACGCACCAGACTCATGCATGCCGGCCTGGCCGTGCTGCTCATGCTCGGCGCGGGCGCCACCGCCGCAACCCTGCCCGCTTCAGCCGACGACTCCCCGACCCCCACCAGAACCATCGCGGCGCCCGCCTCGGCCGATCTCCTCTCCGCGATGCAGCGAGACCTGCATCTGTCGAAGGCCGAGGCCGAGGCAAGGCTGGCCGCCGAACAGCGGGCCACCACCGCGGAACCCAAGGCCCGCCGGGCGGCGGGAACCTCCTTCGGCGGTTCGTGGTTCGACGCCGGCCGCGGCACACTCACCGTCGGCGTCACCTCGGACACGTCCGCCGCGACCCGACAGGCGGTACGAGCCACGGGCGCGACCGTCCGTACCGTCGCGCACAGCGCGCGGCAACTCGACGCCACCCGGGCACGGCTCGACAGGCTCCCCGCACCGGCGGGCGTCAGCAGCTGGCACGTCGACCCGAAGGCGAGCACGGTGGTCGTGAACGTCGCCGGCGGCGCGCAGGCTGACAACGATGTCCGGGAGTTCCTCGCCCGCGCCCGCACAGCGGGGCCCATCGCCGTCAAGGAGACCCCCGGCGCGCCGAAGACCCTCGCCGCCGGAACCGTCGGCGGCGACCCGTACTACACGGGCAACGTCCGCTGCTCCATAGGCTTCTCCGTGTATGGCGGGTTCGTCACCGCCGGGCACTGCGCACAGCCGGGCGCCGGCGTCAGCGGCTGGGACGGCAGCTACATCGGCAACTTCCAGGGCTCCTCCTTCCCGGACAACGACTACGCCTGGGTCAACGTGGGCAGCGGCTGGTGGACTGTTCCGGTCGTGCTCGGCTGGGGCACCGTCTCCGACCAGCTGGTGCGAGGCTCAGCCGTGGCACCCGTCGGCGCCTCCATCTGCCGCTCGGGATCGACGACGCACTGGCACTGCGGCACGGTCCTCGCCCAGAACGAGACCGTCAACTACAGCCAGGGCGCGGTTCACGAGCTCACCAAGACCAACGTGTGCGCCGAACCCGGTGACTCCGGCGGCTCGTTCATCAGCGGCGACCAGGCGCAGGGGGTCACCTCCGGCGGCTGGGGCAACTGCAGCAGCGGGGGAGAGACCTGGTTCCAGCCCGTCAACGAGATCCTCGGCCGGTACGGCCTGACGCTGCACACCGCCTGACCCGTCCGCCTACGGCGGCGGGCCCGGCCGGCCGGGCCCCGGCGGCGCCTCGCGGACACGATCCGCCCGACGTCGCCGGGCCCCGGTGTCACGTCTTCGGCAAGCGCTCCAGGAGCTCTTCACGGTGGCGCCGGAAGTTCGGACTCCGGCGTCACCATCGGATGCCGGACATCGGTGACCTCGCCAATACAGGTCAGGCAATCGTCGAAGTTCCCCCCGCCGGGCACTGGATCCACTTGCGCACCACGAACCCGATCGAGTCGACTTTCGCCACTGTCCGGCTGCGGACCAAGGCCCCCCGGGGCGCTGGCAGCGCGGCCGCCGCTCTGTCCCTGGTCTTCAAGCTCGTCGAGTCCGCCCAGCAGCGGGCGCCCCGTGAACGCACCCACCTCGTCGCCCTGGTCCGTGCCGGAGCCCGCTTCGAGCGAGGCCACCTCGTCGAACGCTCCGAGAGCCACGCGGCCTGAACGACCGCAACTGATCCACGGGGCATGACTCCTGCCCCCTCAGCCCGGCAGCAGGCGGCGCGTCGGGCCGATGAGTTTGCCGGTTGCCTGAAGTCTTCCTTGTGACATGCCCGCCCGGTCGGCGGATCAGGAAATGCCGGATCCCGGTGTCACGAAGAAGAGATGGAGGCCAGGATGAACAGTCCGATTCGGCTGTACATGTCGATGTCGCTCGACGGCTATATCGCCGGCCCGGACGATCGGCCAGGGCAGGAACTCGGACGCGACGGTGGACGGCTCTTCAACTGGCTCGACTACCGGGAGTCCGACGCTCCGAGCGGCCAGGTCTACCGCGAGGCGCTGGCGACCGGCGCGGTGATCTCCGGCCGTCGGACCTTCGAACTCGCCGGGCGCTGGCAGGGCGATCACCACGACGGCGTGCCGATCTTCGTACTCACCCACCAGGTGGATGACGGGGACGTGCCACCCGGCCACGCGCGTTTCGTCACCGATGTCGAGGACTGCGCCCGTCGGGCTCGCGCAGCCGCAGGGGACCGGCCGGTCATGGTCCATGGGGCGGGGGCGGCCCAAGCACTTCTCCGAGCCGGGCAGGTGGACGAGATGGAGATCCACCTGGTTCCGGTCCTCCTCGGGGACGGTCGACGGCTGTTCGACCACCTGGGTGGCGATTACATCGAACTCGACCTCGTCCGACGGCTCGAGGATCGAGAGGTTACGCATCTCCGCTACCGGGTGCATCGACCCGAGGAGGCCGCGTGAAGACGCTCTTCGTCTCCTACCGTGTCACCGACCTGGACCGCTCGCTCGGTTTCTACACCGCCTTGGGCTACGCCGAACTGGGCCGGGTCGAGGGCGGCGACGGGGCTCGCCTCGTGATCCTCAAGTTCCCCGACGAACCGGCGGCCTCGCTCGAACTGGTCCACCGCCCCGGCGGCGGACCAGTCGACGTGGGCAGCGGTTTCGACCACCTCGCGATCCAGGCGGAGAGGCTCGCCACCACCCTGGAGACGCTGACCGAAGCCGGCCTGCGGCCCGAACCCCTCCGGTACCCGGGCGGCCCTCACGGCCCGAAGACGTCGTTTCTCACGGACCCGGATGGTTACCGGATCGAGTTGGTGGAGTGGCCGTCCGGACATCCCGACGGCATCACCGCAGCAGACTTCGCCTGAGGGGCCACGGTCTGCGGAGTGACGAAGCTTCCCCTCGGCGCGACCGCGGCGCCACGTGAGGCGGCATCCCACCCCAACCACAGGTCTTGACGATTACTCGTCCGAGGCCGTCACACGGCCCTCGCTGAGGCTACTTGACACACAGAGGCACTCATCCCTGAACTTGGCTGCCGGCGCGGCCCGTTGCCCCTCCAACCCACTCGTGCCAAACCAGCAGATCAGCGAGCAGAAACTCAGGGTCAGAGATCTGCACGCCCTTACTCGGACCGCGCAAGGCACGACCCTGCCGCGCCCCCCACAGGCGCTCAGCGGAGCCGACCTCCAGTCAGCCCCCTACCAGGCGACGGGCAACTCGATCGGGAAGCGCCGGATCGTCTCCGTGTCCCAGCGCACTTCCTCCGGTGGTACCGCCAGCCGCAACCCCGGAAACCGATCCAGCAGCCGCCCGACAGCCACTTCCAGCTCCGCCATGGCCAGCGGTACGGCGATGCACCGGTGTCCACCCCAGCCGAAGGTCATGTGCGGTGCCGGGGGCCGGTCCGGGTCGATGGAATCCGGATCCGGGTACCGCTTCGGGTCGCGGTTCGCCGTCAGGTACGACACATGGACGAAGTCACCCTTTCGGATCCGCACCCCGCCCATCTCCACGTCCTCCCGTGCCACCCGGGGAATACCGACCCCCTTGCGGAAGGGGATGACGCGGAGCAGCTCGTTCAGGACGTCCGTGAGGGACTCCGGCCGACTGATCAGGCGCTTCATCAGCTCGGGGCGGGTCAGAAGGAGGTAGCAGATGTCGCTGATCTGACAGGTGGCCGTGTCCTGCCCGCTGAGCGTCAGCGTCAGCGCCATGACCGCCACTTCCTGGTCGTCGAGCACGTCATCGCCGTCCTTCGCGGACGCCAACGCGCTGATCAGGTCCTTCCCGGGAGAACTCCGCCGCTGCTCGACCAGCGCGCCGAAGTACTCCCGCAGCTCGGCCTTGGCGGCTGCGGCGGTCTTGCGGCTGTCCGGGCCAGTGGCGAGCAGTCGCTGCAAGTTCTGCTGCATCCGGCCCCAGTCGTCCCGGGGAATGCCGAGAAGGTCGAAGACGGTGTGCTGGGGAAGAGGGTCCGACAGATGGCCTACGAGATCCGCCGGCGGTCCCTGCTCGGCCATCTCGTCGAGCAGGGCGTCCGCAAGCCGGGTGATCCTCTTACGCATTCCGTCCACCCGCCGCTGGGTGAACGCCTGCGACGTCAGATGCCGCAGGCGGCTGCTGTGCGGCGGGTCCATCACATTGATCGACTCGGCGGAGACGATGGGCTCCGGCGTCAGCCGCGGGAAGTCGGATCCCATGATCCCCGCCCGGCTGAACCGCTGATCAGTGGTCACCTGCTGCACCCCCTCGAACCCGGTGACCAGCCAGGCATCGGCGTCACCGTACGGCAGCCGAATCCGGGCGATGGAATCACGGTCCATGAGCGCCGCCAGGGAGGGATCGAACTCCAAGCCCTCACTGAAGTCGAACGGACAGGTGATCGCTTCGTCGCCTGAGGTCATCGCACCGTTCTCCCTCTTTCGCTGATTTGTTGTTCCATGCATATGCCACTCGGCGACACCGGGCCACTGCTGTACCTCCAAGTGCGCTCTCCCGCCCGATTCCCGCGCGGCCCGGCGGACAGCCCCGTCGATCCCTGCCCGGCCGCCGCGACGGCACCGGTTCCCCGGACGCAGGCAGGTGGACAGGATCGTCGCGTGACCGCCGGATGGGGAAGTGCGAGCAAGATCGCGGCTCCAGCAAGGGGGCCCCGGTGGGGCGTGTGGTGACTGAGTTGCCCGTGGCGGTGAATGGGATGCGGCCCTGCGGGTACCGGGACGAGGATCGTCACCTTAGGCGGTTGCTGGCCGCAGAGGTCGTCCGCATCTCTTGCCCGGCCCTACTGCTGTGGTCTCGCGCCCTCCGGGCGTGCACATTGCGGCGGAAGCCTGAGGGCGGCCTCGAATCCGCCCCCGGAATCTGGAAATCCAACCCCAGCGCCGACGCGTGAGTGCGGCGATGGCGGCACCGGAGGAACGATTATGAAGGCAGCGGTATACGAAGGGCCGCGGAACGTGGCCGTGAAGGACGTACCGGACCCGAAGATCGAGCATCCCTGCGACATCCTCGTCAAGATCACCAGCACCAACATCTGCGGCTCCGACCTGCACATGTACGAAGGCCGCACGTCCTTCGAGACCGGCCGGACGTTCGGACACGAGAACCTGGGGCAGGTCGTGGAGGTCGGCTCCGCCGTCCGCAAGGTCCAGGTGGGCGAATACGTCGTCCTGCCGTTCAACATCGCCTGCGGCTTCTGCAAGCAGTGCGAGAGGGGCCTGACCAATTACTGCCTCACCATGCAGCCGGAACCGTCCCTGGCGGGGGCAGCCTACGGTTTTGCGGACATGGGGCCCTACCAGGGCGGACAGGCGGAGTTTCTCCGTGTGCCCTACGGCGACTTCAACGCGCTCCGGCTCGGTGAGGACGCCCAGGAGCGCCAGGTCGACTACGTGATGCTCGCGGACATCTTCCCCACCGGATACCACGCAACCGAGATGGCGAACGTCAAGCCGGGCGACCAGACCGTGATCTACGGCAGTGGCCCGGTGGGCCTGATGGCGGCCTATTCGGCCATCCTGAAGGGTGCCGGCCGCGTGTGGGTGGTCGACCACCACCCCGACCGGCTGCGGGTTGCCGAGGAGATCGGTGCCATCCCGATCAACGGCGCCGAGGAGAACCCCAGCGAGGTGATCAAGGAGGCCACGCTGGGCCTGGGCGCAGACAACGGTTGCGAGTGCGTGGGATACCAGGCACACGACGCCGAGGGCCACGAAGACGCCTCGCTGACCCTGAACAGCCTGATCGACTCCGTCCGCTTCACCGGTGACATCGGTGTGGTCGGCGTCTTCCTGCCCGAGGACCCCGGCGGCGCGGAAGCCCAGAACGAGCTGGAGGCCCAGGGCAAGGTGCCCATCGACTTCGGCCTGATGTGGTTCAAGGGCCAGAAGATGGGAACCGGCCAGGCTCCGGTGAAGAGGTACAATCGGGCCCTGCGCGACCTGATCGCGGGCGGGAAGGCCGAACCCAGCTTCATCGTGTCCCACGAGCTGAACCTGGACGAGGCGCCCACCGCCTACGAGCACTTCGACGCCCGCGACGAGGGCTGGACGAAGGTCGTTCTGCATCCCAACGGCGGCTGAGAGAACACGGCCGCAGGAGCCCGGCGAGGCTGCGCACCGTTCCCGCGGTGGGGACCGGCCGGGCTCCTGAGGTCCGAAAGGATCAAAGCGAATGCCGTGCCGTGGGCCACGACTCGGCCGGACAACGGAGTCGGCATGCCGGATCGGAGCAAGATCGCCGCACGCGCGTCGGGGCTGATCGGCCGCCTGTGCTCGCGCATGTGGGTCGTCCCGGTGCTCTGTCTCGTCGGGGGCGTGGGCCTCTGCCTGGGCACCCTGGCCATCGACCGCGCCACCGGCTACCGGCTTTTGAACAAGGGCCTGATAGGCACCCCATCGAACGCACAGTCGATTCTCAGTGCAGTCGCCGCTACCATGACGACCCTGATCCCCCTCGTGCTCACGATCACCACCGTGGCCGTGCAGCTGGCGATGGGGCAGTTCTCGCCGCGGATCGTGGGCGCCCTGCTGCACGACCGGATCAGCCAGTGGGCCATGGGACTGTTCACGGCCACCTTCGCCTTCGCCATCGTGGCCATGCGCAATGTGCAGGCAAGCCGTAACGGACTTCCGGGCCTGACCGTCCTCACGGCGTACGTACTCGTCCTGGCCAGCGTCGTCTGCCTCATCCTGTACGTCCATCACTCCAGCCGCTCGCTACGGGCAGCCGGTCTCATCGACCTGGTCGGCGACCACACCCACCGGGAGATCGACCGCCTGTACCCGGTCGAGCCGGAGGAACGGTCCGCGCCACGGTCTGACATCACCGAGGCTCTGCCGACGGCCCAAACGGGCGTTCCGCACGACGTGTTGAACACCGGCGAGCCGGGGATCCTCATCCGCTTCGACCTCGCACGGCTGGTGCAGCTGGCCGCTCGCGCCGACTGCGTGCTGGAGACCGTGCCGGTGATGGGTGACTTCGTGCATGGCGACAGCCCTCTCTTCCGCGTGCGCGGCGACATGAGCCGCCTCGATCAGGCCGCCCTTCGCCGCGCGGTCCTCCTCGGCGACGAACGCACCCATGAGGACGACTGCGCCTACGGCATCCGCAAACTGGTCGACATCACCGAACGCAGCATCGCCGTGCCCTTCAACGACCCCACCACCGCCGTGCAGTCGATCGACCGGCTGCATGACTGCTTGCGCCAACTCGCCTGCCGGCCCTTCCCGTCGGGGCGTCACCGCGACAAGGACGGCACGGTCCGTGTGATCACCCGAAGCCTCACCTGGGACGGTTTCGTCCGCCTGGCGCTGGACGAGATCCGGCTCGCCGGCTGCTCCACCCCCCAGGTGACCCGGCGCGTGCGCGCCCTGATCGACGACCTCAAGCGACTGGCACCGCCCGAACGTCAAGACCCTTTGGACCGGCAGCTCCGCCTGCTGGAAGCGGGAGTCCGTCGGGCCTATGACGACGAGGAGGACATCGCCACGGCCCTTACCGCCGATTACCAGGGGATCGGTTCCGGCAGTGACATCACTCGCTGACCACGTCGACCGAGGCGATGCGTCAGCGGACCGTCGCGTGCCTACGGCTTCCCGTACGGGCCTTCTGAGAGCCACTATGGGCAACTCGCCGGTGCTGACGCCGACTTCGTCGCTCATCGCCGCGCCGGGCTCCGCAGCGACTTCATCCTGGTACGACTGGAGTGCCATAGCCTATCCGCCGACGGGTGCCACGGCCTGGCCCGTCCACATCCAGCGCGCCGACCTGGCGCATCTCATGCGCAGCACCCGCCACGGCACCCCGGGCCGATGTCATCGGCCCGGTCGTCATGCCGTACGACAACCCCCCTGCACTCCGCTGCTGCCGACCAGGTGCGGAGTTTTCCGGTGACCGACGTGCGTCGGTGTGGCCCAATGTTCCTGTCTCGGAGACCAGCCGTAAGGTACGGCGTGGCCTTGAAACAGACCGTGAAGGAGTAACTCTCGCTGGGCTTGATGTCGGGGGAAGGTCGTAGCGGCTCACGGCCAAGTACGTCTCGGGCGTCGCCGCTTCCCGGCTCCGGGGGCGTATCGCAGCAGCCCGCTTAAGCGTCGTCGCTGAGTTCCTGGTCGCTGGCCGACGGGTTTCCCGTGCGCGTACCGCGGCTGGTTCTGAAGGTGCGGGCGACGCCCCTGCCAACCTCAGTGGCGGCCTTGATGATCTCCCGCCACGTGATGGTCGGGGCATACCAGCCGTCGACTGCCGGGAACCCGTCCGACCCGGCCCACGACTGATGCTTGGTCGTCCGCCACCGCTAGCGTGGCTTCTTCGCTGGCCCGTCATGGAACAGGACCGGTACGTCGAAGCTGTCGGCATAGGTGAGCGGCGGTGCGTCCGGCACGCATGCGGGCGTCATGCGGATCACTCTGGCATAGGCATCGCCCCTTACCGGCGCCGGGCAGCGGGCCAGACGGCATCGACCGGGTCACCCTGGATCAGAAGTTGCGCGGCCATAGCCTCCGTGCTCGCCGGCGAGGCGGTTCGTTCCTCTCGATCCTCTCGCCCAGCTCCCAGGAACTGGAGGAGCAGCGAGGGTATTCCGAAAGCGGCTCGCGGGACTCGGCGCCGCCTGGAGGAGCGCGGCACCGACACCGGGCGACGCCGCGCCGCGGGAAGAAGGACGGCCCCGCGGCGCGGTGCGCGGTGCGCAGTCGTGCTTCAGCGTCCCCGAGGTGCCCGACCAAACGGCGGGGGACTGGCCGGGATCTCATTGCGGGACCCGCGGAGGCCGCGCTGCGGATCCCCCCGACGCCGAGGAGCGCACCGGCGGTGACGAGTTTGCGTCACCAGTAGTGGCGGCGACCACCCACCGCATGGCCCACGGACCCCAAGATCCACAGGATGAGCCCGATGACCAGAAGGACGATGCCTATCGTCCAGAGAATGCCGATTCCGGTGAGGAATCCGACGATGAGCAGAATGACACCGAGAGCGATCATGACTCCTCCAGCGGGTAACCTTCGCGGTACGTCGAGTACCCCGCTTCCGCGGATGCACGCGCTCGAAGGGCCACCGGCCGCAGTGCGGTAACTGACCGGGCGACCGGGGCCCCGACCATGACTGGTCAGCGTCTGCCGGGCACCGGGGGAGACCGTAGTCCGAGGGAGCTCCGAACCAGGGGCTACTAGCCGTCCGGATGATCAGTGCGCCATCCGGGGGGGCGTACGGCGAGCAGGCTGCCCGCTTCCGCGCAGATGCGTCGGTGTCGCCTTGACTCTTCCGATCAGGCCGATGTGTCGCGGACTCTGCCTCCGGAGGGTGCGCTGCCGGATGGGTAGGCAACGTGAGTGCGAGCAGATAGGCCATGCGCGGAGTGTCGTAGCCGCCGCGCAGCGACGAAGGCCGGCTGGTCACCGGCCCCGAACGTCTGGGTCTGCGCCGACTGCGTCGGGTCGAGGGCGGTTCAGGCGCCGGGGCGTCCGGCGGCCGTCCAGGCGGCGTATTCCTGGCGGACATAGAGGCGGCGGCTGGGGACCGGCGTGATTGCGTCGCGGTGGTGCGAGCCGGCCGCCAGGTGGGGATGACGGCGGTCGTACAGCAGGAGTTGTTCGGCGGTTTGCGCGGCAGCGTCGATAGGGCCGGGTCCGGGGTCGTCCAGGGCCATCCGGTCCATGAGGGCGGCGCGACGCAGCAACCAGGCGCGTTCGGCGGCCGCCGGGTCGACCGGCGGGCGGGTGACGGGCCTGGCGCGGCGGCCGTCGCGTTCGGCCCCGAGGGCGAGCACCTGGTGCATTTCGCGGTGCAGGTTGGGCGCGTTCGCGTACGTCTCGTGCGGGAGCGGTGCGCCGACGTCCTCGCCGCTGTCGGGGTTGCCGTCCACGCTCACACCCCCGCCGGTACCCAAGGGCCGGCGCCGCAGCGTGTACACAGCACCGTGTCGGGCTCGGGTTCGCGGTCGTCTTGATGGAGGGCAGGTGGGTCTGCCGCGGACCGCACGGACACCTGGGGCCGGCCCGGACAGCAGTCGACGGGGCACGGCTTGTGCGTCGTGAAGTCCCACTCAGTGGGGCCGTCGGGTGACCCGGTGCCGCAGTCGCTCCCGGTGAACCGTCGCCGCGCCGTGGTGCCGACGCCGGCCAGGGGCCGCCGCCCGTGCGGAACGCCGGGGCCGGTCATGCCGAGCACCTCAGGCAGGCGCGGACTTCGCGGCCGCCGCGCGACTGGTGGACCTCGGTCGACTGGGCGAGGCACTGGACGATGCCGGTGCCGCGGCCGTGTTCGTCCGGGGCGATGTCGGGGCGACGGCGATCCACCGCCATGCCGGAGTCACTGACCACGATGTGCAGAGTGCCGCGGTCGAGGACGAGCAGCACGGTCATGCGCTCGCGGCCGTACTGGGCGGCGTTGGCGGCGAGTTCGTCCACGATGAGAACGGCGGAGTCCCGCTCGCTCGCGGGAACACACCAAGTCTCCAGCAGATCGGCCGCGAAGTGACGAGCGGCGGAGACGTGTGCCTCCTGCGCGGGCAGGGCGAGCAGCGCCTCGCGGCGGTAGGGCTGGCAGAGGAGTGCACTCGGGTGGGGCGAATCGGTCACAGACATGGTCTTCTGGCTCTTCTGTCGATGTGCGGAAGCTGGAACGTGGGAGGCCGCCTACGACTTCGAGGGGCGGTCGCTGGACCGGATCCTGTGCATGGGCGCGCTCATTCAGTTCCACGGGCGACGCATGCCGAACGGTTCGAGCTGTTCGCACCTTTTGTCCAACTTCTTTTTGGGACAGGTCAATGCCAGTGGCCCGACTGAACTCTGTTTGCCGAGGAACGGGGAGCATCTCGGCCGGCCCCTTGTAAGCCCAGGGGGGTGGCGACGGCCACCCGGAGGGGGTGTGCACGACCCGTCGTACACACGTCAAGCCGGTTGAGGACTGGGCCGGTTCGCGGGAGTCGGCGGTGAGGGCGACCGGATCCCGGGAACTGTCGGCGCGCCGGGAGAAGAGCCGGGATTCCGGCTTTGGCCACCTTCCGGTGGAGGTTGAGGTGCATGCCGCCGGCCCCCACATCGCCGTGCCTGCCACCACTGGGGCAGCCGCGTGACGGGAGCGGCCGGAGCCCAGGAGTCGGTGGGTGCGCCAGGATCCCGCCCGACGCAGTGCCGGGCGGGCTCCCCTCGCCTCACGCCCGGATCGTGACGAGCTTCTGACCGTTGCCTGCGAGGATCTCGAAGTGGTCGATGGCTCCCGGAGACATGGCAACCGTCCCCTGGATCATGCTGCCAGCCGGGTATGTGCCTGCCCGCCAGGTAGCGCCGTCCGCCCTGGTCCCGCCTGGTCCGACCGCCTGTAGCCGACAGGTGATTCCGGCGGGCGCCCCCTTGGCGGAGACCTGCAGAACACTGCCCCAGGCAGAGGGCGAGACCTTGACCGAGGCGGTGACGCCGGTGGCGGGATCGCTTCCGGAGAAGGTGCGCAAGGGTGTCGGCGCGGTCGGCGCGGTCGGCGTCGCCTGACTGCCCACCGTGCCGACAGCCGCCAGCCATGTGCCGCCGACTGCTGCTGCGATGAACGTCAGGGAGGCGACGGCGCCGGCCAGCTGCAGACGCCAGGTTTTGCGGCGCCGGGCCGCGGCCTGCTGGAGCAGCCTGTCCAGACCACCCGTCTGCGGCGTCTGCTGCATCACAGGCACGGCGGGTCGTGCGGACAAGGAGTCCTGCGCGCTTTCGGCTGCCCGTGCCACCAGCCGGTCGGCCAGTTCCCCATCGGCTGTCGGCACCGTCTCGCCTGCGGCCTCGGCTGTGGTCACCGTCGCCAGCAGCGCGGGCAGTCCCGCCAGCTTGGTGTGTTCGGCCCGGCACTCGGCACACTCCGCGAGGTGGACGCGCACCTGTTCCATCTCCGCCGGGAGCAGCGTGCCCAGGACGTATCCTCCCAGGGCCAGCCGGAGCGGGTCGTGCTCCGTACTCATGGTCGCCACCTCCTGCACACCATGGTCATGGCTCGATTCCCCGTTCCTCCAGCGCCAGCCGTAGGGCGTGCAGGGCGTAGTACGTCCGCGACTTCACGGTGCCAAGCGGAATGCCCAACACCCGTGCCGCCTCTGCCATGGTCCGGCCCCGGTAGTAGGTCTCCAGCAGGACCGCTCGGTGGTCCGGGGGCAACGTGCGGATGGCGTCGGCAACCGCCCAGCTCTGCAGCGCCTGCTCGATCCCGTCCTCGCCCTGCGCCTGCTCGGCGGCTAGCTCCAGCGCCTCGCCGCCGGCCTCGGCCGGCCTGGCCTGCCGGGCCCGGTGGGCATCGATGACCAGGTGTCGGGCGACCGTACACAGCCATGCCCGGGCCGGGCCGCGTGCGGGCTCGAAGGCGGAAGGGTGCTGCCACGCTCGCAGCAGCGTCTCCTGCACCACATCCTCCGCCCATTGCCAGTCTCCTGAGGTCAGTCGCAGCACGTAGTGGAACAGGGGCCGTGCGTGCTCCGCATACAGAGTGCGCAGCAGTTCCTCGTCCGCGGTCGAAAGGGTCCCTCTACCAGAGACACGGTGCACGGACCGATCCGGATCGGTCCGGGGACCACGCTTTCGGGAACTCCAGGGCATACGCCGATCATTACGCATACGAGCTGCTTTGTCCTGTAACGCACAGTTTAGTGCGAGTGGCGCGCTGTGAGTGCCGCAGGCCGACGCTCTGCCCGGATCTCACGGCGCAGCCGGGACCAAGCGCGGGGAGTACGCCCAGGAGGCCCGTCGAGCTGCCGCGGCCGTCAAGAAGTCTCACAAAAAGTGCTCATCCGTCGAACCGTCGGACCCCCGCCGTCCGTGGAGCCGGACAAGAGCTGACTTACGCGGCAATTCCTCATCTGTTCCCCTCCACGGAAATTCCGTGCTCGACGAAGGACGGGTCAGAGATGACCGAAATTCAGCACGCCTGCGTGCTCCTGGCGCCGGGCACACACGCCCCGGCCCTGTGCGTCGAAGTCGGCGCCTCCGTGCGGTCCCGGCCCCTGCCGCTCCGCGGAGCGCTCGACGCGTACGGCGATCGAGGGCTGGGTGAGCACCGGAGCAGAACTCCGTCCCGCCCAGCGAGCGCATCACCCGCCTGGCACCGCCGACCTGCGATGCGTCTCTCGCGGCCGCTGGATGGGGAACTGCCGTATGCCGCCCCCCACTTCGCAGCGCAAGCGCGGATGCGCAGCGCGGGGCACGTCGGGGCGAGCGGCCGGCGCGGGGCAGCACCAGCCCGCGTTCGCACGGTCCCTCAGATGCACTCGGCCATGAGCACGGCCTCCGCCGCACATGGCTGCGGTGGCGAGCGCTCAGTCGGCGCAGCCCCCATCTCCGCCTGATCAGTAAGGAACGGACACCATGTACCTGAACCTGCGCACGCCATGTCGGCGATCACGCGCCGCGGCCGGGCTGGCCGTCGCCACCGTCGGCGCGGTGGGGCTCCTCGGCGCGTGCGGCCATTCGTCGCATTCCTCGTCCACCGGAGCCGGTGCCGGCACGCCCGGTCCGGGGCAACACCAGTTGGCCGGGATGTCCGGCGCCACAGGGCCGGGGAACACGGCGGGCTCCGCCCACGGCGCCTCGCCCACGCCCAGCATGAGCATGCCCATGAGCCCCCCGGGCACGGCGGGGCCGACGACGCCGGTGACAGGGAAGGCCGTGGCGATCAAGAACTTCGCATTCTCCCCGGCCACGCTGAAGGTCAAAGCGGGCACGACGGTGACCTGGACCAATCAGGACACCGACGCCCACACCGTCACCAGCACCGGATCGGGAGGCCCGCTGCACTCGGCCGCCCTGAACACCCACGCCACCTACCGCTACACGTTCACCAAGCCCGGCACCTACGCCTACCTCTGCACCATCCACCCGTTCATGACCGCCACCGTGGAGGTGACCCGATGACCGCATACCACGACAGTCACGACGCAGCACCGGCCGGCGATGCCGCTCAGCCCGACCCCGCCCCGGAGCACGGTATGAGCCGGCGCCAACTACTCCGACATGCAGGGTGGTTCGGAGGAGCCGTGGTGCTGACCGTGGCCAGTGGAGAGGTGATCAGCCACATCGCCGACTCCCGGGACACCCACGCCGGGGCCGCCGCCGGGGCCGCCGGGGCCACCGAGGCCGCCGCAGCGGGAAGCGGCGCACTGCGGTTCGTGCAGGTCTCCGACAGCCACATCGGGTTCCAGGGCCCGGCGAACACGGACGTGGCCGGCTCCTTCACCGAAGCCATCAACCAGGTCAACTCGCTCGGATTCAGACCTGACTTCGTCATGCACAGCGGCGATCTGACCCACCTGTCCACGGCCGGACAGTTCGACCAGGTCAAGCAGATGATGACCAGTTTGAAGACAGACCGTGTCCTCACCGTACCCGGCGAACACGACTCCATCGGCGACGCAGGCCGCGCCTACCGGCAGACCTTCGGCAGGGGCACGCTCGGCGACGGCTGGTACAGCTTCGACACCCACGGCGTGCACTTCATCGCCCTGGTCAACACCCTGAGCCTGGAGAAGCTCGGCCACCTTGGCAACGAGCAGGTCGATTTCGTCCGCAAGGATCTCGCGGGACTGTCGTCGGACACCCCCATCGTGGTCTTCAGCCACATCCCGCTGTTCGCCATGTACCCCCGGTGGGGCTGGAGTACGGACGACGCGTTGAAGGTCATCGCACTGCTGCGCCGCTTCTCCTCCGTCACCTGTCTCAACGGGCACGTCCATCAGTTGTTCAGCAAGACGGAGGGCAATATCACCTTCCACTCCGCCACCACCACCGCCTACCCCCTGCCCAAACCGGGCCGCGCCCCGGCCCCCACCCCGCAGGTCGTCCCCGCACGGCAGCTCAAAGACGCACTGGGCATCCGCAGCGTCGGCTACCGCCAGGGCGATCGCCAACTGGCCATCAAGGATCAGAGGCTGGCATGAACAGCCAAGGACTCCTCGCCCTTACCCTGCGGTCGGCGACCGCCGCCACCCTTGCCGCCGGCGGATACATCCACGCCCGGCTCTACGTCGACGAGTACCGCTTCGTCCACATCATCGGCCCCCTGTTCCTGCTCCAGGCGAGCGCCTCCTTCGCCCTCGGCGCCCTGCTGCTGATGGGGACGCCACCCCTCCTGCTGAGAGCCGCCGTGGCAGGCGTCGCACTCGGCGCCCTCGGTGGCTTCACCGCTTCGCGCACCGTGGGCGTGTTCGGATTCACCGAGCACGGTCTGCAGCCCGCGCCACAAGCCGTTCTCAGTCTCTTCGCCGAAACCGGCACGCTGCTTCTCCTCGCGATCTGGCAGATGACCGTGACCAGACAACACCACGCTGCCCGTCAGCCCATCAGGACACCCATCTGGAACCGGGCCGGCACCCGCACACCACCCAACTGAACGACCAGCGGGAGGCCGCCGGCAGCGTAGGCGCACCCCTTCCCGCTCCAACAGGCAGACGGGCGGTCCCTCCATCCGCGACCCGCCGCAACGCCTGCGACATCGGCTTCGCCGCCGAACACACCAAGGAGTGTCTCCATGCACTGGGAACCGCGCCCAGAAATAGCCGGGTTGAGCCCACACATCCGCGAACTGAGGGATGCCGTGCGCGCCCTGCTCGGCCTGGACGACGACACCGCCGTCATAATCCGCCAACTGACCTGCACCGCACCCGGCTACCCACAGCTGAAGACCGTCGTCGCGGTGCTGTCCATGGACGGCGAGGCTCAACGCTGGACAATGGACCGCCCCGCCGGCCAAGTCACCGATGACGACCTACGGGCCACCCTGCTCCACCCCCCTGCCCGAGCTGACCGGAACCGGTGGTCGAGAACGGGTCAGCAGCAGGACCGCGAGGGCCGCCAGGACCAGTACGAGGCCGAGGGTGTGCAGTCCCTGGTCGCTCGCGTCGTCACGGACGACGATGCCGCCGATCACGGCGGAGCTGATGGCCCCGAGGTATCCGAAGGCCCGGAACAGCCCGGAGGCGGTGCCGATCTGGCCGGGCGGGGCCGCGGGGCAGAGGGCCGTCTGGTTTCCGACCGTGGTGGCGGCGGACGGGACGCCGAAGACCAGGGACACCAGCACGATCGCGGGACTGCGGGAGGTGAGCAGTATGACGCCGAGCGAGTCGAGCAGCGGGGGGTCAGTGCGAGGCGATCAACGGTCCGCGCACCAGACTGAGGCTCGCGAGCGGGCGAAAGAGCAGTTCGGAGACAGGGATACGGCAACAGGCCCTGCCGTTCCTCCGTGCGGCTCCGGGGTATCCGGCACACCATCCCGGAGAAGACGCGGGGCCGGGCCTTGGCCACCCGCCGCCACAAGCGCGGCTACGTCTTCCTCGGCACCGCCACGGCGGCGGCCCTCGTAATCTGACCCCGCACATGGTCGGCCGCAGAGGTTCTGGCCTTCGGGGCTGCCAGGCAATGGGCCGACGACGGGACAACCGCCGGCGCGGTCATGCCCGGCGGTATCCGCACCGGCCTCCGCGCGCCTGCGAATTGAGCCGAGCGTTCCTGCCTCCCGTTGCAGATGGGTCCGATGAGCGGAGCCCCGGAGCGCTCGGCGCGCAGACATGGGCGGGCCCGCGCCGCTCCTGACGGAGTCGAGATGAGCATGGACTGCAGCCCGCCGCGCGATCGCGGTCAGGTTGCCCGCGGCGAAGTCGCGCACCTGGAACGGGGCCAGGTCGAAGATGGGCTCGGCGACGCGCGTCTCGACGACGCAGAAGGCCAGCAGCGGAGCGACGCCACCGATCAGGTCGGCCGGCACCCATGGGTTTCCCCCACCGGTGGCGCTGTCGCTACAGGGCTGGATGCCATACGTGATTCCGGCCAGCCGCATTCCGGCGCCGGCCGCGAAGGCGAGGTTGCCCAGCCAGTCGATGCGGCCAGGGCGGCCCGTCGAGGTCTCACGGGGGCGCCCCCGAGGCCGCCGCGCAACCGTGCCGGGCGCGGAGGCCGGGCTCGACGATCTCGCATCCGGCGCCCTTTTCCCGGCTGCCGAGCTCGACGATCCCGCGTCCGGCGCCCCTTCCCCGGCTGGTGAGACCGGCCGCGGCTGCATAGCGTGATCACATGACCACAGAAATGGCCCGGCCCGCTCGCGACGACCGGCGGTGGAAAGCGCTCGGGGTCTGTCTGACCGCGGGATTCATCTCGCTGCTCGACGTCTCGATCGTGAACGTGGCGCTGCCCTCCATGGAGCGCGGGCTCGGTGCCTCCGAAGCCACCCAGTCCTGGGTGGTGTCCGGGTACGCCCTCGCCTTCGGGCTCGCGCTGGCACCGGCGGGACGACTGGGTGACCTGCGGGGCCGCCGCCAGGCGCTGTTGCTCGGCCTCGCCGTGTTCACGGCCGCGTCGGTGGCGTGCGGCCTCGCCACCGGCCCCACCTGGCTGGTGGTGTGCCGGCTGATCCAAGGTGCGGCCGCCGGTCTGGTCGCACCGCAGACTTCGGGGCTGATCCAGCAGATGTTCCAGGGTGCCGAGCGTGCCCGCGCGTTCGGCTTCCACGGCAGCGTCGTCGCCGTGTCCACCGCGGTGGGCCCGCTGGCGGGCGGACTCCTGATCCACGCGTTCGGCACGGCCGACGGGTGGCGCTGGGTGTTCTTCGTCAACGTGCCGATCGGGGTGGCGGCCCTCGTCGCGGGGAACCGGCTGCTGCCCCGTCTCCCGGTGCCCAACGACAGACGGGAGAAGTTCGACCCGTTCGGCGTACTGCTGCTCGGTGCGGGCGTACTCGCCCTGCTGCTGCCCCTGGTGCAGGAGCAGCAGTGGCAGGGCCGGGCCAAGTGGCTGCTGATTCCGGTGGCCGCACTGCTGCTCGGGGCCTTCTGGGTGTGGGAGAGGACCCAGGGACGCCTGGGGAAGGCACCACTGGTCGACCTCGGGCTTTTCTCCCAGCGCTCCTTCACCCTCGGCGCTCTCATCAGCCTCATGTTCTTCGCCGGGCTGACCACCATCTTCTTCGTCCTGTCACTGTTCCTGCAGAACACCGCGGGATACAGCGCGCTCGCCGCGGGTGTGACGATCCTGCCGTTCGCGGCCGCCTCGGCGGTCGGCGCGGCCATCGGGGGCCGGCTGGTGATGCGCTACGGCCGCAGCCTGGTCGTCCTCGGCCTGAGCGGGGTGACTCTCGGGCTGCTCGGTGTCGTCGTCGCCGTTCAGCTGGTGCCCGGGGACGGCGTGGGCTGGGCCATGGCGCTGCCGCTGGTCATCGGCGGAATCGGCTCCGGACTCACGGTCTCACCCAACACGACCCTCACGCTCACGCTCGTGCCGGTACGACGTGCCGGTGCGGCGGGCGGAGTGCTGCAGACCGGCCAGCGCATCGGCTCGGCCGCCGGTATCGCCGTGGTGGGCTCTGTCTATTTCGCGCATGTCGCCAACCGCGGCCGCTCCACGACAGCCCTTCAGCTGGGGCTGCTCACCGCCGTGGCGATCATCATCGTCGCCCTGGTCCTGGCGGTGGCCGACCTGCGGGAGCGCCGGGCGCGTCCCGGACGCGACGACCTCCCGGCGGCGGGGCCGCGGGGCCTCGGGGAGAGCGGGGCCGGCGAGAAGGTGGGTCGCGGGGCCTGAGACCGGGCGGGGGCCGGAGAAGTGCGCCGCCCAGGGGCGAGGCGCCTCGACCCCGAAGAAGCGTCCTGGCCGCAGGATGACGGAACGGAGAGGGGCGCGGGCGTCAGTCCTTCGACGTGCAAGGCCGCCGACGCGCTTCGAACAGGACCATCGAAATCTTCACCGCGGTCGAAATGGTCAAGGCCTGCATGAAGGGCATACCCATGAGCCACAGCGTCACCATCATGGCGGTGAGGACCAGGAACACCGGCAGCAGCATGGTTTCCTTGACCGCGGAACGCAGAACACGCCCGAGCGTTCGGGGCTGATCCGCCGTGTCGATCGCGCTGACGCGGATCTCTTCCTCGTCTACCTGAGGCATTCTGTGTCCTTCCCGCGGACTCGTTTCCACCAGCGAGCCTAGGTACGGCCGGATCGGGCTGCCACCGCTGCTGTCCCGACACCGCCGGTACGCGGCCGGTGACGCCGCGTTCGTCGCCGTTCTCCTCGGTGTGGGCGCCGGTGCCCTCCCGGCCGCGTCACCGCGAACCCTGACGGTGCACCCGGGGGAGTCGATCCAGAAGCGGTGAGCGCGGCCCGTGCCGGTGACACGGTCTTGGTGCCGCGGTGTCGGTCCCCGCACGGTGACCATGCCTCCCGAGAAGAAGGCCGCCCGAGCAGTCCAGCGGAACCACATGACCGGGAACTGCGCCGGCCTGATCGTGATCGGTGACCAGAACAGGCCCCGTGCCGGCGCTCTCACCATCAGCGGCAACCAGGCTCCACAACAAGTACTGCGCCAGGACGGCCTGGCTGCCGTTCGTGCAGGGCTCGGCCATCGTGCTGGCCGGCGCCGAGACCACAACGCCACGAAGGGGCGTGCTCAGGTCGGCGCGAGGGCCGGCAGGAGACGCAGGGCGTTCCCGCGGTTGATGTGACCGCGCTCCTGGTCGCCGAGGGCGGGGTCCCTGTCCAGAGCGGGAGTTGTCACATCGGCGACCACCCGGGCGGGGGTCGGCGGCCAGTCGCTTCCGTAGAGGATGCGGGAGGAACCCGCGGCGGCCAGAAGAGTGGGGGTGGCCGACGGGGACATGGGCGCGGCCGTGTCGTAGTAGAAGCGGTGCAGGTAGTCGCGGACGCGGCCGGGATCGACGGCGGGGACGAGCTGGCTCCCGAAGACCTCGATCCGGCTCGCGATGTAGGGGAGGTACCCGCCGCCGTGCGGGAGGATGAACGTGAGCCGCGGGAAACGGTCCAGAGTGCCGTTCATGATCAGGCTCAGTGCGGCGCGGGTCGTGTCCATGAGGAAGTCGCACACGAACGGCGGTACACCCTCGGGGCCGCCGGAGGCGTTCACCTGCATGGGGTGCGTGCTGATCACAGCGGCGCGTTCGTCGAGCTCAGCCATGATCGGGTCGAGCCCCGGGTCGCCGAGATACGTGCTGCCCGTGCTGGTGCGCGCACTGACGCCCACCGCGCCGAGCTGGTCCATCCCATGGGTGACGGACCAGCGGGAGAGCTCGGCGTCGTCGAGGAAGACGGGTGTGAAGAAGGCGAAGCGGCCGGAGTGCCGGACGGTCAGGTCGCCCGCGGCCTCGAGGGCGACACGCGTGCTCTCCTTGCGTGTCGCCGCGTCCTGGAAGCGTCCCAGCATGGCGACGGTGAGGATGCTGGTGCGCGTGCCGGTCCGATCCATCAGGTCCAGGGCGGCGGCCTCGTCCCACCGGGTCCACGGCGGCAGCCTGTCACGGTCCGCGATCCCGTTCTTCTCGGCCCACCGCACCCATTCGGGGGCGGTGTAGTGGTGGTGGACGTCTATTCGTTGGTGCCGGGCGTCGTCGGCGCTCAGCGCGGTGCGCAGGCCCATGTCGCCCGGAGCCTGCAGGTCGGTGGTCTCGGCGGCTTGAGACATGGAAGGGCTCCCTGTGGTGGACGGTTCGAGGGCGTCGGAGAGCGGAATCAGCGGCTGAGGAGGCCTTGCAGAACGTGCGTCAGCTCGTCCTCGGGGTTCGCGGGGATGTCGCCGGAGCGCCAGGCGACCATTCCGTCGGGGCGCACGAGCACCGCGCCCCGCGGGGTGACGCCGTGCGTGGCGGCCCAGTCCTCGGCACCGGCGGCCAGGGCGGGCGAGGTGTCGAGGTCGAAGTCCGGGCCGGCGCCGGCGCGGTAGGACACCAGGGGGACGCCGAGCCTGGCCGCCGCGGCGTGGGCGGCCGACGGCCACGGCCCGTCCGCAAGGCCGCAAAGAAGGACGAAGCACCGCTCGTACAGGTCGATGGTCGACTTGGTGTCCCCGTCGTGCACCACGGCCATGTGCGGGGCCCGGGTGCCGGGCTCCGCCTGCAGGCGAAGCGACTGCGGGATGGTCGGCGCGTCGGTGTCGGCGCCGGACACGGCCGTGGAGACATAGCGGTAGCCGAGGGACACGGTCATCAGGTCCGTGCTCTGGCCCGCGCCCTGCGTGGCGGTGTAGCCGGGGTGCTGCTCGCGTGCGGCCTGCTCGATGGCCCGGGCACTCGTGGCCAGGGCGACCGGGCGCCGTTCCGTCTCGTAGGTGTCCAGCAGACCCTCTCCCGCCCAGCCGCGCAGTACGGCCGTGATCTTCCAGGCGAGGTTGTGCGCGTCCTGGATGCCCGTGTTGGATCCGAAGGCGCCGGTGGGGGGCATCTCGTGGGCCGAGTCACCGATGAGGAAGACGCGTCCCTGCCGGTAGCGGTCGGCGACCCGGTCCGCCGCGTGCCAGGGGGCGCGTCCCGTGACCTCGACGTCCAGGTCCCGTACGCCGGCGGCGGCCCTGATGTGGTCGGCGATGCGCGTGTCGGTGAAGGACTCGAGCGTCTGGCCGCGCTCGGGGAACCACGGGACGTGGAAAACCCACTTCTCCTCGTTGTCGACGGGCAGCAGGACCCCTTCGCCCTCGGTTCCGTTCAGGTAACACACGAGGAACCGCTGGTCCCCCACCACCTGACGGAGGAGCTTGCTGCGGAAGGTGACGCTGACGTTGTGGAACAGGTCGCCCCCGCCGCTCTGCCCGATGCCCAGACGCTCGCGCACGGGGCTGCGCGGGCCGTCGGCCGCCAGGAGGTAGGCCGTGCGCATCGAGTACGTCCGGCCGCTCTCCCGCTCGCGCAGTTCGCACGCCACGCCGTCCCGGTCCTCAGTGAAGGAGATCAGCTCCGTACCGAAGCGCACGTCCCCGCACAGTGCTCGGGCGTGTGCCAGCAGGACCGGCTCCAGGTCGTTCTGGCTGCATGCGCACCGCCGGGTGGAGCACACGTTCGTCTCGGGGGCTCCGCCGGTGAGACGGGCCGAGAGCCATCTGCTCTCACCGCCCGACAGCTTGTCCGTCTGCATGATGCCGTGATTGCCGGACAGGACGGCCGCGGCCTTTCTGATGTCCGGTTCCAGCCCGGCGGTGCGGAACAACTCCATCGTCCGCATGTTGTTCCCCCGTCCCCGGGGATGTTCGGAAGTGGCGGCCCGGCGCTCGGCGACCATATGGCTGACGCCCTGTCTTCCCAGAAACACCGACGCGGACAGTCCGACAAGCGAACCGCCCACGATCAGTACCGGCACCATTTCTTTGTCGCGTGTGTACACGGCCCGTCCTCCTCCAGTGACCCAGCGGTAGTTCAGGCAGCGATTCGCATTCATGGCGGCCCTGGTCCGAACCTGTCACAGGCACCCGGGGTCGGCAATCGAGCCTTCCCCCGGACGGCGCACTCTGCTTTTCCGCTTCCATACCGTGCCGACGACATAGGTCCGCGTCAGGGTGAATCGCGTTTTCCCGTTCCGAGTGGCGTCAATGCATTCCAGCGTTGCAGCCGACCTCTGCCACCGTGGGAAGAGAAGAAGGGCCGTCGATGACTCAGATGCAGGAGCATGAGACCGCGGACGAGACAGCCCGGGCGGTGGACGCGGCATCCCGTGGTTGCCCGGAGTACCGGGCAAACCCGCACCCCCTCTACCAGCACCTGCGGGAGAACGCGCCGGTCTGCCGCATCACCCCGCCCCACGGTGTGCACTCGTACCTGATCACCCGGTTCGAGGACGCGAAGGCCGCCCTTGCCGACCCGAGGATCAGCAAGGACATGTACGCGGCCATCGACGCCTACCGGTCCATCTTCGGCGACTCCTCCATCGCCTTGGACGACAACATGCTGTTCGCCGACCCGCCGAAGCACACGCGGCTGCGCCGGCTCGTCAACCGTGCCTTCGTGCCCCGCCGTATCGAGGCGCTGCGCCCACGGATCCAGGAGCTCACCGACACGCTGCTCGACAACTGCTCCACCCTGCAGCCCGTCGATCTGCTGTCGGCCTTCGCCTTCCCGCTGCCCCTGCAGGTGATCTGCGAGCTCATCGGCGTCCCCGAGGAGGAGCGGCAGGAGGTCCAGCAGTGGTGCAGTGTCGTCGCGCGGACCGGCTTCAGCAAGAAGGACAAGGATCGCCTGGCCGAGGCGGAGAACACTCTCCGGGAGTACTTCGAGGTCCTGATCGCCCGTAAGCGCAAGGCTCCCGAGGACGACTTGCTCAGCGTCCTCATCCAGACGCAGGACGAACAGGAGTCGCTGACGGACGGTGAGTTGTTGTCGACGCTGTGGGTGCTGCTGTTCGCGGGCCACAAGACGACCGCCTACCTCATCGGCAACGCCGTCTACACCCTGCTCACCCATCCCGAGCAGCTCAGGCAGGTGATCGACTCGCCCGACCTGCTCCCGAACGCGATCGAGGAGATCATCCGCTTCGAGGGATCGGTCGAGAACGCGACCTTCCGCCACGCCCTTGAGGACATCACCATCGCGGGGACGCTCATTCCCAAGGGTTCGCTGGTACAGATCGCGGTCACCTCGGCCAACCGGGACGCCGCCGCGTTCGAGAGCCCCGACACCTTCGACATCGCCCGGCCGGGCGTACAGAGCAACCACCTGGGCTTCGGTACGGGGCCGCACTACTGCCTCGGCGCACCGCTGGCGAGGATGGAGATGCAGATCGCCCTGGCCTCGCTCTTCCGTCGCTTCCCGAAACTCTCCCTGGCCGTGCCGGCGGACGAGGCCAAGTGGCTCACCGTGCCCTTCCCCGCGTTCCGGGGCCTGACCGAACTTCCCGTCGTCCTGGACCCCTCCAGGGTTCTGGACGACTGGGCGTCCGGGATGGTCGACATCGCGTGACGTCACGGGCGTAGCCCGCGACCCCGGCGCAGAGCGCTGCCGGTACGGCCGGCGCGACGCCGGGGTCGCGGCGCACTCGGATGTCGCCCGTCCGGGCCACGCACGGGCGGCGATGTCGCGGAGCCGGAGCATCGCATCGCAGGGACCCGATCCGGCCGCCGAGCCGCCGAGCCTCTGAAGCGGCGCGGCTCAGGCAGCCAGGGTTTGGCCGGCCCTGGTGGCGGCGTGACGGTCCGCTCGCAGTTGGTCCAGGAGTACGTCGGCGGCGGCGAGGGCGTGCTCCACCGACTGGGTGCCGGTCATGGCGCAGAGCGTGCGAGAGGTGTCTTCCAGCTCCCGGCTGGACTGACCGGTGGGGTGGAGGTCATGGCGGAACCGGGCATCGGCGAAGCGGGCCAACACCGACCGCAGTTCCTTCTCCACGGGCAGCAGCACAATGACAACCTCTCTCGAGAGGCGGGCCGCCGTATGCACCGGGCCCGCGGTATCCGCCGAGCAGCACGCACTCCTCGGTGACGCCACCGTTGCGGCGGAGCAGTACGTCCTCTGGCGAATCGTCTGCCCCCGCATGATCACCGTATGCGCGCACGCGCCGAGGGTTCGCTCGGCAGAAGGAACGGCGCCCGCCGAGGAGGTGCGCCGGAGCCACCGAGGGCCTGTGACCTACGCCGGCTGCTCGCAGGAGACCGCCGACCGCTGTCGGCGGCCCCGCGATCGCGGTCATGAACGGGGGGCATGAACGGGTGGGTTTCCGGTCGGGGTGGGCCGGGTCGAGGTGAAGAGGGTGCCGTCGGAGGCCGCCGGGACCAGGGCGCCCTTGTGGAGCCACACGGTGGGAAGGAGCCCGGTGCCGAATACCACCCGCGCGCTGGGTGACGCTCAGTCACGTCCTGCGGCCGCCACCGTGCCCTGCGCCCAGTCCGCGAAGGTGGTCCAGGCAATCTCCGGGTGGGACTCGTGGAGTCCGGCGATGTCGACGCTGTAGCCGGGGCCGTTCAGAAACGTCCACATCGCATGCATGTCCGGATTGTCGATCGCCGCCAGAGGCACTTGTTCGTACTGGACCTCTCGCCCCAGCGCCGCGCCGAGCACGGCCGCCATCTGCAGAGGAGTAGGTGCATCGCCGGCCAGCTCGATCCGCCGTCCGACGTAGCGGGTCGGGTCGAGCAGCACTTCCGCCGCGAACGCGCCCAGGTCGGGTCGGGCAAGCTGCTGCAACGGCCGGTCGGGCGGCAGCGGCAGATCAAGGATGCCGGAGGCGAGGCGCTCCGCTCCGCCCAGCGCGTTGTCGAAGAAATACGTCGGCCCCAGAATCGTGTACGGCACATCACCGGAGACCAGCTCTGCCTCGATGCGCGCCTTGCTCTCGAAATGCGGTACCCCGCTGTCCTGGTCCGCTCCGGCCACGGAGCTGAACACGAGATGCGGGACACGCTTCTCCGCGGCTGCGGACAGGATCGCCCGGCCCTGGTCCACCTCCGCCTCCACGCCGGCCTCGAAGGGTGTGGTGAACGCGAAGACACCTGCCACCCCGTTCATCGCGGCGGCGAGCGAGCCACGATCGCTCAGCGATCCGGCCACCACTTCGACGCCCTGCCGGGCCAGTTCCCGCGCGGATGCGTGGTCCGGGTCACGCACCAGCGCCCGGACCGGGGCCCGACGGTCCAGCAGCGCCTCGGTCACGGCCCCGCCCTGCCCGCCGGTTGCCGCAAGCACCAGGATCGGATCGTCGATCATCGAAGAACTCCCTTACTCATGGGTGGAAACCGACCGTCATGGGCCCGACTCCAATCGTCGGGCGCAGACGCCGCACCGGCATCACGGCGCGCCCGAGGGGCGACAGCGATGTCCACCACCATCAGCGCACACCCGGGGGACGGCGATTGCCTGGTAGCGCCCGTGTTCTGGCCCGACGCTGCACACTTGCAGGTGCGCGACGCGACCGACCGGGAGCTGGGGACGCAGGTGCGGCGACGACATCACGGAGCTGAACGCCGGCATCATCCACTGGGTCATCCGCCGCGGCGACCTGGCGGCCCTGCGCTTCGACCGAGTGCACGGCTACGTCGACGTCTGCTGACCGTCCGCAGAGCCGCGCGTCCGGCGTGCGTGTGGCTCCCGCCTTTCCCGAATGAGCGGCGCTTCCCGAGAATGACCGCGCCATTGGCCAGTGCGTCGGCGAGCGGTGCAAGACGGGCAGCCCCTACCAGTCCTTCGACCGTCCACGACGCACCGGGCCAGCAGTTCGTCATCTACCGTGCCGAACCGAGCAGTTCCAGCGCCCAGGCTCTGGACTGTCTCCCTTCCCTGCAAACCACCGGCGCCTGGCGGCGTTCGATTCAGCGGGGCAGCCTCCGCCGGTGGGTGTCGTAGGTCCGTATCCTGTTGCGGCGAGCGAGCGAGCGGCTGCCGGCAGCATCATGCCGGTGATGAACGGTTGCCCAGAGGTCGATGGCCCGCGTGATTCAACAGGCGACGGCTGTGCGCGGTGACTGCTCTGACACTCGTTTGACGATCCAGGGTCCGGACAGGCGGCCGGACGGTCCCAAGAACCATGCATGACCTGGTCTTTCTCCAGCACCTGTCTGACGTGACATGTTTTCGATGACGCATCATGTGGAGTGCGTGGCGATTCTGAAGCCGGCCGGGAAGGTGCCTGACCTGCGGCTTTGCGCGTGCGCGTTAAGTGCGGTTTGGGCCTTACGGGTGATATGCGGCGACCTCGTCGTCCCGAATGAGGTCCGGGCGAGATCGCTAACGACCGCGATTGATGTACATGCAGTTCAGGCCGTTGGTCTCGGTCGGTACGGCGAGGTTTCACAAGGGCTCTGGGAGAAGATCTTCTCCCAGATTTCTCTCAAGGGTGGTCAGTCGCCGTGTGTGTCGATCCTTGGGGGCTCAGTTGCTCTAGCAAGTTTGTGTGCAGGCGGTGGCGGGCTGTCGGTCCGACGTCCGGCTCAGCGACCAGCCTTCCCGCAAGCTGGCACCAGGCGCCGACAGACTCCAGCAGGATGCGGAGCTCTTGGGTGGCTTCGCGGTCGGAAAGCGGCGCTGACCTGTGGGGAACATGAGAATGTGTGTGATCTCGCTGCGCCTGGGCAGACGCCGCCATCATGAGCACCCTCTATCGGAGCAGGGTGGACGAGACCACGGAGAGCCCGGATGCCCGAGCGACTTCACCCCTCGTCCTCTCATCGGCGCAACGGGGCAGAGGCGGCGGGCGGGGGTTTTCGTCGGCGCTGCGTGGTGGTGGGCGGGTGGCGGGGCTGGACGGGTTGCGCACGGTCGCGGTGGTGCTGGTGGTCGTGTATCACGTGGAGCCTGACCTGGTGCCCGGCGGCTGGGTGGGCGTGGACGTGTTCTTCACGATCAGCGGTTTCGTCATCACCCGGCTGCTGGTTGCCGAGTACGCCCGTACCGGTCGGATCGGACTGTGGTCGTTCTACCGGCGGCGCTGGCTGCGGCTGATGCCGGCCTTGCTGGTGATGTGCGCGGTCACCGCCTTGTTGTCCGTGGCGTTCTCGTTGCCGCTGTTCCGCGGGGCGTGGGTGGCGGCGGTGCTGGCCGCAGGTTCGGTGGTCAATCTCGTACGGGCTGGGGACCCCGGGACGTACTCGGACGTCACCGCGCCGCTCGGCCACACCTGGTCCCTGGGGGTGGAGGAGCAGTTCTATCTGGCCTGGCCGCTTCTGTTGCTGGTGCTGCTGCGGCACGCGACGGCGCGGGCGGTGCTGGGCTGGGCCGTGGCGCTGTGCGTCCTGCCGGTGCTCTGGCGGACGGTGCTCTGGGATCCCACGGCGGCGCACCGCATCTACAACGGTCCCGACACCCGCGCCGACCAGCTCCTGGTCGGCGCTCTGCTGGCCCTCGTCCTGGCCCGGCTTCGCGCCGACGACCCCCGCCTGGCACTGCTGCGCCGATGGGCGAGACGGCTCTGCTGGCCCGCGCTCGCGCTGCTGGGACTGATCGTCTGGCAGATCCCGATCACCGAAGCCGGCGGGTGGGATCCCGTCTGGTACACGGTCGGATTCCTGGTCGCCGCCGCTCTGTCGGCCTGTGTCGTGGCCGCACTGGAACTGTGCCCACAGTCGTGGCCCTCCCGCCTGCTGTCGCTGGCCGCGCCGGCATGGGTCGGACGCAACCTCAGCTACGGGATGTACCTGTGGCACTACCCCGTCATCCGGCTGCTCTCCAACCTCGGTGTGCACGGGGATCGGCTGCTCCCTGCAGGCTTGGCGGCGACGCTCGTCGCGGCCCTCGCCTCGTACACCCTCATCGAACGGCCCCTGCTGCGACGCAACCGGGTCCGCAAGCGCCGACGGGACCAAGTTGTCGCTGCGGCACCTACACCAGCCCTGTAACCAGCGTCCCTTCAGGGGACTCCTTGGTATAGAGAGGCAGCCTGACTTCCTCAGGATGCCCTGGCGGCTTGTCCCCTGCCGGTACGGTCACCCCCCCGACGCGGCACGCCAGCCGTGCCACCGGCGGATGTCGATCACGAGCGCCGGACCGGTCGGCGGTCGCTGCCGGTACGGCGCCGTACTTCTCCCGCAACAGGGCGACGGCCGCCTGGTACTCGCCCTGGGTGCCGGGCGGCAGTACGCGGGCGTCACCGTCCGCGCGGACCCACCACACCCGCTCCCCGTCCTCGTCGTACACGTCGACGAGCAGGCAGACAGCCGGGTGGGCCGCGATTTCGTCCAACCGTTTCAGCCGCTGGGACTTCTTCGGCTTCCAGTCGACGGCGGTGACGATCTCCTCGCCGTTGGCCGCGAAGACGACCGGCACCAGATGCGGGCGCAGACCCGCGTCCACCGACGCCAGGCGCGCCACCCGCCCGGTCGTGAACCGACGGCGCGCCTCGTCCTCGGCCATGTCCGGCGCAGTCAGCTCCGATTCAGCGGCAGCCGCGAGATGTCACCGGTGGCCGGACGTGGCCTCGGCCAGTTCGTCCAGGGTGCGCAGCGTGTCGTCCTCCGGCAGGGTCGGCAGGTACAACAGGACGCGTTCGACGCCGAGTTCGGCGTAGGTGTCGAGTGCCTTCCGGTCGTGCCGGCCCGCGTACACCACGACGGACGGGCGGTCACCGGCCGTCCGCCGCATACGCGCGATGCGTTCACCCAGCTTCTCGAGCGGCAGATCGCTCGGCATCCACGCCGCACCGTACGCGGCGACGCGTTCGAAAGCGCGCTCGCTGTCGCCCCCGACCCAGATGGGCGGATGCGGCTTCTGGACCGGCTTGGGCCAGGCGTAGACGGGATCGAAGTCGACGAAGTCGCCATGGAACTCGGCCTCCTCCTTGGTCCACAGCTCGATCATCGCGCGGATGCGTTCGTCCATGAGCCGCCCGCGGACGGCCGGATCCGTCCCGTGGTTGCGCATCTCCTCGCGGTTCCAGCCCGCGCCGACCCCGAACACGGCCCGGCCGTCGGAGATCAGATCGAGGGAGGCGACCTCTTTCGCGGTGTGGATCGGATCGCGCTGGACCACCAGAGCGATGCCGGTGCCCAGGAGCAGGTCACGGGTCACCGAGGCGGCCGCGGCGAGCGCCACGAACGGGTCGAGCGTTCGGTAGTAGATCCGCGGCAGCTCACCGCCCCCCGGGTACGGGGACTCCCGCTTGACCGGAATGTGCGAGTGCTCGGCCAGCAGCAGGGAGTCGAACCCACGCTCCTCCAGGGCGGGTCCCAACGCCTTGGGGCCAATGCCCTCATCGGTGACAAATGTCGATACTCCGAACTTCATCCGCGACCACCTCGTCTCGTCGGCACACCTGCTGCCAGTGTGACGCGGCCGGTCGCTCCTCGTCGGGCGTGGCTTCCCACGGCGTGGCGTCCGGACCCTGTGCCCATCCGCCACTGCCCGGCGGCACCGACGGATGGGAATTCGCACCGGTGCCTCGTATCTCGTCGAGCTCAGGTAATGGCCGCCCTGAGCAACAGAAGGTCACGTGCCCTGTGATGGTGTAGGTGATCAACCGTCTGTAGCGTTGGGGGTGTTGGGGAGTGCTTGGGTGGTGTGGTCGGCGTGTTCGGCGGCGTAGATGGCCGTCATGCTGCCTTCGGACAGGTAGCGGCGGGGGAGGGCGATCCATTCGTCGTGCTCTACGTTCCTTCACGGGTCGACCCCAGCCATTCGTAAGGTTGCGGCACCCAGGGGATCAGGGTGTGGCTGTCGTCGTGCTGCCGGTCGTGGCTCGAGATGCTTGGCCGCCCGGATCCCCACGACGACTCGGCCGCCGATTGGGAAGTGCGAGAAGGTCGCTGCGTAGAGCAATGCCGGCGAGGTCGTCCGTGGTACGAGAGACTCGAACGACCTGATGGAGCGCGATGAGCCGGATATGGGCAGGGACCGACTGCGGCAAGAGCCACCACCACTGCCTGGTCCTGGATACCGAGGGCGACACCCTGTTGTCGCGCCGGGTGGCCAACGACGAGCCCGAACTCCTGCAACTGATCGGCGATGTCCTGGACCTTGCCGGTGGCCGCAGTGTGACCTGGGCGATGGACATGACGGGCGGCGAGCCCGCCCTGCTGATCGAGCTCCTGCTCAACCATGGCCAGGAACTCGTCTACATTCCCGGAATCGCGGTCAACCGGGCCACCGACAGCTACCGCGGGGCGGGCAAGACCGACGCCCGGGACGCGAAAGTGATCGCGGACCAGGCCCGGATGCGCCGTGACCTGCAACCGATCCGGCCCGGTGACGAGACGGCCATCGAACTGCGGCTCCTCACCGAGCACCGTGCAGATCTGGTGGCGGACCGCACCCGGACCATCAACCGACTCAAGTCCCTGCTCAACAGCATGTTCCCCGCCCTGGAACATGCCCTCGACATCGGCAGCGTCGGCTCGCTGATGCTGCTCACGGGGTACCAGACCCCCGCAGCGATTCGCAGGGCGGGCAAGCGACGTCTGACGACCTGGCTGCGCAACCGTAGCGTCTATCGGCCCGACACCCTCGCGGCCGCAGCCCTTGAAGCAGCCGAGAGGCAGCACACCGCCGTCACCGGGGAGAAGGCCATCGTGAAGATGGTGCACACCCTTGCGGAGGAGGTGATGGCCCTCCACAAGAAGATCACCGAGACCGAGAAGCTCATCGAGGGCCGGTTTCGCGAACACGAACTCGCCGACGTGATCACCTCTATGCCCGGCATCGGCCCCATCCTCGGCGCTGAGTTCCTCGCCGCGACCGGAGGAGACCTGGAGGCATTCCCCGCTCCGGACCGACTTGCCGCCTTCGCCGGCGTGGCTCCCGCACCAAGAGACTCCGGCCAGGTCAGCGGCAACCTCCACCGGCCCACGCGCTATCACCGGCGGCTGCAACGCGTGTTCTATACCTCCGCGTTGGTCAGCATCCGCTGCGATCCCAACTCCCGTCGGTTCTACGACCGAAAGCGCGCGGAGGGAAAGCGGCATGTCCAGGCCGTGCTCGCCCTCGCCCGTCGGCGCGTCAATGTCCTGTGGGCCCTGATCCGTGACCGACGGTGCTACACCGTCACGCCACCAGCCACTCACGCCACTTGACATCCAGATTGGGAAGCATCTCGCTGAGCACGGCGGTGACCAGCCGTTCGAGGGCGGCCGGGTTGGGGAGGACCTGCACGACGTCGGTGCGGCGCTTGATCTCGCGGTTGATCCGCTCCAGGGGATTTGGGGACTGGATCTTCTTCCAGTGGGAGATGGGGAAGGCGGCTAAGCCTTGATCCACCGGTCAGCGCCTTGTGGATAGCGGCTAGGAAAACGAGGAAGTGCCTTGTGACCTGCAATGATGGGAGTTCTTGAGGCTC
>NZ_JBEOTA010000055.1:0-30574 GCF_040303265.1 Streptomyces sp. NPDC096040
CTGCGTCCGCCCCGCCCGAACCGGGATGTCCCCTCCAAGGACGGGCCAGCACGGCACTCCGGACGAAACGCGATCATGCAACGGCCCCTGCCTGGGGATCGCTCAAGGGATTGGTCAGCCCTCTGCGAGTTCGCGCAGGATGGCTGAAGAGCCGCGGGAGTTGACGTAGATGATGGGGCGAGTGCTTCGTTTGGCGGTGATGAAGTCGGTAGCGGCGTGTTTCGCTGAGGCTGTTACGACCACGAAGATGTCTGCGTGAGCGGCCTGTGCGGCAAGTGTGCTGCTTCCGTCGTGTTCGGCGCTCGTTTCGATGTCGATGCCGGGTATCAGGCTGCGGAGTACTTGGGCAGCGCGAGTGGTGGCCGATTCGGTCAGGGAGTAGAGGACGACCTTGGCGCCTTGGAGGTAGCGGTAGGGGGCGGCGGGGTCTGCATCGTCGGTGTGGCCGGCCGCCAGGTCGTCGGGGAAGCTCTGCGCGAGTTCTCCGGCGACGATCTTGATAGCTTCTAGGTCGGTGAGGTTGAGTGCCGACTTGAAGGGCCTTGCGGTATCGATGACGGAGTAGAAGAACGTGACTGCTGCAGGGTTTGTCGCCGCGGTTGGGGTAGCAGTGACTGTCTGCAGGACGTCGATCGCCCAGGTAACGGTGATGGCTGAGACGTTCGCCTTGACGATGAGGGTGGTCCAGTCGAGCGCCGAGGCGAACAGTTGGGGGCTGGGGTTGGCTGCCAGGAGGTAGTCCAACAGTGCCAGGGTCTGTACGCGTACGCCGGCCGAGTTCTTCTCTCCCATCGCCAAACCTGCAAGGACCCGTTCGCTGAGGTCAGCGGCACCGTCATCGATGAAGATGTCGCGGTGTGCCGCCATAAACTGGCCGCCGAATTCGCCGAGTCTCCCGAGCACTTCGTCCGGGGCCTGCCGGAGGAGAGTCGTGAGGGCGTCGGCACTGAGCGGCGTCCACTGGTCGGTAGTCTCGGGGTCAGCAGGCGTTGCATGCTGGTGGGAGAGGTCTTCGAACCAGGTTCGCCATCCGCCGTGAGACTTGCTCTGTGTGAACTCGTCCAGCCAGGCGAGGTGGTCGCGCAGGCGGGGTGCTGAACTGTCGATCAGGGGGCGCAGGTCGTGTGCGGCGATGTACACGGCGACCAGGTCTGCTCGATGGGCGGAGTGCAGTTCTCGGGAGCAGGTGAGGAGGATGTATGCGGCTGGGATCCCGGGTTCGAGGGTGAGGGCGAGGTCGAGGGCTGACTGGATGTCGCCGAAGGCCATGAGCCGGGTTGCGCGTTCGAGTGGTGATTCGGCTGTGGGGGTGGGGGGCTGGGGTGCGGTTGGCTGTATCGCTCCGGTGGGGTTCTGCAGGTGCAGGATGGCGCGGAGGTGGTCGGGCAGGTCGGGTTCGATCGCTCCGGCTTCGTCGAGGAGTCGGTTTTGTGTCTCTTGCACACCGGCCCGTACCGCTATGAGGAACTCGACGACGGCTTGGGCTCGGCTGGTTGCCGGCGTGCCGGCGTACAGAGCATGGAACGCAGGGGGAAGTTCGGTGACAGCGTCGAGTAGTTGCTGTTCGTTTCCGGCGGTGTCGTGTGCGGCAAACCAAGTGGCGTAGACCGCTTGCTGAATGAAGTGGGTGATCCGTGCGGGGCGGTGCATCGCCAGAAGTTGGTCGATGTCACTGTCGGCAAGGACTGCGTTCCAGTCCTGAAGTCCTGCGTACAGACGCAGTCGGAGAAATGCCAGGTTGGTCTGGTCGAGGTCGGCCATCGCTTCGAGTTCACGAAGGCATGCCAGGGCAACGCTACGGTCTTGGGCCGCGATGGCGTGGCCGAGGTCGTCAAGCACCTCGACGGTGGTGCGGTCGGCGTCGAATTCTGAGGTTGGCCGCTGGCGGAGGAGATCTCCGAGGGTCAGCAGAGCGTTGCGGACTTCGTTTCGCGAATGCGTCGAGTCAGGCTTGGAACGTGGCAGGACTTCGAAGCGCAGTACTTCGAGGGGCATTGCTGCCAGTTCAGCGTCGAAAGGATCAGTCGTTTCGAGGGCTCCGCGGTGGCGGGGCAGATCGCTGAAGGTCGGTCCGATCCAGCTATCGAGAAGCTCCAGTACTTCACGGCGCTGGCGCGCGGTGGGTGCGAACCCGTACCACCACAGTCGGCCTTGGAAGCTGCGTGGGAGGAATCCGATTTTGCGCTGCTGGATGGCGTTGATGTGCTTCTCGAGGATTGCCTGGAAGCCTGCGGGCACTTTGTTGGGGTGGATCTCGTTGCCTTCGGCGAAGAATGGTGTGAAATCAACACTCATGGCAGTTGGTACCTGTTCTGATACTCCACCCAGGCGCGGGCGATCTGGTCCGGGTCGGACACGACGGTGACGCCCTCTTCGTTTTTGGTCTTGCCGAAGAAGGTGAAGTTCATGGACCCGTGGATGTGGAAGCGGTCCGTGAGGATACCTTTGTCGTGCAGGTTATTGCGGATCAGCAGTTGTGGCCGTGGGCCGACGCGTGCGAGTTCGGTCAGACGCTGCCGGGTCTGCGCGTTGCGCGGGTCGTCGCGGATGATCACCTGGATATCTGTTCCGCGTCGGGAGAGTTCGATGAGGACCTCGGTCAGCCTGATGGCCCGCGAAGGAAGGCCGGGGAGCAGGCTCTTGAACTGTCCGGAGGCGTTGTCGATGACGACGATGTCGGAGATCCAGGGCGACAGGACCCACAGTCGATCGGACGGAGCCAGTAGTTCTGTGACCAGGAGGTTTTGAAGTAGGTCGTTGAGCTGGCGGGTTTCGCCGGCTCCGGCGGTCATGATCCTTCTCATGCGGATACCTCGGCGAGTTCGAGCGAGACCACGACGCTGCCGTCCGGGCTGTGGTCGATCTCGACCACTCGTGGATAGACCTGGAGGAACTCGGTCTCAATGGCGCGGATCGACAGGTCGACCAGCATCTCTGCCAGCTTCGAGGCCTGCTCGGGAGCTGCTGTCACCTGGGCTGAACCCTGTTTGGCAAGGCGGGAGCGGACCTGGTCGTCGGCGTCGGCTGCAGTGACGTCGATCGTATGGGCATTGCCGGTGAGCACTCCCCGCATCAGGTCGGGTGCGGCGGGCAGGCTTTCGGCGTAGGGGTTCCACGACTGCAGGGTGTCGGAGCGGATGGCCCACCCTCGTGGCCACAGAGTGCTCTGGATAACGTCGATGCGCTGACGGTCTGGGGAGTTCGCGGAGAGGTTCAGCCCTGTGTCCAGGTCGCGCCTGTCTCGCATCAGGTAGGCCCACGTGCGTGGTGCGATCTCCATTCCCAGACGCTGTTCTTGTGCTTCCCACTCGTGGATCAACACACAAAGCGCCTGGTCAGTGTCGGCGGTTGAGCCGGGCCTGAGCAGGCGGTTGGCGAGGCTTGAGATGACAGCCTGCTCCGCGCCATAGATACCTGCGTGGCGCAGTTGTGCTCGGATGCGGGTGAGGTTGGTGACGCGCTCGGCCTGTGTCTGGGATCCGCGGTAGTCGGCGACGAGGCTGCGCCAGTCGTCGCGGTCGGTGGTGTAGCGGACGATCCGGCGCATGTGGGCGTCGACGAGTTCAGTGGTGGAGGGCTGGATCGCTCTCATCATCAGGCGCAGGAATCGTCGGGGGTCGGGACGTACGCGGGTGGCGAGTGCTTCGATGATGCCGCCGCCGCCGATCGAACTCTCGGTGAGCCAGACCTGGTTGTCTCGTAGGGTACCGGTGGGACCGTAGCCGGGTTCGATGTCGACCAGGATGCCTTCGGGATCGTGCTCGGGGCAGATCTCGCGGGCTGCCCACAGGGCTGCTTGTCCCAGTGTGGCGAGGGCACGCTGGCGCAGCCATGCCTGGAATTTGTAAGCCGGCGGGTTCCATACCTGTGCGGTCAGATGGTCGAGGCGGGCCACGACGTTCTCGTCGGCGAGCAGCGCTTGCAGGCGCTCCGCCATCCGGCTGACGGCGGCGCTCTCGGTGTCGTCCACTCCGGTGCTGCGGAACATAGCGTTGAGGGTGTCGGTGAGGCGCGCGGCGAAGGTGGTGCGGACTGTCTGGTAGGCCTGGGGCAGTGACGTGCCATCCGTGACGGCTGACATCAACAGCATGCATTCGAGAGCCTGGTGCAGCCATCCGAGTTGGAACCGGTTGACTTGTTGCAGAAGTTCCTCGTCCTGAGTGACGAGGTGCTGGAACCATGCGCTGCGCAGAGCGGGTTCTGCGCTGGCCGGTGCGGTGATGGTTTCTGGCAGGGTGATGGTCAGGCGCAGGCCGTCCACATCGTAGGTGGCTCCCAGTCCGACCGGTTCGTCGCCCAGTGCGAACTGGGCGCGTACCCGGGCTTCTCCTCGCCTATCGATGACGATGTTCGCCTCGGACGCGACCGCTACGCGGCGGGCTTCGACGTGGGCGTTCTGCGCGTGCAGGAAGAAGCGTGCCTCCTGGATGAGTGCGCCGATTGTGTCGGAGCGGGGTATGCGGGCGACGAGACCGATGCCGTGCTCGATGAACTGTGTCCGCCAGAGCATGGTGGCGTTGGAGGAGTCTTTGATGCCTGGCGGGGTGTCTTCCAGTTTCATCTGGTCGGGCCTGATGACGGGAAGGTGCACGGGCTGTCCGTGCATATCGACGGTGGCTGCCTCCTGGCGACGGGGCGTGGGCAGAGTGGGAGCGAGGTCCAGGACGGTTTCGGTCGTGTTGTAGGGGATCGGGATCCAGTGCCGTTTGTCGAGGTTGCGAGTTGCAAATCGCCGGGACACGCGGCCTGGGGCGTACTCGCGAAGCATCTGGGCCATGCCCATCGCTTGCGGCTCTGGTTCCTTCTCCCAGGGGGTTTGGGGCGGGACGATCACCTGTCCCTCGGGGAGGGCGAGTTCGCTAAAGAGGTTCTCGGGGAAGTAGTCGGGCAGCGGATTGCCGCCCATCGTGTCCTTGCCGGTCTCGTACTGGTGGGCGGCGGCGACGGCCCAGTTGTTGCTGAGCCGGCGGGCGAGTGTGGGTATGGCTGCGAGCATGAGCGGGCGAGGCGGGTGCCACAGGATTTCTGCCGCCAGGTTCTCAGGTATCTGAAGCGCACCCTGGGTCCACTCGCGCAGGCTGCGCTGCCTGGCGGGGTCGCGCAGGAGTTCTGCAAGGACCTGGGCAGCGGCCTGCTGGACGTGTTGGGTCTTGCGATACGTGGCGCGGTACTTGGGATCGGCAAGGCCCTTCAGGTCACGCCACAGGCTCGCGTCGGGGTGCTGTCTGTGGAGTTGTTCCGCGAGCCAGTCAAGCATGGCCAGGGTGGCTTGCATGCGGAGCACTGCGCGATTGCGGATGGGAAGCACGAGTTCGGGCAGGACCGGGTCGAACAGTGCATCCCAGGCTTCGTAGGTGGCCCGGTCGCGGCCGTAATCAGACAGGACGACGACGGTGTACGGGCGCATGCCGCGATTTCGCCCGGCCCGTCCCTTCCGCTGCAGGAATGCGGCGATTCCGCGGGGAGCCTTGTGCTGTAGTACGGCTCCGACGTCCGGGTCGTCGAAACCGACCTCGAGTGAGGCCGTAGCGACGACCAGTTGGGACTCTGCGTTGACGCCTGCGTCCTGCGAGGTGGTGCGGCTCACCTTGAGCCCGTCACCGTCGATCTTGTGACCCAGCTTTATGGGCAGGTCCCATACCTGCCCTGCTCGCCGCTGCTCAACGAGGCCTGCCTGCCCGGGGCGCCGCATCGACGCAAGAGGCGCCTTGAACTGCTCGGTGTGGCCTTTCTCGTAGCGCTGTCCTTCTGCGTCCAGGAGGTAGGAGTAGAGCCGGTTGGTGACGTCAAGGTCGTCAGTGAAGACAAACGCCTTTGTCCCGAGCAGACCCTTTGAGATGCGGGATGCGGGATCGTCGAGGAACCGCGGCAGCAGCATCGCGGCCTGGATCGTCGTGGACAGGACGGATGCGCCGCTGGTGGGGTCGCTTCGCACCGCGATCATGTACTCGGCGCCTTCGTACTCCATCTCATCCGCGCTCGGCTCGACGTTGGTGACCAGACCATCCTCGACACCGGTGAGGTCAGCCATGTGGCGCACGGGGTTCGACAGCGTCGCTGAGAGGCCGACGAAAGTGACCGGGCTGCGCAGCGAGTGGTGCCAGCGCCGCAGAACCAGCGCTGCCTGGGCGCCTGCGGTCCCGCTGTAGGTGTGGATCTCGTCCAGCAGCATCAGGCGTGGCTGCTTGGTCGCTCCGACGCCGAACAGGCGCCGCATGGAGAGGTCGGACAGTCCCCGGTTGAGCGATTCCGTGGTGGTGAACAGCACGTCCGGGGGCTGTTCGCTCATACGCTGGCGTGTCAGGACGAGCACGGATTCGTCGAACTCGAGCGAGCATGCGCTGCAGGTGAGGCGCTCTTTCTTCCGGCTGACGTCTCGCTCTGACCAGTACAGCGTTCCCCCACACACCTTCCGGCCGTCGCCGGGGCAGGTGAAGTGCGGGCATTCGTAGCCCTGGGCGTGCTTGGTCCATGAGTACCGGGCGGACAGGCTTTTCGTGGAATGTGGGGTGTCCTTGCTGAGGACTGCGATGGTCATGGGTCGCCCGTTGGTCTGGGTCCAGATCTGGTCCAGGCGGCGGGCGTGGGCGAAGGCGGTGTTGAGTTGGTCCTTGAGAAGTTCGTTGCGCGGATAGACGGCGAGCGCGCGTGTCCAAGCGGTGGGGTCCCGGAGCGCCGCCAGGTGAGCGAAAGCCGGCAGGTAGAAGGAGAGGGTCTTCCCACTGCCAGTGCCAGCACCTACGACTGTGGCGGTGGTGATGCCGGCCTGGAGGGCGGTCATGATGTGCCGGCTGGCACGGACCTGGAATCCGCTGAGCTGGACGTGCGCGGTCTTTTTCGACGTCATCGTGGCGATGACGTCGTGGCTGACATCGTCAGTGCCGTGCAGGCCTTCGAGGACGCTGTCCCAGGGCTGGTCACGCCTGGGGTACGCACGCGGCCGGCGGGCGTAGCGGAAGTCGGAGATCAGCGAGGGGCCCTGGCGCCAGGCCTGTTCGGGACTGTCTGAGAGGAAGATCTGGCGCAGGCGTGCAAGGAGGCGCAGTGCCTCGCCGTTGCGTGTCCGCCATCTCGGGGGCGAGGCCGCTGTGTCTTCGGTGATCAGGCCCTGTTCATTGAGTTCGTCGATTGTCTCTTCGGCGGTACCGATCTGTCCGTTGTCCAGCAGGACTTGGAGGACGAGGGCGTGCAGTTCGTCATAGGTGAAGCCGCCATCGACGACGCCCCAGGACAGCAGAGGGTCCTCATTGCCCTCGAGCACATCGAGGATTTTGCCCTGAATGTCAGAATTCACCGCAGCCTCACCCAGAATCTGTCGAGGATCCCCAGCCGTGCCAGTTGAGTGAGGACCCCAGGCGTGAAGGAGCTCAGAGGCATGCCCGTTGCCTCTTGCGCATCCATGATCACTCTAGCGAGGGCGGGATCGACGAGTCGGCTGATCTCTTCCCCGCAGGACCGCAGGCTTTCGCGTGCTGCCGCCAACTTCGCAATGTCGCCCGGCTGGGGCACTGCACGGTTGCGCAGGACGTTGAGGATGCCGTGTGCGTTCTCGATCTCGGCACGCAACTGCTCGATGTCCAGGCCGCTCTTGGCGAGTGCATTCACGAGATCTTCGTTGATCGGTGGGGTGTCACGGCTCAGTTCCTTCACCCAGGCGCCGTCGACAACCTGCCGAAGGCCATCGATCAAAGTCCGTGCTTGCTTGATGTGTGCCTTCACGCTGTCGAGCGGTGCGTCGACGTCCTGCGCCGCAAGTGATGCGGCAGTCTCCCTCAGCAGGCTGGTGACCTTGTCCATTGCCGCATCGGGCAGGTCTTCGCCCAAGGCGATACCGCCTGCGCGGAGTTCAGCCATGCCGCCGGCCACCTGGCGGACGTCTTTGAGGAGGGACTCGACCGCCTCGGCCGCGGTGACGAGTGCGCCAGTGCGCTGCTTGATCGCATGGGCATCGTCTGCTGCCGCGGCAGCGGTGCGCAGGTGGTGGATCCTTTCCAGGAGTGTCATGCGTTGTCTCCAGGTCCGGTCACGTGGGCGATCTCGTCGCTCAGGGCGTTCAGCCCAGCGGAGAGGCGCCGCAGGGCGTCGTCGTGCTCACGCTGCACCTCGGAGACGGGTCCGGCAGTGAGCTTCTTCTCCAGTGCTTCCACGGCATTGCCCGCCATGCTGAGCCAGGTTTCGATCCGTTTTGCCGAGCTGTCCCAGTCCAAGGTCATCAGACGCAGGCGTTCGTCCGCCGAGAGAGTGCGCCAAGACTGAAGGGCTTCACGGATGGCTTCCACCTTCTTCTGGTCGCCCGATTTGACCGCTCGGGCCGCGGTGGCGAGGCCTTCTGCGTTGATCGATGACGGCAACTGGCCGAGGGCTGCCCGGTGGGCGATGAGGCTGTTGAGGGGTTTGGCGACCTCAGCGACGCTGCTTCCGAGTTCACCTGTGTCGGGCAGGAGGCCGGAGGCTTCTTCCAGCAATTGGTCCAGTTCTGCTGCCCGGGTGTCTATGTTGTGCACCGCCTGGATCAGGACATCGGGCGCCTGCGCCGGCCATGCGGCGTCGGCAACATCGTCGCGCACGGCGTGCAGGAGGCGGGGAAGGTGGATGGCAAGCGGCTTGCCGCTTCCCTGGCTGTAGGAGGCCAGACGGAGCAGCCTGTCCTGGAGCCACTCCCGGCCGGGCTGCTGGGACGAGCCGCTGAAGGCGTCCTGCCATTTGCGCAGTCGCGGCCGCAGTTGGCCCCCTGTGGCCTCGGGCCTTGAGGCGAACAGTGCTCTGATCCTGCTGTGCACGTCAGGCTTGTAGGCGTCGGCAATACCGAAGGCTTTGCTGACGGTCAGCAGAGCATGGGCGATACGGGCAAGTTCGGGATCGTCGTTGCGGTCTTGCAGGTCGAGGTATGCAGTCACACGTGCAGCCCATGCCTGCACCTTCGCCATACACAGGCGCTGGAGGACTTCACCGTTGGGTACGGCGTCCCACGAGCCCTTGCCGCTCGCCCAGGCGAGCGCGCGCAGCACCCGGACGTCCTCATCATTGGTGCGGTCGACAGGGATGAGCGCCTTGTCGAGCTTGTCGTCGTCCAAGACGATCGAACTCGAGGCGTCGAAGGACGGCGCGTGTTCCTTTTTACCGCTGGTCCAGCCAGCTTCGGGTCCAAAGCCGTTCTCGAACTCGAGGTATCCGGTGACGGCGGCATGCACGATGTTGCGCAGGTCGTTGCGTTCGCCCTGGGTAAGGTCGCCGGAGGCACGCCAGCGGTCGACAGCCTGGACCAGGCGCGGATTGGCCTCTGGTGTCGCAGGAGGAAGCGTGGGTAGTTGTGAAGGCTGCTCCTCGATCTCCCTGGGAGGTTCCTTCTTCTGGCGTGTAGTCGGAGGGGCGGGCTCTGGCGCGTTGCCGAATGCTTCCAGGAGAGGGATGCCAAAGGCGTCGTGGATCGTTGGGTCGAGGTTCTGGGGCCCGTTGCCTGGCCCCCAGAAGCGGACCATGCGGATGCGGCGCTCGGACATGTCGGGATCGCCGGGAGTGCGCAGTCGCACCTGGTCCTCGATGTTGTCGAGGATGTCCAGCGCGCCTGACCTGAAGTCGTTTTCGAAGCCTGCGCCGGGGAAGCGGCTCTCGTCGATTTCGCTGTGGTCACGTTGGAGTACGGGGCGCAGGACGCGGGTCAGGACGTCTCGGGCGATGAACCCCTTGTCCTGGGAGCGGCTGCGGATGGCGAGGCCGAGGGCTCTTCTGTTGAAGGGAAAAAGTCCCATGTCGTCGACGTGCCCGAAAGCCTGGTGGCATTTTTCCCGGACGGGGCACTGAAGGCAGGGTTTGGGGATGCGGGCGCCTTCGTCGTGGTGCTGGTCAATGAGTGCGGACCCGGCGCGTACCGCATTGAGGTAGCGGGCGGCGAAGTGCGCGGGTTCGAAGGTTGCTGCACCTGTCTGGGACGTTTCCAGGTCATAGACCTTGTAGGTGCGCGAATAGACCGTTTCCGGAATGTTGTTGACGAAGTATCCCGTGGTGACGGCCATGACGACGCGCATGGGGCACAGTTGGAGGTTCTCGGTGGGGATCAGCGTGATGGCGTCGATGAGACCGCCCTGGATTCCCTGGAAGATGGAGAAGTCCTCGATCAGGAGGAGGAGTTCCAGTCCCTGTCGCTGCAGGTCCAGGCGCAGTTCCACGAGGAGTTGCTTCAGGTCGTCCCCGCCGATGCCGAAGACTTCGCTGACGGCCGGCCCGAGTTGCTCGTTGAGCATCTTGGCTGCGAGATCCCGCAGGCCTGCCTCGCTGGTCAGTGCGCCGGCAACGTCCCGAGCATTGGCACCGGCGTTGTTGATGTCGTCGACCGACAGGTTGAGGTCCTGCGGGCTGAAGCCGAATGCTTCTTCCTTGTCCTCTGCGCCTTTGCCCGAGAGCTTCTCCCGGACCAGGCGCCCGATGGGGCCGTCGTCCGAAAGAAGCCGGTCGCGGAAGACGGGGTCGAGCAGCAGTGCGGGCAGGCCCTCGGGGGAGGCGAGATAGGCACGGAGTTCGTCGTCCTCGGTCGTGCCGCCGTCCTGCCGTGTCCCCCGGGTCTCGACGAGGACGGCCAGTGCGGCGCGCAGGCGCAGTCGCGCTTCCTTTTCGTCGGATGCGGCGTCAACAGCGGTCGCCACTTTGGCGCGCAGTTCGTCGGCACGCTCGCCGGTGGCGTGTTCAAGGATGAGGTCCAGGATCCCACGCAGCGACATCCGGTGTTTGGGAACGAAGATCAGGCGCGTTGCGTCCGTCGTCTCCAGGTTGATGCGAAGCCAGCGGACCAGGTGGGACTTCCCGGTGCCGGGCTTTCCAAGAATCGGAATGATGGGCTGGTCGGCAGGCTGTTCACGAACGGCACGCAGCAGGTCGTGCTCGGTAGAGGGGCTGCCGCCGGTGGCGCTAGCCACGTGATCGCGCTGGATGAGCGGGATCGAGGTGTGGGTGGCCAGGAATACGCCGTCGGAGGTGCTCTCGGCTTCCACCGGGATGATCCGCAACTCCTCGCCAGCCTCCCAGCACGCGGCCGGCAGGTCTCCCCGCCAGGTCATTTCGTTCCTCCTTGGAGCAGGGTGACGTGAGTCTGCCGCGTTGTGTCGAACCGTGAAAGGCGGACGCCGTCGGCATCGGGAAGCGTGGTGAAAGCGAGACGGCCGCGGTCTTCGAGAACACGTAGTGCCTGGCCTACGGAACTGTCCGCGCAGTCGTTGCGGATGCCCGGGTCGGGGTCTCCGCCGGGCAGGAGTTGTGTGAGTGAGGCGCGGATCAAGCCGCCGTGCAGGACGGGAATCCGGGCCGCCAAGGTGTCCAGGAACTCGCCGATCGGCATCCGTCCTGCAGGGATGTCCTCCAGTGCGTCCTCGATCGCGACGACAGGCAGGGGAACGAGCCCCGACTTGGACTGCGCCAGGGGCGTCTGCAGTACCAGAGGTGGCGAGGCCATCCCGAGGGCGCGGGCCCAGCGTGCGAAGGCGCCCCATCGCGTGTCGTTCGTCAGCGCCCAGGTTTCGTTGTCCGGGTCGGGGAACTGCGCCAATTGGAGTTGCTGGATGTTGCCGGTCCAGGACAGAGGCCGTCCGAGGGCGTCCTGGGCGAGGAACCAAGACAGGGCCCGGGTCAGGTCGCGGGCTCCGCTTGTGTAGACGTCTCCCGGACCGACCTGCCACGGGTCGCCGTCCCTGGCCAGGTCGAAGACGTGTTCCTGGAGGGCGCGGCGGAACCCGGCGGGTGTCAGAGCAGAGCCGTTGCGGGCGGCAGCACCGGCAACGGTGACCGTCCCGGCGTCAAGGGTGAGCAGTTCTATCGCCCTGAGCACGTAGAGGGTGTGGGTGACTCCCTCACCGGCGGTTGCGGCCTCGTTGAGGCCGGGCGGCTTGAATGCCTCGACCAGTTGTTCCTCGGTCCATGCCCGCCCGGAGTCGATGAGAAAGTTGACGATGGCACGGCCTAGCCCGGGAAGGCTTCGGGGCGGGTTCAGGACAGCCATCACAGTCTCCTGAGGAAGTCATCGATGTTCCAGTGCGGGCTCCGGATGTTTTTGATGGGTTCATCCGGGTATTCCGGGTCGTGCAAGTTATCCGGTACTACTACCACGCGTAGTGGGCCGCGCGTCGGTGCGAGCCAGGACATGGGAGGGGTGCCCTCAGGGTCCGCGATGAGCAGGCTGGGGACCGCCAGGGACATAGGGGCTCCCCTGGTGCGCAGCGTGTCCACGGTCACCAGGCCTTCGTCGGCGAAGCGTGCGGCTGACCTGACCGCCGGCAGGGCCAGCAGTGCTGTGGGGGCCACGATCCCGCGTACACCGTTGGTGACGCAGGCCTGAATGAGGGTGCTCAGGGAGCGTCGCAATCGGCCGTCTGTGTAGGTGACGACGATGCTGCGGTGGCCGGCACCGAGTTTTTCCAGTGCAGGGCTGGGGTGTCTTCCCAGGTCAGGCATGCGTGCTTCTGCGACAAGTGGCCGCGCGGACCGGTGGCGGGGTTCGTGAAGGTGCTGGTCTGCCGGGCACCCGGAGCATGCCGCTGCGACGTTCTGCGTCGCATGCATGGAGCCGACGTTGGTGTAGGAGTACTCCTCGCTCAGTACGCGGCCCCAGCACTCGTCTTTGGCCAGGAGGCGCCGAATGCGTGCTGTGGAGGCCGTTTCTGTGTCCTTGATCTGTCTGCGTTGCTGCTGAACCGCGGCTTCGAAGGTCTGTTGGTCCAGGTTGGCGACGTGGGGGCCCAGCCGGACCTTGGCCTGGCGTACGAAGTCCGCCCATTGCTTGCTGCGCCGCGCCTGCCATGCGGTCTCGGATTCGTCAGGTCCGCGTTCGGGCGCAGGCGGGTCCAGCCTCTCGACGGTGATCAGGCCGGCGCGCTCCATGAAGACGAGAGTGTTGCGGTTCCACAGTTGGTTGGCGTCCGAGGGGCGGTCGTTGTGCTCGGGGACGACGCCCGTGTCCAGGATGAGGCTTCCGTCCGCCTGGTGGGTGTGTCTGCCGGCGGTCCGCATGGCATCCCAGCGTTTCCATGCCTTGTCGTCCCCGATCACGGTTGCTTTCTCGATCCGCTGTCCCTCGGTGATGTCGCCGTGGGCGGGCAGCCAGACCGAGAGTGCGGCATGTCCGTCCCGTCCGGCACGGCCGACCTCCTGGTAGTAGCGGTCGACGGAGGCGGGGACACACGCATGGACGACGGTCCTTACATCGCTCTGGTCGACGCCCAGGCCGAAGGCGCTGGTGCCGACGACGATGTCGAACGTGGTGGGACCGCCGTCACCGGACCATCCCCGCAAAATGTCGAGGCGCTCGGCGGATCCGGTGTTTCCGTGGAAGACGGCGGTACGGGCGAAGCCCGCTTCCTTCAGACGTGCCGCGATCGTCTCTGCTGTTTCCTGCTTCGTGGTGTAGACGATTGCCGGCCGGGGCAGATGGTGCATCGCTTCAATGACACGGTCGATGCGATCGGCCGGTGATGCCGTCGTCCCGAGCAGGTAGCGCAGTTCTGTGCGAAGGTAGGCCGAGCCGACGAAGAGCGACTCGGCACTGCCTGCGAAGAGTTGGTCGTTGAGCAGAAGACTGGCGGCGGAGAGCGTGGCGGTGAGAAGGACGACGCGCGGCGGGGTGTTTCCGCCGGCGGCTGCGACCTCCCGCAACTCCCCCACCAATGAGGCAACGATCTGGAACTTCGGGCGGAAGCTCAGCCCCCATGTACGGACCAGGTGTGCCTCGTCAATGACAAAGTGAGTCAGCCGCCCTTCGGCCGCCAGGGGCCTGAGCAGGAAGGCGAGTTCTCCCGTGAGGGCCTCGGGTGAGGCGAGAAGGATCCGCTGGGTACCCTCGCGCAGGCGCTGCTTGATGGCTGCGCGTTCCTGCTCGTCGCGGTCGCTGTAGTAGGCCAGTTCCGGGGCGAGTTTGGACGTGGGGAAGCGCTGGTGCAGTTGGCGTTCCTGATCCAGGGCCAGGGCGATGGTGGGCAGCACGACAACGGTGGTGCCCTGAGAGCGCATCAGACCGGGAGCCAGTCCGACGATCGTCTTGCCCGTTCCGGTGGGCAGGACCACATGGAGGGTGGACGCCGGATCTGCCAGTGCGGCAGTACGCAGGGCGCTGGCCTGGCTGGGCGAGCGGTAGCGCTCGATGTCGGGAGCTATCGCCTGCACCGCAGGGTCCACCGGTACAGGGTGCGTCGGGCGGGCGTAGGTGGGGGTCTGTATGCCCTCTGCGGAGGTGAACGGGCCAGGGCTTGCGCAGGCGAGGTCGACCCAGTGGGGGTCTCCGTGGAGCCAGTGGGGAGCCCATGCATCGCCGAGGCGGACGTGGTGGTGGGTGGCTCCGAACCGTTCGGTGTTCAGACCGGCCCGGCCCAGTGCGGCGCGGTCGACGGTCCGCTGATCGAGCGGGATTTCCAGGATGTGGTTGCGTCGGCCGGTGACCGCCGCGTGGTGGCGCAGTACCTGGCCGAGCAGAGCAGCAATGTCACCGCTGATCTCCGGCCCTGGCAGGCCGGACATCCAGACGTCCGCGAGGCGGCGGTGCGGGCCGCTGAGGGTCTGCGTCTGCTCCGGGTACCCCAAAAGAATGCGCTGGATGACGTCGAACTGACTGGTCATGCCTATTTGTCCTGTTCAAAACCGCGGCCCGAGACCACGACCACACCGGTGCTGTCCAGACGCAGGGATAGGGTCTCAATGGCCTGAGCCAGGGCCTGGCCGACCGTCAACTCGGTTCGCACTTCTTGCTCCAGCAAGTCGCGTTCGCTGCCCGATGCACGGGCGGCTCGCAGTTGCAGTTGCCTGAGTCGCGTCGCCAGGTCGGCCTTGGCCGTCGTCATCGCCGCGGTCCGGGCTTTCACCACAGCGTCCTCGCCGAGAGCCAGCCGGTGGGCGCTGCCCTCGGCAGTGCGCCAGGCGTGGGCCCACCTGTCGGCCGGGACCAGTTCATAAGCGCGTTCGATCCGCTTGCGGTTGAGGGCAAAGTCGCCGCCCAGCATGCCTGCAGTCGCCTTGGCATAGGGAGCCTGCAGGGCCTCAAGGTGGCGCTCGTCGGTCAGAAGCGTGCAGTCCTCGTCGAGCCACACGGTCATGATGAGCGGTGGGAACATCCCGTCTGCGCGGCGCTTGAGCGAGGGCTGGTCGAGCAAGAAACCGGCGAGTATGCGTGTCAACTGGTCAGGCCCGTCGGCCCCGCACGCCTCGAGGGGATTGGCTTCGACGGCGTAGTCGAAGCGGTAGGCGAGGCGCTCCCTGCGCGGCCACTGCGGGAGCCACCGCCACATCCCGAAAGCCCGCCCACGGTCGTCGTTCCAGAGGAAGTCGGAGACCGCATCGATGAACCGGTCTCCATAGCGGTACAGGCGGAGTCCTTCCGTGTCGACGGCGACCGCACGGCGGAAGGTCCCCTGCTGCCGTGCCAGTGGCAGGAAGTCACGCTGGAGCCTTCCTGCAGGGATCAACGGAATCTGGGTCTGCCCCTGAGCTGGTCGCCTGACCAGTTCGTAGCTTCCAACCATGCGGACCGGATCGCCGACGGGTTCGAACCGGAGGTTCCCGGGCCCGCCTCGGGAGGAAAGCAGGGCATCGCTCAGCGCAGCAAAGTCGGCTGCCTTGTCTTCGAAAGCCGTCATCCGGCCATAGACAGACCGTTCATCGGCCGGCGCTTCGAGGCTGTCCAGGGCGTCTTGTTCACGTACGCGCTCAATCTCATCCTGCAGGATCTTCTGTACTGCGGTGACTGCTTCTGCGGCGGCCTCGGTGCCTCGGGTGAACAGCAGGTCCCATGCGGTTTCGGTGGCGGCATCGACCGCGTGCTGCAGGCTGGCGATGGACTTGTCAAACACTCCGAAGCCGTCGGTCAAGATCTGCGACCACGCCGCTGTGAACGACTGTGTGTCGTGTTCCTGCGCTACCTGGCACGAGCGCCAGGTGTGCCCATCTCGGTGGGCATCCCAGCGGTCGCACCTGCCGATGCGCTGTTCGAGGCGGTTGGCCGTGGCGGGCAGGCTCACGTGGACCAGCAAGTCGGCGAACTGGAAGTTGCGGCCTTCCTCGGCGGAGGCGTCGGCAACAAGAACGCATGCAGTTTGGGCCTGCTCAAAGCTGCGGACGGCCTGCTCTGTCAGGGCCAGCGGGGAACCCTCCACGTGCTTGAGGACACGGCCAGGCAGCAACTCTTGCAGTTCGCCAGCCAGTTCGGTGGCCATGTGCAGTGTTGGGCAGAAGACGACCAGACGCTCTGATGTGGCGAAAAGGTAGGTCAGCGCGTCGGCCAGGGGGCGCGAGATGCTGCCCTTGCGGTCGATGAAGCGAAGGTCGCTGTCGATCTGGTCGAGAGCGTCCTGCTCTCCTTGTGTCGCCGCCGTGCGGACTCGGGCCCATTCGCGCAGTGCATCGGGGTCCAGAGAGAGGGAGACCGCCCTCGCCAGGGCGGACGCCGCTTCCCGTCGGGCTTCGTCGTCGGTTTCACAGGCCGCCCAGGCCTCCTGCCGCCAGTTCTCCAGGAGGCGGGCCACCTCAGTGAAGACGTCTGCCTCCAGGGGGATGCAGGCGGGGCGGTGACGGCCGGTCAGCCGGTATGCACCTTCCAGAGCAGTGGTGCGGCGGGTGCGCAGCATGCGGCGGTGAACCCGGTACACGTCGGAGACGTGGGTCCGCAGGGAACGGATGACGTCGCCAAGGGCGTCTTGATTCTGCTCACTGATTGCCAACGCCGCCTGGGCAATGAGGCCGGAGACCTCTGCGTCCTCAGGGAAAGCTGCGTCCAGTTCGGCAAGACGGTTCTTCAGCAGGACACCGGGCAGGCCGGGCCGCAGTCCCAGAAACAGGCGGCCGAGACCGGCCCGTGCCTGCATGCGCTCTCGCAGATCTGCGGCCGTCGTGTGGCGGTACAGCGCGGGGTCGAGCAGCTTGAGCATGGCAAGGAACACCTGCTCGTTGTTGAGTGCAGGCGTCGCCGAGAGCAGCAGAAGGCGCGGGCTCGCTTCGGCGATCTCAGCGAGCCGTGTGTAGCGGGCAGACAGTTGCTCCTGTTCGCTGCCTGCAAGGCGCGCCAGATTGTGCGCCTCGTCGACCACGATCAGATCGGCGGGTTCCCAGGTGCCGGGGTCGTCATCGCGGCTGAACCTGATCCGGGCGTCCGGGAAGTCCGTGATGCGGAACTTGGTCTCCAGTTCCCGGCGCCACTGTTCGATGAGGAACGGCGGCAGAATCAATTGCACCGACAAATCCGGGTTGTCCAGGATCAGCTCCCGGATGACCAGTCCGGCCTCAATCGTCTTGCCGAGTCCGACCTCGTCCGCCAAAAGGTACCGCTGCACCGGGTCCTGCAGAACGCGCCATGCCGTTTCAATCTGGTGCTTGTGCAGTTCAATACTACTGGACAGCGCTCCACGCATCCCGTGAACTGCTGAGCGCTGCGTAAGGATGCTCTGCAGGAAGGGGCGCCGCTTGTCTGCCAGGAGGGGGGACTCCAGCAGTCCGGCACCGGCAAATCCGACGGGGTCGATCAGTGGCCTGTCCCAGCGGACATATAGGTACTCTTCAGCGACATGCCCCTCCCATTCATGACCGCGCACATGAATGTCGCGTTGCGCTGTCACGTCCATGATGCGGCCTGAACGCCACCTGCCAGCGCTGATCCAGAAAACCCTGAGCTCCGGGGTCAGAGAGAGCCGGCCCAGGCTCGCCCGAGGAACGGTTTCACGATAGCGCTCGACGGGGCCCTGCCCAGGGGTATCGAAGTACTCCAGAATCAGGTCGTCACCGACTCGCCCCACCAACTTTCCGGGACCCAGCGTGTTGGCGCTGGAGACGAGCAGGTCGCCACGCTTCAACGATGTGCCCCGGGCGCCACCACTACTGGCCGCTGAGCGACGCCTCTTCGCTCCATCGGAACGGGTGGTCGCCGCCCCCGTCGCCGTACCGTCAGCATTGCGCGACCCGCGACATTCCGGGAAGCTTGAACAACCCCAAAAAAACTTGCCCGCATTGGGTCCTCGGGATGCGCCTCGCATGACCATGGGGGCACTGCACCGGGGGCAGAGGACAGCCTCATCCACCATGTGGCATCCCCCAAGGAGCGTGGCTGTCCAGCATCAGCAGGCGGCCATCGTGGAGGTGGTCCGGCTCGCACCCACCACCCCCCAAGGTTGCTACTGGATTCTTTTCCGGCCGATCCCGGCGTCCATGCAGCCCCGCTGCCCGGGCAAACTGAGGCCCGTCCAGACGGTGGGGAAACTTGACGCGGTACACACCCAGGTCGCTCCCTCGCACCCGTCCCAGGATCGATGCGCCTGGGCTGGGATCACGCCGGTAGACCCGGGTCTTGGCCGGAGGGCGCTCCGGCATACGCCACCAGAGGGCGACCCACTGCTCCCGGGTAATGGGTTCCGCTATCGACTCAAAGAAGTCAACCTGGACACTCTCCCCCTCAACTGCTGCGCCTCGCCGACCCCCCAGAAAACTGATGATACGGACAAAATCCCCCACCTTGAGCCCCGTCATTACACTTCCTTCACAAGGTGCTCACATCCAGCCGATTGAAGCGTAAACCAGACCACTGACAACCATCGGTCCGGTTACCGCCCTGCGGCCATCACCAGGTGCGACGCCCCTGACGACCCGCTGGAGGCTCACGCCTGCCCTCCCACCGCCACCCTCCCCAGGGAGACTTGCGCCAACTCACTGCTGCCCGAACTCCCCGTCTCAAGCATTACGGGTGAGCTCGCGATGACAATGATCGTGAACGTTCATAATGCATGCAGTTGGTCCGGTCAATGCTCTACACGCAAGAGGGGGCGCCGACTTTGAGGAACAGCCCCAAGGGGCGGTGCGGTGCACACTGGGGCGCAACCTAAGCGAGGGCGACAAGGTCGTTGTCTCTGCCACCGCGTTACCGCTGAGCGCGGGAGCGAGCCGAGAAGTGGCGCCGGAAACTGACAGAAGAGCGGCCATGTCGGCGGTCTCTGAACCTGGGTTCAAGGAACGGCGCCTCGGCCAGACGCTCTGTAGCCCGGGGACCTGGCTACCGTGGCGAGCGCGAATGCGATGCACAGCCCACCAGCATCCACCGGGTATGAGTGCGTTGTGGTGAGCGGGCGAGGCTCAAGCGGCCCGAAGAACGCCCGCATTCACGTCATCCAGTACAAACTGTTCATCTTCTCCGTGCACCCACCAGGGCCACCGCCCCCTCGACGGACATGCGTCAACCACCTCCAGTTACTCGGGGTGGCTTCATCGCGCGTCGCCCACCGCGGCATTATCCGCCCCGACTGCAGCCGAACACGCTGCTTCGAGCGTGTCTGAAAGATCGTGTAAGTCCGTGATGTGACAGGCTGGCCGGGGACTCTGACCTGGGCCTTTGACCAGCCGGGACGGACATGAATGACAACGAGATCCCGGCCGTCGAACCGGTCGAGGACAAGCTCGTGGATGAGGTCGTCGAGCGGCTGCTGGACCGCGCCGACGCCTCGGGCGCTGCCCTGCTGGGTGAAGGCGGGCTGCTGACGGCGGTGACTCGGGCCGTGCTGGAGCGGGCCCTGGACGCGGAGATGACCCACCACCTCGGATACGAGAAGCACGATCCCGCAGGCCGCGGCTCGGGCAACAGCCGCAATGGCACTTCACTGAAGACGGTGCTGACCGATGCCGGGGCGGTCACGCTGGCCGTTCCGAGGGACCGTGACGGGTCCTTCGAACCGCAGCTGGTGCCCAAGCACGCCAGGCGGCTTGCGGGCTTCAACGAGCAGGTCCTGTCGCTGTATGCGCGCGGCATGTCGGTGCGCGACATCCGTTCGCACCTGGCCGGCATGTACGGCGTCGAAGTCTAAGGGGCCTGATCAGCAAGGTCACCGACGCCGTCACCGACGAGCTCGACGCATGGCAGAACAGACCACTGGACGCCGTCTGGCCGATCATCTACATCGACGCGCTGTGGGTGAAGATCCGCTCCGGGTCCGTGGCCTCCCGGCCGGTCTATCTGGCCGTCGGGGTGGACATGGACGGCTGCAAGGACGTGCTCGGCCTGCGGGCCGGCGACGAGGGCGAAGGCGCCACGACCTGGATGACCGTGCTGTCCGAGCTCCGCAACCGAGGGGTCTAGGACGTGTGCATCGTCGCCTGCGACGGGCTGAAAGGCCTGCCCGACGCGGTCACCGCGACCTGGCCCAAGGCCACCGTTCAGACGTGTGTGATCCACTTGATCCGTGCCTCACTGAGGTTCGCCTCCAAGCAGCACCACGCAAAGCTGGTCACGGATTTGAAGGCCATCTACACCGCTCCGACCGAGCAGATCGCCGAGCAGGCCCTCGCCGACTTCGCCGCAAGCGAGCTGGGCCAGGTATCCCGCGATCGTGCGGACCTGGCAGGCCGCGTGGAGCGAATTCACCCCCTACCTCGCCTTCCCGCCGGAGATAAGGAAGGTCGTCTACTCGACGAACCTGATCGAGTCGATCAACGCACGGCTGCGGAAAGCCACCCGCAACCGCGGACACTTCCCCTCCGAGCAGGCCGCGTTGAAGGTGCTCTACCTCGCCGTCCGCGAGCAGATCACCCCCAAAGCACGCGATGTCAACCACGTCGCAGCACACTGGAAGAAGGCGCTAAACCAGTTCTCCCTCTTCTTCGAGGACCGGCTCAACACCAGGTGAAGGACCAGGACTTACACAAAGTTCCGTACACGCCCGCTGCTTCTGGCGGAAGCTGACAGTTCGGTGAGTTGCCGTCGTTCACCGTACCTGTAGAGGCACGATGAACGCGATCAGTCGGTCAACCCCGCACGGAGCGGACGAGCAAGTCGGTGAGCAAGCGGATGTCGTTGGGGGTATTTTGCAGGCCGTTCCAGCGGCGCTGCTCGCCGTCGGCGAAGCGCCACATGCCTGAGGTCCAGGCCGTCACCGGCATCAAGCCGAGGATAGCGTTGCGGACCTCATCACAGTCGACGTCTTCGGCGGACATACCGTCGGTGAGGGTGTCCATGACGAAGCCCATGGCCTGGATGCCGACGCCGTGGGTGAGGCGGGATTGGCGGGGCGGGAGTTTCCAGGCGTCACTGAAGGTGTCCTTCACGATGGTCCAAAAGGACCTGAGGTGCGTCAGCATGCGTTCGACGTCGCCGGAGCCGTCTTCGGGGTTGCGGTACTGGTAGAGGGCGCCTTCGAAGAGGCTGTGTTCCAGCATGCGCAGCAGACTGGTGTCCTTGATGTTGCCGTGGGGCGAGGTGGGACTGGCGATGCGGCCGTAGAAGGGGCCTTGACCGTCGGTGTTGAGGCGGGTCATCAACTGGGCAGGCAGGCGCCGGCGGGCATAGGCGGGGGGAAGGTGTCCGCTGGTTTCCGGCAGCAGTTCGTGGATAAGCCCCTTGGGAAGCGGCTTAGTGGAGTTGACCAGGATGAACTGGGAGCGCTGGTCTTCTTGGTTGTCCGCGATGAACCCGACGGCAGCGACGGGGAATTCGGCCAGGTCTGCGTCGCGAATGGCGGCGCTGCGCTGCTGGCCGTCCACGATGAGGGCGGGTTTGTCCTGGTCGGTGAGAGATTCGTCGACGGGGATGACGAGGACGCCGGGGACGGAGTAGTCCACGCCAGCCTTGGGGGGGACTCCGCTCTCGAAGCGGACGGTGTCGTCGAAGGCCAGGACGAGGGCGTTGGGGAGCATGGCGTCCGCGGATTCGAGGTACCGGCGGATACCCCGGATATGACTGAGGACCTCGGGGCGTTGGTAGCCCTGGAGGGTGCTTGCGTCGTCGCGACGTACCCGGGAGACGGCGGCGAAGCTGTGGATTTTCTTCCCGTCGACGGCAAAGCAGTAGATTTTTCGGTTGCCTTGGCGCACTTCGAGGGCGGGAAGCTTCAGCTCATATCGGTCGGCCATTCATATCTCCTGACAGGGGTTCTACGGAAAAGCCTAAGGCGTGCTCAAGTTTATCTGAAGGCGAGTTGCCTCATTTTCGCCTCGAGCACGGTGAGATTATGGAACCCGCGGCGCTTGTTGCGTTCGCTGCCGCGGAATATGACGATTTCAATTCCATGCTTCTTGCATAGGGCGCAGGGGCAGGTGCGCCAAGGGGCATCAGTCAGGGTCCGTTCGTAGTGCTCGAGGTAGCTTTTCTTTTTCGGGCCGAGTACGAGAGATTCGTAAGCGGCAAGAGCACTCTTAACTTCTTTGAGTGCTGTTTCTTCTTGATCGAATGAACGGAGGGCGCGCAGGCAGTCTCGTTCAGCGTTCACGGCTTCGCCTTGGGAGACATGGCCGGAGAGGATAAGGCGCTTGAGGGCGGGGTTGCCGTCGACTTGGGGAACGCGGATGGCGGTGTAGGAGTCGGTGGCCGTGTGGTAGTTGTTGCGGTCGTCCATGAAAGCCTGACGGAAGGCCGAGGTGCTGTCGAAACTGGCCACTCCGTGGCGGGCGAACTGCTCCATGCTCTCCACGCGGTTGATGCCGAGCAGGTGCAGTTCGGTTGATGCGTCCCGGACTTCGTCGATGGCGCGCAGGCAGGCGAGGATCTCGTGGGACTTTAGGGGGACCATGCCGCCAAGGGCGATCCGCCGGTATCCCATTTTCTGCAGTTGCGCGACAGAGTGCGCGTAGCTGTCAGGTCCCCATCCCTGGGCGGCGCCGACGGGTTCAAAGCGGGCGCCTTGCTTTTTGGTGGCAGTGATGAAGTCTTCGGCGAGTTCGAGGGAGATCTGCTGACGTTCCACCCACGCCGCTTCGGGTGCTGTGTCGGATTCTTCCGGAATGTATCCGAAGATGATGTGGTCGATGCTGATGCCCGCGTCGAATCCACAGCGGCCGTAGAAGTCCAGGACTTCGTCCACATCATACGGTGGGCGTTCTTCGTCGATGTAGTTGAAGGCGCCGCAATCGCCGATCGTGGAGCAGGGGCCGGGGAGGCGGAAGAAGTTCCTCACGCCTAGGCGGTAGAAGCGCTCGCGCTGCGGAGCGGAGTATTTTCCTGCACACTTCATCGACCCGTCGACAACCGCCTTGCTGACGAGGATCCCGTCGTAGGGGATCGGTGTCACGGCCTGGTGGGCGTAGACGTCATCGCGCTGGCGCACTCGGTAGGGCGAGTACTCGTCGTTGATGAAGTCGTAGGTGGGGCTCACCAGGTCCTGACTGTCAGGGAAATAGAATTTCACGCGGCTTTTGCCTTTTCCTGCACATAGAGACGGAGGAGATAGTTCGACAGGGTACTGATGTGGCGCGGGTTGTTCTGGAGTTCGTTCCAGGGGGTGTTCAGGTCGGGCCAGCGTCCATGGGTCCAGCGGCAGTGCGGGGCGATCAGGGCGAGTTCCGCCCGCGCCTGCTCGAGGGCGTGGGGGGAGGCGGGGTCGATGGCCATCATCACGCGGTCCATCAGGCGGCCCATGGAGCGGATGCCCACGCCGTGCATCAACCGAGACCGGGTCGGCGGCAGGCCCCACGCCTTAGGAAAGGTCTCGCGTACGGCACTCCAGTAGATGACGAGGATCTGGCGGATGGTGGCCGTATCTACCGTGCCGTTGGACAGGTTCTTGTAGGGGAAGAAGACGCCTGAAGAAGAGTTGAGGGATTCCTGGATCGCCGTAGTGAGGCTGTTGTCCGTGACGACGGCGTCCGCCTTTTGCTCGGCGGTGGTGGACGGGCGGCGCACCAGACCCCGGAACGGCGAGTCCTTGTCCTGGTTGAGGGCTTCCACCAAAACGGAGGGCAGTTTGCGGGCGGAGAGTTTGGTGGGCAGCAGGGTGCCGACTTCCGGCAGGAGTTCGGTGACGAGGTTGGTGGGCAGCGGAGAGACCGTGTTCACACGCAAGAACTGGTCTCGTTGCGTTTCCAGGTCTTCGGCAACGAACCCGGCAATAGTGACAGCCAGGCGGGTATTGCGAGTGCGGGCTAGAGCGAGACTGCGCTGCTGGCCGTCGACGATCCAGGCCGGCCGCGGGGCGTCGGGGGCGTCGGGCAGGGGGATCTCCAACGTGCCCGAAGTACAAAGGCCGTCGCTGCTGCCCGGGCCCGGGCTGGACTTGAACCGCACACTGGAAGGCAGGGCCATGATCAACCCGTTGGGAAACAGGACCTCCTCGCCATCGAGGTATTCGAGGATCTGCTTCACGTGCTGCTTCTTTTCGGGGCGTTGGTAGCCGATCAACTTGCCAGCCTCATCCCTCGAGATCCGTGCCACGTCGGCGACTTGGCGTACTTCTTCTGCCGCCAGGGTGAACACGTACAAAGGGATCGTTGGGTGCTGCTCGATCCGCAGGGCCCGGCGCTTAAGCACAAGGGAGGTCATCGAGGGCCAATCGTCGCTGTGTACAGGTCGGCGAAGCGCTTTTGTTCACAGGCCATCCCCTGGTCTCGCAGTAGGCGTAGCAGGCGGGTGCGGGAGTAGCCAGGGTGGCTGTCCTTCGACTTTTCGATGAAGTCGATCACGGCTTCGTTCGTCATCGGCCGACGGGAATAGCGTTCGGGGCGGGCCGCCTGGTCGGCCCAGGTTTTCCAACGCGCCTGTGCGGCTGGGGTGATGAGGTGGCCCGGTGTGCAGTGCTCGAGCCAGGAGGTTGCCATGCGGACGTTCAAACTGGTGCGGGTGCCGCCCAGTGCCTGCCGCAGGGCAGCATTGGCCGGCACGCGCACGACGCCGTTCATCTCGGAGGCGCCGCCGATCAACAGCACGTCCGCTCCCGTGGCGGCCAACGCGACCAGGTCGTGGCGCATGGCCCCTGCGTAGGTCTCGGACAGCACCACGAGCGCCTGCCCGGCAGTCGCCGCGAGCTGCGGCAACTGATGGCTGGCGTCCATGCGCTGTAGATGTTTCCACCAGACGGTGGCCTGCGCACTTGAGGAAGCTACGGAATCTGCGTGTCGTGGCAGGAAAGTCGCCGCATACGAGGGGGCAAGGCTGGAGACTGGTCGCAGGCCCAGGCCGGCCGAGGCCACGTACAGGCGGGGGACAAAGCCAGCCCGGGATGCGGCTTTTGTGAGGTCTTGGGCGCGCCTCCACTGGTCCCCTTGGTACAGGTCCGCCAGCGCGACGCGCGACCCCGGTGCGGCGTCCAAGCGGCGGGCCCATTCCGCAGCCCGCTCGGGCAGGTCTACCGCAGGCAGGGCGCGGGCCTGCAGGGCAGTCCCGGGGGGTGAGGACTTCCGGTCCGTGCACGTGACCACGATGGGCAACTCGTTCACTGCGGATCGACCTCTGGCTTCCATAACTCGCTTCTAGTTGTGGTTACTGTAGCCGGTAGTTAGGGGGGTAGGCTGCCACTGCCTCAACTGAGGCAACTGGACTTCAGATAAGGGAGTGACAGCATGGACCGTCCCGCGATCGTGTTGCTGAGCGGCGGCCTGGACTCGACTACGGTGCTGGCCATCGCCAAGGACCAGGGGTTCACTCCGTATGCGCTCAGCTTCCGCTACGGCCAGCGGCACTCGATCGAGTTGGAGGCGGCCCAGCGCGTCGCCGAGGCCCAGGGGGTGGCCCGGCATGTCATCGCCGACATCGATCTGCGGGTCTTCGGCGGCTCGGCCCTCACCGCCGACATCGATGTGCCCAAGCACGAGTCTCTGGCGGACGTGGAGGATGCGGGGGTGCCGATCACCTACGTGCCGGCCCGCAACACGATCTTCCTGTCGTTCGCGTTGGCTTTTGCCGAGACCGTTGGCGCTAGCGACATCTTTACAGGGGTGACGGCCGTGGACTACAGCGGCTACCCTGACTGCCGCCCGGAGTACATGGAGGCCTTCGCCACCATGGCCAACCTGGCGACCAAGGCCGGGATCGAAGGAACTTCCAAGATCACGCTGCACTCCCCCTTGATCGCACTCTCCAAGGCCGACATCGTCCGCGAAGGCCTGCGCCTGGGCGTGGACTACTCACTCACCTCCTCCTGCTACGACCCCGACGAGCAGGGACGGGCCTGCGGCAAGTGCGACACTTGCCTACTGCGGCTGAAGGGCTTCGCCGAAGCCGGCATGAAGGACCCCGTCCGGTACCAGAGCGCCTGATCATGACCTACTTGATCAAAGAGATCTTCTACACGCTGCAGGGAGAAGGCGGCCACGCCGGCCGCCCGGCCGTGTTTTGCCGATTTTCCCGCTGCAACCTGTGGACCGGCCGGGAACAAGACCGCGCCCGCGCCATCTGCCAGTTCTGCGACACCGACTTCGTCGGCACCGACGGCGAAGGCGGCGGCCGCTTCCCCACCCCCCAGGAGTTGGCCGACGCCGTCGAAGCCGCCTGGCCCACTGCCGATCGCGCCCACCGGTTCGTGGTGTGCACTGGCGGAGAACCGCTGCTGCAACTGGACGAGGACGCCATCGACGCCCTCCACGATCGCGGCTTCGAAATCGCCGTGGAAACTAACGGCACCCGCCCCGCTCCCCGCGGTATCGACTGGCTGTGCGTGAGCCCGAAGATCGGCTCCGCCCTGGTCCTCACGAACGGCGACGAGCTCAAACTGGTCTACCCCCAGGTCGGCGGCGACCCCGCCCAGTTCGAGCACCTGGACTTTCGCCACTTCCGCCTGCAACCGCTGGATGACGCCGACCGCGAGGCCCACACCCGTGCCGCCGTCGAGTACTGCATGAAGAACCCGCGCTGGACACTCTCTCTCCAAACACACAAGTATCTGGGAATTCAGTAATGGAAATCTTTCGCGAGTTCACCTTCGAAGCAGCCCACCGCCTGCCGCGCGTGCCTGAGGGCCACAAGTGCGCCCGCCTGCACGGCCACTCGTACAAGGTCGCCGTGCACGTGGAAGCGCCAGTCGATGTGAAGCGGGGCTGGGTGATGGACTTCGGGGACATCAAACAGGCTTTTAAGCCCATTGATGCACAACTCGACCATTACTACCTGAATGACATTGAAGGGCTCGACAACCCTACGAGTGAGAACCTGGCCCGCTGGATCTGGGAACGCATGGTCACTGAACTCCCCGGCCTATCCGCGATCACCGTCCGCGAAACCTGCACCTCCGGTTGCACCTACCGAGGCGAGTAAAGGCATGCACGACATCCAAAACGAGCCCGATGGCCGCAGCATCTTTATTGACGAGGTCGGCATCAGCGGCCTGCGTTACCCCCTCACCTTCGACGACGGCCACACCCGCCAGCACGGCATCGCCGACATCGCCGTCACCGTCGCCCTGCAGGCAGAGCGACGCGGCACCCACATGAGCCGCATGATCGCACTCGTCCACGAGGAAGCAGCCACCCTCTCCCCGCAGGAATTGCCCACCGTTCTCAAGCGCGGGCTCACCCTGCTAGACGCCCCGGGTCTCACCCTCACCTTCACCCTGCCGATCGCTACCCTGGTCGCCGCTCCTGCCAGCGGGCAAGAATCCTGGCAGACCCACGACCTCACCCTGACAGGACGCATCGACGACTCGAACTGCACCGTCACCACCTCAGTGACCACCCACGTCACTAGCCTGTGCCCCTGTTCCAAAGCCATCTCCGACTACGGCGCCCATAACCAGCGCAGCGAGGTCACCCTCCAGGTCACCGGCACCACCGACGCTCCTTACCCGCTGCCCTTCCATGACATGGTTGCTCTGCTGCGCGGCGCAGGTTCCGCCCCCGTCATCCCCCTCATCAAACGCCCCGACGAACGCGTTGTGACCATGCAGGCCTACGATCATCCCGTCTTTGTCGAAGACATCGTCCGCGATATAAGCCTTGTATGCCGCCAAAGGGGTCTTAGTCATGCCGTTCAGGCGAGAAACCTGGAAAGCATCCATAGTCACGACGCCATCGCCACTCTGAGCTACACCGGTTGACCACGCCGTGGCCTCACGCCGAAACCAATCTTCGGCAACGAGGCGCGGCTATTCATGACACTCCCCCGTGCGCGCAACCAGCCATTTTTGTGACTCCGCCGGGGACTCGCACCTGCGGCCCGGGCCGACGATCTATCGATTCAGCCGTACAACCGTCTCGATCACCAACTGCCCGCCCCCGGCCGACGACTCCCCTCGTTCCCATGTTCTGGGTCCCCCGCCGGGGGCACCCTGTATGAGGTGCCCAAAGACCCCGCCACCAGCGGAAACGCTGAGGACGGGGTCTTCGCGTATGTGCAGGCATACGCAGCGCTGAGCGGCCCTAGGACGGGGTCTGTGGACTATTCGTGGACAGGATCTTGGGGCATCAGCCCAGGTCAGCCCCAGCGAACGCGGAGGCCCTCGGCGCGAGCAAGGCGTACGCCTTTATATCGGCCCTGGCGCAGGGCTGACGGGGACAGAGGCACAGACACCCGTCCGCGTCAGCCTGAACCATCAGCGCAGTGAGCCCTCGCCTGCGCTTCGAGTATCTCAGTCCAGCGCCGCTGCGATCACTTCCACGGCCCGGCCGCCACTGGCCTCGACGTCGACCCAGCGGATCTCCGGCAAGGAGATCGGCGCCGTCTCCTTCACCCGTTGTAGGGCGCGCACGAAGCGCCGGTCCTCGGAGAGGAAGACGTCACAGTCCGGCAGATAGCAGGCCAACTGGTTATCGCGGCCGGTGCTCTTGGTGACCTTGTGCTCAAGCAGCGCCACACGTGAGACCCAGCGCAGCCAGTTGCGCGGCATTCGCGCTTCGCTGACGTCTGTGAACCAGAAACGCGTGAAATCCTCCGGGTCCCGCAGCACGCGGTCGAGATGCAGGTACGGCGCCAGCCAGTCCTCGTACGTCGTGCCACGTTCCGCAAGCGTCGTGAGCCCCTTCCGGTTGAGGGCCTCCCGGAACACGTCCCGCCCCTCAACACGCCATCCCGCAATGGGGGTTCCGCGCTGCCAGCCCGCGAGGTACGAGTCCGGGGCTACCTCGGTGGCCACGTAGGTCACCTTGGCCAGGTCCTCCGCACGCCAGTCGACCTGACGCATAGCCAGGCTGTCGCTTTTCAGTACACCGAAGACATGGTCCTCGACACCGTCCATGAGGCGCCGCTGACGAGCCGCGAGCGGGGCGCTGTTTTGTGCTGCCTGTCGCCAGATCCTGCGCTTCCAGAACTCCCGCAGGTCGGCGGGCCGTCCAGGCTGGGGGAGTTGGCGCACCCACTCCGGGCGGATGCGACGCGCCTCCGCCACAATCTCTTCGCACTCAACGTCGGCTTCGGTGCGCAGCCGCACCCAGTGTCGCGACGTCATCGCATCAATAATGCGGTCCCGCTTCTCCGCGTCCTTCGTGCGCAGGACCTCAAGCAGCGTGGCTGGCGGCGTCCGTACTGACAGCCTTCGCCCCTGAGCCAGAGTTTCAAGCTCAGACTTGCTGCCCTCGATGCCTATGTAGGACCACACATTGTTGTCCAGGATCACCCTCATACACCCATGGTGGCGGTGCGACCGCCGGCACGAATACAGGTTTTCCCGTGATCTCCCGCAGGGCCCGCTCCCGGTACTGGCACAAGCCTCCGCAAACGGACTGTCGGACTCGTGGCCCCAGATGAAGGCCTCACCTCGCTGCGCAGTGCGCACGAAGGAGGGAAGCTACTGCCCCAGCGCCCGTGCTGCCGTGGCCGAAGAGGCCTCATCGACAGGAGCGCGGCGGTATGCATCATGCGCCAAGGCGAGAGTCAGTTCGCGCCACATGCCCAGGAGTCTTTCAACGGCAGTCGGCAACAGGTCGGGGCCCATCAGCAGACGGCTGATGGGCCCCCACGACGGCCGGGACAAGGCCGCTGGCGTCTTCACCGCTTACTCGTACTCGCTCAACAGCTCTTCGATCTTGCGGTTGGCGATCTCTTGGCGACCGTCGATGCACTTGGCGTAGCGGCTCAGCAGGACCTCAACACTGTTGCCCGCGCGCTCGGCGACCTCGGTCGGGTCTACCCCGGAGTTGAGCCAGGTCGACAATGCCGAGTGCCGAAGGTCGTACGGACGAGCGGCAAGCGGGGAGGCGACAGCAGCCGGCGGGAGCGCCAGCGCGCGGGCTTCCTGCCAGACGCGGTAGTACGTGGACGAGCCGACCACTCCCCCGCGTTCGTTGGTGAACAGCCGCCCATCCTCGGCAGTGCCGAAGGTATCGAGGTGCTGCCGGAGGATGGTAACGAGCTGGGGCGGGATCGGCACGAGCCGGACTTCCTGCGCCGGCCGGTTCTTGAGTCCACGGTCGTCGTGGGTCTCGCCGGAGTCGGTCCACTGCTTGCCGACACTGGGACGCGTCCGGTTCAGCAGTGCCGTCCCCCAGCCGACCTCGGGCAACTTCAGATCCGCGGTGGTGAGGCCCACGGCCTCGGCCGGACGCAGGGCGCCGTAGTACATGCAGGCGAACAGGCCGACGAGCCGGCGGCCACGCGCCCGGCTGTACCCACCGATATACGAGACCGCAGTCAGCAGGGACCGAGCCTGCTCGGGATTGGCGACCACCCGAGGGTCGACTTCCCCGGCAACCTTGGGCTTCTTCCACCGGATGGCCGTGATCGGGTTCTCTTTGAACTCCCCGAGATCCACCGCATAGTGCACCGCGTTGACGAGTGTCCGACGCTTGCGCCGAACCGTCTCCGCAGCTGCCGCCGTCCCGTCGAGTTTCAGCTTCAGCGAGTCCAGGACGCAGGGGCCGTTGCATGATCGCGTTTCGTCCGGAGTGCCGTGCTGGCCCGTCCTTGGAGGGGACATCCCGGTTCGGGCGGGGCGGACGCAGTGCA
>NZ_JBEOTA010000056.1:0-8236 GCF_040303265.1 Streptomyces sp. NPDC096040
CACCGCAGGCCGGACGGCCATCCACCTGGATTTCTGGTGGCCATCAGCCGGGACTCAACTGTCCGCACACCTGGACTTTGCCACGGCCGCCCACAGTCCGGTGGTGAACTGCTCCCCGCACCCGCGGGGATGGTCCCGAGTGTTTTAACTAAATGGGCCTTGCGCGCTTCTGCTCCCCGCACCCGCGGGGATGGTCCTCGCTGATGCTCACCATGACGGGGAACGGAAGGCTGCTCCCCGCACCCGCGGGGATGGTCCCACCTCGCTGAGCACCGCGGCGCCTTCGTCGCTCTGCTCCCCGCACCCGCGGGGATGGTCCCTCCCAGATACGGGCGCTCTCCGTGTTCTGGGGCTGCTCCCCGCACCCGCGGGGATGGACCCAACGATGGCGTTACGGGCCCTGAGCGCGTTTTCTGCTCCCCGCACCCGCGGGGATGGCCCCTACGCCGCCCCAACGGGGCCAAGGGCGTCCGGCTGCTCCCTGCACCCGCGGGGATGGTCCCGGGAGGGCAACGCAGTGACCGGCTTCAACAGCCTGCTCCCCGCACCCGCGGGGATGGTCCCCAGGACACCTACACCGGATCCGCCGACGTCGGCTGCTCCCCGCACCCGCGGGGATGGTCCCGCGCCGCTGACGATCGAGCTGCACGAGGAGCCCTGCTCCCCGCACCCGCGGGGGATGGTCCCACCTCGACCCCCCGATGTCTCGGGAGGCCGGGCTGCTCCCCGCACCCGCGGGGATGGTCCCTCGCTGACGGATCAGCTGCAGGAGGAGCGCAACTGCTCCCCGCACCCGCGGGGATGGTCCCCCTCCTCGGCGCCCTCTTCAACCGGGCAGCCACTGCTCCCCGCACCCGCGGGGATGGTCCCGGCTTCGGCCTGGACGGGCGCGGCTGGTTCCACTGCTCCCCGCACCCGCGGGGATGGTCCCTCTTCCACCGTGACCGTGGCGGACTTGGTGGGCTGCTCCCCGCACCCGCGGGGATGGTCCCACGAAGATGAGGTTCCGGAGCAGGCTGCCCATCTGCTCCCCGCACCCGCGGGGATGGTCCCCCTTTCAAGCTGCCCGGCTGGGAGGCCGGAAACTGCTCCCCGCACCCGCGGGAATGGTCCCTGCCGCTACCGGAAGGCTCTTTGGCTTGCACGCTGCTCCCCGCACCCGCGGGGATGGTCCCCCCAACCGCACGGACGGGCCGGGCGGAAACTTCTGCTCCCCGCACCCGCGGGGATGGTCCCGTTCTCAGCGTGCGTATCTGGGTGAGGAGTTGCTGCTCCCCGCACCCGCGGGGATGGTCTCGCAATCAGACTTTCGGCCCGAAGTCTCGGCGTCGCTCCCCGCACCCGCGGGGACGGTCCCGGAGTGACCGCGAGGACAGGGGCGAACACCTCCTGCTCCCCGCACCCGCGGGGATGGTCCCTGTGCGCATGCCGTCGGCTCCGCGCGAGCGGAGGTGTCCCGGTGCGATCGGCACGGCCTGGCACGCGGTTGTCACTGTGTCCCGACTCCGCCGAACTCGGGCGCAGCCGCGTTCGATGCCTCCAGGCTGTCCGCTGGCGCAAGTCCAGGTAGCAGCGCAGCCGTACGCATATTTCAGTGACCCTCGCATGCAAGACGCATGTATGCGATGAACATGACGAATTGACCAGTTGTCAGTCACCGATTCCGCACCAGCGGCAGACACGGCGATCCACCCCGCCAGGCAGCGCCGCCGGCGGCCGGCGGACCGGTCCGCGAAAGTGCGTAACAGCCGCCGTAGGCCGAACGGGTGACGCAACTGTGAGCCAGCGGGGGCGACAACGCATGACTGTGGCCCGCACCGTGAGAACCGGCACGAGCCACAGTCGGGTGAAGCGGCGCGGAGGACGCCATGGGCACATCACGTTCCGGACGCCCTCCGCAGGCGGAGCGTACGCCGCTCTCGGTGGCCTCCTGGCCGGTCACGGATCGGCGCGCCAGTGTCCGGGAGCCTTTGTGTACCGCTTGGAATGCTGGACCAGGGGTACGCGGGGTGGGAGCGGCGCGGTTCACGGGGAGCGTACGTCGGTCAGGGCTTGTTCCAGCGCTTTGTGGAGGGCATCGGGCAGTGGCCCGCCGGCCGGCCAGTTCACGATCAGCGCGGCGGCTTTCCGGAGCTTGGTGTTGGTGTGCTGGGAGACCATCCGCAGTACCTCGAACCCCTGCTCGGGGGAGAATTTGCCCAGGGAGATGACCACGCCGATGGCCTGGTCGATGACGGCGTGCGAGGCGATCGCTTCTTGGAGCTGGTCGATCTCCTGCTTCAGCTGAACCAACTGCCTGGCGACGTCCGCCTGCCGGACCAAACCCGGCATGTCGCTGGGCACGGGACGCCCGTTTCCCGAGTACTCCATCGTGATCACAACTCCGGGGTTCTTCCCTGCCCGGGCAGCCATCACCGCCGAGCAAATACATGCAGGACGACAAGCATTTACCCCTAAAATCGCAGGTCATCAAGCCGCGCCTTGGCAGCGCTGGTGGCCCTGACCACTGCGCCTGAGGGCCGTGTCGGGTCACGCTCCGGGCAGGGGCGCGCAGCAGCGGCGAAAGTGGCAAGCGGGCCTGGCGCGTACGGCTACGCGCTGCGGCGGGGTTTGCGGGCTGCGGTCTTCTTCGCCGTCCCCTTCTTGGAGGCCGTCTCCTTCGCCGCCGCGGTCTTCTTCGCCGTGGTCTTCGCGGTCTTCTTCTTCGCGGGCATCTCGTGGCCCTGCGCCTCGGTGCCGGTGTCGCCGCGCGAGGCCTTCGCCTTATCCACGGACTCCTGCAGGGCCGCCATCAGATCGAGGACCTTGCCCGCCGGCTTCTCCGGCTCCGGCGCCTGGGGCAGCTCGCGGTCCTCCCGCTTCGCGTCGATCACCTGCTCCAGCGCCTCCGTGTAGCGGTCGACGAAGTCCGGGCCCTCCAGGCGATCGGTGGTCATCCGCTCGATCAGCATCATGGCTTCGTCGACTTCCGCGTCCGACACAGACGCCGTCGGCGGGTTCACCCCGGCCGGGTCCCGGACTTCGTCCGGCCACCGCATCGCATGCAGCACGATCACGTTCTCCCGCACCCGCAGCAGTCCAAGGCGTTCCCGGCCGCTCCACGCGAACTTGGTCACCGCGACCCGTGAGGAACGCTCCAGCGCCTGGCGCAGCAGCTCGTACGGCTTCACCTCCACCTGCCCGTCGGGCTGGAGGTAGTAGCCCTCGCCGATACGGAGGGCGTCGATGGACTCCCACGGCACGAACCCGTGGATCTCCAAGGCCTTCGCCGCCGGCAGCGGCAGATTGCGCAGTTCGTCATTGGTTAGGGGAATGACCTGCGCCGTGGTCAGCTCGCAGCCCTTGCCGATTTCGTCCGAGCGGACTTCGCGGCCTTCGACCTCGCAGAACTTCCGCACCCGTACCCGGCCCATGTCCTCTACGTGGTACTGGTGGAACCGCACCGAATGGTCCTCGGTCGCACTCACCACGTGAACCGGCACCGTGACCAGGCCGAAGCTGATCGCACCGGACCAGATACTCCGCGGCATCGCAGACCTCCGTGACAGGCCCCGAGCCCCCTCAGCCTACGGACTCCCCCACGGCCCGGCATGCCCGTCACCCGGCGACCGCATCCTCCACCGTCGCCCGGACATCCAGAACCCGGTCCGCGCCGGTCAGCTCCAGAACCCGCAGAAGCTGGCGCGCCGGCCTGGCCACACGCAGGCGGTGGCCGCGGTGGAAATTCAGCAGCACGTTCAACACGGTGGAATCGGCAAAGGTCACCTCGGCCGCGTCCACGACGACCGTCGGGTGGGTGGCGGCCGCGTCCTGCAGAGCCGACGCCAGGAGTGGAGCGGAGTCGAGGTCGAAGGCACCGTGGACGACCACCACCCACGCACCCTCCTGCTCGTACTCGGTCAGGTGCGGCAGCGACGCCGCATGCGCCATGGTCGGATCCGGCGGCCTGTCCTCGCCGCTCGCGGAACTCATGCCGGTGAGTATGTCGTGAAGATCGCGCCCGCGCGAGAGTGCGGCGCCAGGCCGGAGCCCGGAACATCCGACGTGAGGGCAGCGGGCACGGGGGCTGTCGAACCACCCACTCGGACCCGCCGAGATCGTTTCGGAGGAGGTGGCAGATAGTGCACCAGATAGCGCGTCAGATGACGCGACAGATGGTGTACCCGAACTGGGAGGGGAGTTGAGTCGTCGAGTTCGGTGATCCCAGCTCGCGCACGAGATGGCGCACGAGTTGGTACACCCGGACGAGCGCGGGCTCACCGGGCGGGCTCCAGGGCCCGGCCCTGATGACGGAGCTCCGCCCGGCCTGCCGGCACCTGGCTGCCCAGTGAGCATCCCGACTTGATCCTCGCACCGCTTCTACGGGGGCCTCCCGGAAAAAAGTGGCATCAGTCACCCCTTTTCCGGACCCCGGATTGTCAGACCCTGCCGGTATCCTCCCCCGCCCCGGGAGGCCGGGCGGGCTCCTTCGGAAGGCGCACCTCCCTTGAAACGACTTGTGGCGGCACTGACGGTGCCGCCACTCAGGAGTGGACGGCCAGTGCCGTCCTTTGTGTACTCGCAGGTCAGAGTGCTTGATGGGGGTCGGGGGCTCCCTGGGAACCACCCCAGGGAGAAGCCCCGACAAGCTGCCGCCGGACCGGCCAGGGCACAACGTCAGCTTCAGTGAATGTAACGGTGCAGCCCGTAGATCCATTCCATAAAGATGGGGAGTGTTGCTCCCTACCCGGGAGTAATGCCAAAACTTTAGGGATTCGCACAGAAAGCACTTCGCACTTGCGCTGCGCTTGCGCACCTTCGCCCGAGGGTGACATTTCCGTGACCACCACGCAGTGCTATATCCTGCTCGATCAAGAGACGCGCCGCTTTTCGTCGACCTAACCAGTCTGCCCGAGACGCCCTCTTATCCCGGCCCTACACCGCCGGACCGGCCACCACAAATAAAGATCCACAACGTCACAGAAGGTGGGATATGAATTCCCCTACCGCTGCAGTCATGATCGTCGGCATCTTCGGCCTGACGATCGTGCTCGTCGTCAAGTACCTGTCCTCCGCACCGGCGCGCATCACCGCCGTGCTGGGCGCGGCGGCGGTCCTCTTCGGCGTCATCCCGCACATCGTCACCCCGATGTTCGTCCCCTCCACGGTGCCGGCACCGGCCGCGACCGTGACAGTGGTCCCGGGCCACGCCAGCACGGACACCGGGCTACCCCTCCCCTCGCCTTCGTCGCCAGCGTTCTCCTCTTCGAGGGTCTCCTGATGGGCGCGGGCCCGCGGGAGCAGCTTCCCGGAGTTCGCCGGCCGCCGCCGCGCCTGCCGCGGCGGCTGGACGACGGCATGCCGACCATGGTGCTCGGCAACTCGGTCTACACCGTGGACGAGGAGACCGGCCTGGTCGGCCACGGGCTCTCGGGCTCCCGGGCCGTGAGGGCCCAGATCGACCTGAACCCGTTCCTCGCCGAGCTCGGTCCCCAGTTGCGGCATGCGATCGCCGGCATGATGACGACCCGTTACAGCATCCGGGACGTGCAGCTGCGCGGGTCAACCGGAGCGGCGGTGCACATAGTCCTGTCGGGCTGCGTGTACGAGGAATCGGCATACGGGGAGGACACGACGGTGCGCATCCACGGCACAGGTGCGGTCCTCGGTGTCGCCGAGGTCTTCGACGACACCCTGCTGCCGCCCACAACACGCTGCCTCAACAACACGCTCACCCTCACGATGCCATTGTTGCGGATGCGCGCCCTCGCCGAGACCAACGGGCCCGCAGCCGTGGCTCTCGGCAAGGTCCTCGCGGAGCAGGTGGTCATGGGCGAGCGGGTCTACAACCGCCACGCCCTTCACCCGGAGATCCGGCTCGCCGGGCTCTTCGTGCACCTCCTGGACACGTGCGCAGTTCCGTCCTCGGAGTATGGGCGGATGGTCGAAGGCCCCTCCCAGACCGACCTCGCCGCAGCTCTGTCGGTCAGCAGAGCGACGATCGAGAACGCCCTCAGGGCGCTGCGCAAGGAGGGCCTGGTGACCACCGGCTACCGGCAGTACCGGTTCCCGGACGAACGCGCTCTCGCCACCTTCGGGAAGGTGAGGTTCCCCTCGCCCACCGTCACCGGGGTCGCGGAAGCCCAATAGCCAGAAACCGTCCCAGAAAAATCCGCTTCCGGAGCGCATCTCTCCGGAAGCGGATTTTTTTATGTCGGCCCTCTTTCCAAAACAGACCGACTCGATCGATAATTTCCTCGACGTCGAGATAAGCGGCCACTCAAGCAGATTTAACAGCGTCAAATATACCGCCGTTTCTCTTTTGTGAAATTAGTGGATATATAAACCGTTTTGACGCGGCGTGATCTCCGTCACACGAAAGCCGGTCGGTCGCTTCCCTACCCCAGGAGCGACCGCCTCTCCGTCTATTCGTCCTTTCGGGTCTATGAGGCCAAGCCGTCGAGTGCCCCGGACTGCGCCCGGCATCCGCCCTCAGTCCGGCGGCATAACGCTGCTGCGGTCGGGAGCGAAGCGGCGCAGATCCGGTTACCTCGCGCAGCGACAACGGGAGCTGGCACCGGCAGCCCGGACTCTCAGCGGATCGAGGGGCAGCTGCACCAGGTGCGGCCGTCACGGACCTAGCGCGCCGCGCGCCTCGGTCGCACGGATCTCCTCTTCCCACTCCGCCAGATGCTCCGGGCGCGGCCTCATCGGACGCGCTCCAGCGCGCGGCCCCGACGGCGGAGCTCCGCCCGCGCAGCCGGGACCGCTACGGCCGCCGTGGTCCAGTACGGATGCCAGCACAGCCGGACCGACAGGACGTACAGACGCCAGCGCAGCACCGTCGTACGGGACGGGACGGGACGGGCCGGGCCGGGCCGGGCGCGACGAGCGCGTCGTAGGTGCGATACCAGTCCGCTTGCAGTGCCACCAGGCCGTTGGGAGGTCAACGCGGTTCACTCCGCGCGGTGTGGTTTGTGGCGGGCGACCTGCAGGCGGACCTCGGTGGGTATGTCAGGGCGGCCGGTGGACCGGCGAGCGGTGCTGAGCGGGCCCTCGCAGAGGGCACCGAGAGCGGCGCCCGGTGCGGCCTGCGGGGTGAGGGTGAGCTTGACGCGGGTGCGGGGGTGGGCGGGCCGGCCGGTGATGCGTACGGCCGCATGCTCGACCCCCGGCAGGGCGCCGGCTTCGCTCGCGATCGCGTTGCTGAGTGCGCGGTCGCGCAGTTCGACGCCCTCCTGCGGTGGTGTGCCGCCGACGGGCAATGCTCCGGGGCGGCGACGGCTGAGCTGGGCGAGCAGCCACCACAGGGCGAGCGTGGCGGCGAGGACGAGGGCGGCGATGACCGCGGGCCACCACCACCAGCCCTGGCTGCTCCAGCGGGCCCGGTCGGCGGAGCCGAGCAGGACGTCGTCCGGGGTGATCAGGGGCCAGCCCGTGGGCGGGATCAGGTCGTGTCGCCGGTAGAGGTCGAGCCCTGCGAAGAGCACCAGCAGTCCGCCGCCTAGCAGGACCAGTCCGGCCAGGGCCAGCAGACTGCGGTTGAGGGCGGCTCGCTGTGTCATGGTGCGGGCTCCGGTGCTGGGGGTTTTCGGTCAGTCGGTGCGTGGGCGCACCCGTACGACGATGCGGGCAGGACGGGCGAGGGCCAGCCGGTCGCGTTCCTCGTCGAGGACGGTGGTGAGGTCGTCCTTCACCTGCCGGGGGTCACGGAAGCGGACGTCCGCGTGCGCTTTGATGCGGTGACGCCCCACTCGGATTCGCGCCGCGCCGACTCCGGGAACCCGCATCGCGGCGTCACGCAGCACGCCGGCGGCGCCGTCGCGGTCCAGGCAGGCCCGCAGCCGCGGGCAGTCGGCGGGGGAGCGCTGGGGCAGCCAGTGGCGTAGACCGGGGGTGAGGGCCAGGATGATCAGCCAGACGCCGACGGCGGCGGCCACGGCAGCTCCCGTCAGCATCCACACGTCGTCCACGGTGCGCGTGGCCAGTTCGTCGGCCAGGTGCCGTCGCCAGGCCGCCGCCGGGCGTCCCGCCCGTACGGCGATGACGTCGACCAGCGCCGCGACCGCAGCCACGAGGATCGCCGAGGCGACCAGCGCCGCCGGAATACGCCGCGCGGACCACGGCCGGTGGGACCGGCGCCCTGCATCGCGCGCACCGGACGTGAGGTCCGGGCCGGACACGTCGCGGTCGGGTGGTTCGGGCTCCTTCGTCAGCGGCACCGTGGCACGGGAAGCGGACGGCGCGGAGTCGCGGC
>NZ_JBEOTA010000056.1:8336-30098 GCF_040303265.1 Streptomyces sp. NPDC096040
CGGGAGGGCCGGGAGGGCCGGGAGGGCCGGGAGGGCCGGGAGGGCCGGGAGGGCCGGGAGGGCCGGGAGGGCCGGGAGGGCCGGGAGGGCCGGGAGGGCCGGGATCGGGTGTCATCGTGGGGTCCCTCCTTCCTCCATGGCGTATCCGGCGCGCCGGGTGGCGTGGCCGCTCACCGGACCCGCCCCCGGCTCGTGTCGACGGCGGTCATCAGCCGCCGGACGGTGAGGACGACCTCTCCCACCCGCAGGCCGGTCAGCTGGGCCACTTTTTCGGCGACGTCCTGCTGGATCCGCTCGCACACGCCGGGGATGTCGGTGGGGTAGGGGAGATCCATGGTCAGATGCAGGCGCACCGAACCGGTACGGACGGCGGCGGAGGCGCCGGGTGCCTGCGGGTTGCCCCGGTCGGGGGGGACGGCGGCGCGCCGTGACTGGGCCGTGCGGGCGGCCTGGGCGGCGATGCGGGCGACCACCCTGTCCGGGATGACGGTGGCGCCCCGCTCGGCAGGGGGCGGCAAGCCGGTGGCGCGTGCCGACGGGTCGGACCCCTCGCCGGGGGAACCTTGCCGGGCCTTCACCGCTGTCTCCGTGTCCGGACGTCGAGGTCGCCCTGCACGACGAGGCCGACGATCAGCCCCGCCGCACCCAGGACGAGGACCAGCAGAAATGCCCAGAAGCCACCGAAGTATCCGGCGAAGCCCAGGGCCATGCCGGCCACGAGGCCCGTCGTTCCTGCGTTCATCATGCACTCACCCGTCTCGCGGACGTACGACGTCCGCGCGATCACCCGCGCCTGCACGGGACACGGTGGTGGATCACCTCACGCGACCCTGGTCCGGTTCGGCCTCTTCCTCCTCGTCGGGGAGATGGACGTCGTCGACGGCGATGTTCACCTCGACGACCTCCAGTCCCGTCATCCGCTCCACGGCGCTGATGACATTGGTGCGTGCGCCGCCGGCGACGTCCACGATGGAGACGCCGTACTCGACGACGACGTCGAGGTCCACCGCGGCCTGGCGCTCGCCGACCTCGACCTTCACTCCGCGGGTGACGGCTCCGCTTCCGCCTCCGCCTCCGCCGGGGACGCGTTCCCGCATGGCGCCGAAGGCGCGGGCCATCCCCGCTCCCAGGCTGAAAATGCCGGGGACCTCGCGGGCGGCCATGCCCGCGATCTTGGCCACCACGCCGTCCGCGATGGTGGTCTTCCCCCGTGTCTCGGCCGGCGCTCCGGCCCCGGTACGGCCCTTCAGCGCGCTCACGCCCGCATCCGGCCGGCTGCCCCCGCCGACGCTGGTGATGTTCTCCGTCATGGCGGTCGCCTCGATCGATAGGTCGGACACCGGTGTGGTGCCCGTCGAAAGGTTGGACATACGGGGCGGCGGAGTCCTCACGCCCGTCGAGTGTGACGTGCATCACGGATAGTCGTCTGGGGTACCCAGATGGTCCAAGCCTCGTGTGTGGGCGCCATGATCGAACACGCTGCATCCCCATCGCCGGATCGCGGCCTCCTGGGACGCGACCTGCCGGACCGTGTGCTGGCCGTACGGGCGGCCGAGGGGGACGAGGACTCCTTCGCCGTTCTCGTCCAACGGCACGGCCGATCCCTCCTCGCCTTGGCCCGCTGCATGCTCGACAACCCCCAGGACGCCGAGGAGGCGGTTCAGGACGCCTTCGTCAGCGCCTGGCGGCGACTGCCGGAATACCGCCACAGCGCGGAGTTCCGCACCTGGATGTACCGGATCACCGTCAACCGCTGCCTGACCATGCGCCGGCGCCGACCGCCGCCCCTGTCCCTGGACACCATCGCCGAGCCCGCGGCGCAAGACGCCTGGAGCCAACCCGCCCGATCCGCCGAGCACGACGCGGCCACCGCCGCCCTGTCCCACGCGCTCGCCGAACTGGACGCCGGCCAACGGCTCTGCTGGATCCTGAGAGAAGTGCAGGGCCTGCCCTACAAGGAGATCGCCCACGTGACGCAGACCAGCGAACAAACCGTGCGGGGCAGACTGTTCAGGGCACGCCGATCCCTGCAGGAGGCGATGGGCCCATGGCGCTAGACGACCCGCACGCGCGGCCTTGTGAACCCCCCGGAGCCGACGGGCCCCGTACCGGCCCAGCCGCCGCCGGCCTTCCCCCGCTCGCAGGTGATGAGGTACTGCCTTGCGGCCGACTGCTCAGCCGCGTCTGGGAACAGGCCCTGGACGCGGCACCGGCCGCGGACCCGCACACCGTCTCCTGTCCACACTGCCGCGAGGCCGTCGAGGGACTGGCCACGGTGAACGCGGCCACCCGGGCGCTGCGCGCCGAGGCTCCCGGCCTCCACACACTCGCCGACCGCGTCATGAACATCGTCAGAGCAGAGGTACGGCTCGGGCGGCTGCTGCCCCTGGCCGACCCGGTCCGGGACCTGAGGATCTCGGAGAGCGCCGCGGCGAAGGTGCTGCGGCAGGCCGCGGACACGGTCCCCGGCGCCAGGGCCGCGACCTGCCGGCTCGTACCCGAGGGCGACGGCACCGGCGTGCGGGTGACCATGACCCTGGCCGCCGCTCTCGACGGCCCGCTGCCCGACCGGGTCCACCAGGTACGCCGATCGGTCCTCCACTCGGCCGTACAGGACCTGGGTCTTGTCGTGACGGCCGTGGACATCACCGTGGTCGACCTCCTGGAGCCGGACCCGCTCCTCCCACCCGGCGGTGGTCCCTCATGACCGTCATCCACACGGCCCTCCTCGGTGTCGCCGCCGAGGCGGCCCTCGCGGTTCCCGGCGTAACGGGCCTGCAACCCCGTCTCTCCCGCCGCCTCGCGGCAGTCGCCGCGCCCACCCTGACGGACGCCACGCCGCACCACACACCGCCCGAGGCGGCCATCCGCGCCGACCGAGCGCCGGGTGGTTCGGGATGGCACATCGAGGTGCGCTGCACCCTGGCCGCAGGGCGGCGAGCGCTGGACGTCGCCCAGAACGTCCACGACCGGGTGGGGGCCGCCGTCATCTCCCACCTCGCCGCCCTCGACGCCGTGGAGCGGGTCACCGTCGAGGTCACCGTGACCCGCATCGCCACCTGGCACGACGGGGCGTGAGTCCGGCTGCGCGTCCCCCCTGGCAGCGGCCGACAACAGAGGCCAACAGCTGCGAGCGAGCGGACCATGCTCATTTCCCTTCGATCGTGCGCCGCAGCGGGATACCTCCGCGAGCGCCCTCGGCGTCCTGGCCGCCACGTTCGTAGCCCGACGTCTGCGGCGGCGCAGCCACCAGAACTGACGTGGCAGGCGCGGCCGTTCACCGTTCCGCTTCCGGCTGGTGTACGGGCGATACCGAGCGACGGTGAACGAGCGCGGCCACCGCGAGGGTCCCGGTCAGCGCGGCCGGCGCCCCGAAGCCGTAGGTGAGTGTGGCAAACGAGGCGACGGCGGCGACGAGCAACGGGCCGCCCGTGTCGCCCAGTTCGCGGCCCAGCTCGGCCGCACCCATGGTCTGCCCGAGATGTTCCGCAGGCGTGCTCGCGGCCAGCGCGGCGAAGCCGAGCGGGGTGATCAGCTCTGTACCGGCGCCGATCAGGGCCGCGGCGACGAGGATGCCGGTCAGCCTCGGCAGCATCGCACAGGCCAGACCCACGGCGGTGAGCGACAGCCCCGCGGCGAGGCCGACCCGTGCGGTCAGACGCCCGTCGTCCAGAGCGCGCCCGGCTCGCGGCTGGACGATGGCCGCGCAGCCGGCGAGCACCGACACCGCCGCCCCGGTCGCGACGGTGCCCAGCCCGGCAGCCCGGCCGGAGACCGGAAGGAAACCGACCCCGGCCGGCAACGCTGCTCATGGCCAAGCTCGCGGCGTGGCGGCGATGTGTGCCGGGTCATCCGGCGCGTGTGATCCGGATGTCCCGGTGTCGGGGCGGCGTCAGCCGATTCCGGTGACCTGCAGGGCCGTGGTCCAGTTGTTCTTGATGGCGCTGCGGGCGGAGGACAGGGTGATGGTGCCGGCGCAGACGGCGTTCTTCAGCTTGGTCTCCACGCCGTCTTTGGAGTGCGCGGTCTGGGAGCCGGAGTAGGGCTCGGGCCACAGGTTGCCGGTGTCACGGGGCGCGCCGCCGCCGGATTCCAGGCTACCGAGCACACGCGCTCCGGGGGTTCAGTGGCTGTTTCTAAGCCGCCATGACATGACGAGGACGTTGTGTAGCCGTTCGGAGGTGTCGAACCTGCGCAGTGCGGGGTGTCGGGCTGTGGCTTCAGTGCTCGCTGGCGTGCTGGGTGAAGAGCTCCATCAGTCCCCGGACGAGCAGGTGAGCCTCGGCTGGATGGCGGAAGGGGCCGTCCATGTGGAGGGTGTACCGAGTGCGTCGTCCGTCGCGCTCGCGGCTGAGGTAGCCAGCCTGTTCGAGGTCGGTGACGATGCTCAAGGCGGTGCGTTCGGTGATGTCGCAGATCGCGGCGATGTCCCGGAGGCGGAAGCCAGGGTCGCGTGCGATGACCAGCAGCACGCGGGCGTGATTGGTGAGGAAGGTCCATCCTCCAGCCTTCGGGTCCACCGAGTGTCCTCCGTCGTCGCCACTGCCCTGGCGGGCGGCGCTGCTGCGTCAGGTACCAGGTCCGGCGCTAGCGTACGGTGCGCTGCCTGTCCGTCCCTGACTGACAATCCTGACCTCTTCTGGCTTTTGCAGAAGAGGTGTCGCCGGGCTTGACCGGCTTGCCCGGCCGGGCTGATCTGCGGGAACGGGCCAGGCTTGCCCGGAGGTGCTGCAACCCTCGGTGCGTCCCTCGGTCCCAGGATGGGCCAACCCTCCAGCCCACCAAGGGAGCAACCCACCAGCCACGGCGGGCCGCGCGGCCGACGACGCGCGGAACGAGCACCGGGCGCCCGTTCCCCTGTCACGGCGCGGACCGCACCCGAGAGAATCCAGACCGGGGCCGGATCGGCCCACTTCTTCCGAACCGCACAGCCGCCGGGCACAGTACCCGACCAGCACACCGCGCCAGAGACTCCGAGCCCTCCTCCGGACAGACCGAACGGATCGCCGCCATGACCACTCACCGGCGGTGCCCGACCTCACCCCCGGCGCGGTTCGAACAACCGTGCCAGAGCGGCCGGTATTCTGCGGGCGGGGTGGCCTGAAGGTGCCACCCGGAACAGGACGCCCACCATGACCACGCCCCCGCCGCCGATCTCGGAGCCCGACCCGTCCGCGCTGGTCTGCCCCGGCGACCGGGTCGGCCCGTGCACTGGATGCCAGCGCAAGACGCACCGGTACGGCAGCGGCGGCAGCCCGCTGTGCCAGTGGTGCATGGCCCCGGTCATGGAGCAGTGGGGTACGGCCGTGCGGTACGTCAGCACTCGCGGCTGACCCGCCAAGAGGCGCGCGCTCGCGGACCGGTCAGGCTGGCACGGCTTCCCTCAAGACCTGCGCGGTCCGGTCGCAGATCGCCGCCAGCTGCTCGCGGAACGGGTAGATCTGTCCTGCCCCCGCCACGTCCCGTAGCGCCTTGAGTGCCTCCACCCATTCAACGGCGCCTTCCGGCAGCGTGTACGGCTGCCCGTTCATCCTGACCGCCGCTCGCGGCGGCGCGGGGATGGTGATGGTCTGCGTGCGGGTCGTCGTACGCTCCACCACTTCACGGACGGGGGCGGTGGTACGGCCTCCGGCCGTCACGGGCCGCTCCGCACGGGCCTGCGCGGTGCGCACCTCCCACGCCCGGGTGCGGTGCGCAGGCCTGCAGTACTGGGGTGGCCGGCCCCGGCCGCTGTACGTCATCGCCGTACCGCACCAGGCGCACGACCGCTCCACCAGCCGCGTACGGACCGCCGTCTTTGCGTCCTGGGATCCGTCTCGGACGGAAGCCAGTTTCGTCACGGACGTAAACCTACTACCTGGGAAACAACATGAACACGGGGTACTCGATCCGGTATGTCCACGCTGCCCACACGAGCACACAACATCCTGCGCAGCCGTGGGAGCCGCACTACCAACGCCGACCATGGGCCCGACCAGGGTCGACCCAACCCCAACCAGGGTGCCTACCCGGCTTGTCCGGATCCACGCCACGACTTCGGTCGCGGTGTGAGCAAACCCTGTTCGGCGCGGCGGACTGCGGAGCAATGAGGGTCTTGCTGGGTGCTCGGGAGTCGATCGCTCAGGAGCGCGGAAACGTCCATCCCGTCCATTCGGGCCGTGGGGGCTGGACGATCAGATCCACTTCAGGCGCAGGCCTGCTCGGCGGGACGTCACGGCTGGCCGCGGCCCGACGAGCGTGCCGACCGTGGTTTCCGGTGTGGCTTCCTGTGATGTTGAAGTCCAGGAGCAGTACGTCCAGGTCCTGGACCTGCTTGCTCGCGCCGGCTTTCTCCAAGACTTCCTGGGCCTGGCGTACGAGCTGCTCAACGGTTACTCCCGCGCACCCTCGCGGAGCGGTGCCAGCTGGCTGTGCCGGTTTCAGCAGATGCCGTTTCGCGATGACTTCGGGAGTCACCGAGCGCCGGTTTGCTTGATCAATGCTCCCCAGAACTGATGTCACTGGGCGCGTGATCCTCTCTGCCCAGCTCGTGAGATACCCGGTTGCGCCAGTAGGCCAGGTTGCGCCGGGTGGTGAGGGTGTGGGGGTGGTCGGCGCCCAGGACCCGCACATGGTCGTCGAGCAGGTCGGTGAGGGCGGCGGCGGCACCCGCCGCATCCCCCGCCTCCCCCCGCCAGTAAGCCAGTTGATGCCGGGCGGCGAGGGTATAGGGGTGGTCGGCGCCCAGGACCCGCACATGATCGTCGAGCAGGTCGGTGAGGGCGGCGGCGGCACCCGCCGTATCCCCCGCCTCCCCCCGCCAGTAAGCCAGTTCATGCCGGGCGGCGAGGGTATAGGGGTGGTCGGCGCCCAGGACCCGCACATGATCGTCGAGCAGGTCGGCGAGGGCGGCGGCGGCACCCGCCGCATCCCCCGCCTCCCTCCGCCAGTAAGCCAGTTCACGCCGGGTGGTGAGGGTGCGGGGGTGGTCGGCGCCCAGCACCCGCACCCGGTCGTCGAGCAGGTCGGCGAGGGCGGCGGCGGCACCCGCCGCATCCCCCGCCCGCCCCCGCGACTGGGCCAGGTTGTACCGGGTGATGAAGGTGCTGGGGTGGTCGGCGCCCTGCACCCGTACCCGGTCGTCGAGCAGGTCGGCGAAGGCGGCGGCGGCACCCGCCGCATCCCCCGCCTCCCCCCGCCACCGGGCCAGTTCATGCCGGGTGATGAGGATGTCGGGGTGGTCGGCGCCCTGCACCCGTACCCGGTCGTCGAGCAGGTCGGCGAAGGCGGCGGCGGCACCCGCCGCATCCCCCGCCTCCCCCCGCCACTCGGCCAGTTCATGCCGGGCGGCGAAGGTGTCGGGGTGGTCGGGGCCGAGGTGGTGGCGGGCGGTGTCGGTAAGGTGCTGGAAATGGCTTCGGGCTGCCGTGACTTGCCCCGTCTCGCCGAGACTCCTGCCAGCGCGGTAGAGCACCGCATGCGCGTGGGGCCGGTGGAGGACGTCGTCGGCGCAGGTGCTGAGGGCGGCTGTGTTGGCGCGCAGGGCCTGGGCGAGGGCGGTATCGCGTTCGATGCTGGGCCAGGCGGCGAGCAGGGCGGTTGCGGCGGTGCGGGCGGTCCGCTCGTGCTGGTGGGGAGTCAGGGTGTCGCGTGCGGCGCGCTGGACGAGGTGGTGGATCCGGACGCTCTGGTGGGGGGTGCCGGGGGTGTGGTCGATGAGGTGGAGCTGGTGCAGGGCCCGCAGCGCACGGGCCGCGTCCCGGTCCGGGACCGGGCTGCTGTCAGGCGGGGTGTGTCCGTCGGCGGCTGGATTGCGGTGCGCTGTGAGGTAGGCGCGGGCGGGTTCGCTGGTCAGGACGGTTTCGGGGATGCCGTTGGCGTCGAGGAAGGAGGCCAGGTGGAGCATGGGGCGGGCCAGGCCGGCGGGGCGGAGGGCATCGGCACGGTCGATGGACAGTGACCAGGCCGCGGCGACGGTGATGCCCTGGTCGTCAGGCAGCGCGTCGGGGGCGGCGTCGGCCAGGGTGGTGGCCCGGTCGGCCAACAGGTCCCGGTAATCCGCGCAGGCCAGGTGAGCGTCGGCGAGGTAGGCGGCGGCCTGGGACAGGGCCAGCGGAAGACACCCCAGGTCGTCGGCGAGGGCAGCGAGTTGATCGGCGGGTTCGACGCGCCCGTGGGAAGCCAGCACGCCGGTCAGGTAGGCGACCGCCTCGGCCCGGCTGAACAGGCCGACCTCGACCAGACGGCGGCCGTTACCGGTCAGGGCGGCATCACGGCGTCGGGTGGTGACCAGGGTCCGGCCGTACGGGGTAGGCGGCGGCCACCACCCGGCCAGGTCCGCCGGGTCTGCGACATCGTCCAGCACGACCAGCCACCGGCACGGCTTCGCCCCCGCCTTGGGTTCCAGCCAGGCCAGGAACTGCCTGGCCGCAGCGTGCGGGTCGGCCGGGTCGGCGCCCAGGACCTCGATCCCGGCCTGTCCGTACCCGGACGCGGCCGCCGTGCTGCTGGCGGCGGTGATCCACACCAGTACGTCGACCGTTCCCGTCTCCTGGGCGTGCCGGGCGTAGTCGGCGGCCAGCTGAGTCTTGCCCACCCCGCCCATCCCGGCCAGGACCTGGCCGACCACCGCGGTTCCGCCTTCCGCCAGAGCCTGCCGCAACCGGGCCACCTCGGCCCGGTCCTGGAAGCAGTTGGCCCGGGCGGGGATCACCCCGACCTGGTGCGGCCACGACGCCGGCTCCTGCCGCGCGCGTCGTTCAACCACGGTCAGGTTGCCGCTGACCGCGACGGCGTGGGGCCCGTTCGCGATCGCATCTCCCGTGCCGCGCACCTGCACAGACACCATGGCGGCGGCGCCGAGGCCCGCTGCGGGCTCCCGGTGGCCGGTCACCGCCGTCCCGCCGTCCACGGCGTGCGCGTTGCCGGTGTCCGCCGCACTCACCTCGGGCACGGTCCTGTCCGGGCCCGGGGCGTAGCGGTGTGCGGTGCTGCCGGTGTGGTCGTCGGGCCGGTCAGCTGTAGTCGACACCGGTGCTCGCCCTGCTGCCGGCACCGTCCGCCGTGGCGTCTCCTGTGTGCTGCGCGGTCGCCGTCCCGCAGCCGGCGCCTCCCGGGCGCACCACCCCGGTGCTGGCCGTGCCACCCCCCGTCGCCCGACTGCTCCCGGTGTCGGCCGCGGTGTCCACCGGCCCCGCCATCTGCAGTTCGGCCACCAGCCGCACCAGAGCCGCGGCAAAGCCGGCGTCGTGCTCGGCAGCATCCTCCAGCGCCAGCTCCAGGCGCTGACGCGTGCGCTGCGACGGCTCCTCCAGACCAGCCCCGGCCTCCTCGCGCGCCCGCTGCAACGCCGGATCATCCCCCAGCTTCACGCTGATCAGCTCGTGCAGCCGGTCCATCCCCGCATCCAGCCCCCGGTCAACCTCCGCATCCGCCCGCCCCGCCACCCGCCGGGCCTTGCCCACCAACCACGCGAACGCATACCCGACCGCGATCTCCACACCCGTCACCACAAGCCCCCTCACCGACCGGATACCGGAATAACGACCGTACCCGTCCGCCCCCCACTCGGACCCCGCAAGTCGCGGCCCATCAGCGTCAACGGCCTGTGTGTAGACATCCAGCCTCGACTCCGCCGCCACATCTGAGACTTCCCCAATCAGCCGGGTGCAACAGGGCATACCTCACACTCCCACCGCAAGCCTCCGGGTGACGTCACAACAAAGTGACATCGCAGACTCGGTCAGATGGCGGCTCCCACAGTCACGTCGAAACGGCTCCCACAGTCACGCACGTAGCCAGCCAGCTGCCGTCCACGACAGGCACGCGCCGAGCGGGTAGCTGGATGGCACCGCTGGCCAAACGCTTTCCTGTCGATACGCTTCGCTGCGTGAGTTCGGCTTATCGACTGATGATGAAGGTTCCGACATGAGCAGAGTGCTGGCGGTGTACAGCGAGAAGGGCGGCGTGGGCAAGAGCGCCCTGTCCGCAGGCCTGGTCGCAGCCGCACGGAAACGGAAGCTCGGTGTCGTTGCGGGCGATCTGGATCCCCGTGGAACCTTCACGGCGGAGCTGGGTATTTCGAGCGAGGACGCACCAGCGTTTTCCATGAACGACCTGCTCGCGCTCGACCCTCAAGGGGAGACCGGTCTCGCCGCAGACGCGTTCGCACCCGCCTCGAAGGCCTGGTCGGGTGTCCAGGTCATCGCCGCGGAGCGTGCGTTGGCGAACCGCGAGACCGACAACGTGGCCGTCGGCCTTGAGTTCCGTCTGCGTCTGGGGCTGAAGGGCGTGGTCAAAGACGGCATGGTCGGCATTCTCGATCTGCCTCCCCGGGCCGGCGGGAAGCTGGTGACCTCCGCTCTCGTGGCTGCCACCGACGTGGTCATCCCCGCGACCCTCGACGAGGACGGCCGGATCGGTGCAGCAGAAGCGCTGAACACGATCAAGCTCGTGAAGGACCTGGGCATGAACGCGGACCTTCGGGTGGTCGGGATCATCCCGTCGATAGTGCCGGGCGGCCGGAGCACGCTGAAGGACGCCATAGGGGAGTACCTGGCGGACACCTATGGATCTCTCTACCGGGACGATCTGGTGATCCCCCGCCATTCGGTGCGGCAGCAGACGCGGTTCGCGTGTGTGCCCATCACCGATGCGCCGGGCCGGGAGGCGCAGGCACTCACCGACGTATACGACCGAATTCTCACGGCATCAGGAGTGGAAGCGTGAGCAGCAACAAGCTCATCACGGCTGGGAGCAGCCGTCTGAGGAAGGCCGCCGACTCGGCTGTCGACCCCGCAGTCCCCGCCGAGCTGCAGCGGCAGGCGGCAACGGACACAGCGAAGACCGGCACGGCGGGCCAGGAGCTCAGTGTCTTCGCGCACGCTCGCGTCATCAGCGGTGACGACATCACCGGCACGCCGGAAGAGCAGCTGGCCTACGTCACCGACCGCCTGCTGGAGATTGACACCGCCGGGAAGCGCGCCGAGGACTTCATCGTCCTGAACAAGGCCGTGCTGCTGGAGGTCGCCCAGGAGCGTGAGCTGCACGTGGTGGCCGGCCAGAACAACTTCTCGGTGTGGGCAGCGGGGGTTCTCGGTATCCAGCCGAAGTACGTGTTCGAGCTCCTCAAGGATGCGGCCCGGATTCGATCCATCAGCGAGCTGGGGCCCGATCTCGCGCAGCACCTGACGCGCGCATCGGCCCGCAAGGTGATGGCGGAAGTCATCGACAAGCAGGGCTTGGAGACTGCGCAGCTCGTGATGCACGAGGGGCTGACGCAGGCCGCACAGCAGGGTCTGAAGCGGCCGACCGCTGCTCAGCTGGAGGCGATCGCCAAGGACTTGGCTGCTCCGACGATTCCATCGCAGGAGCAGCGCTCCGAAGCCTCCGAGGTTCGGGCGCCGGAACCTCCCGCAGCGGCGCCGACTGCCTCGTTGGAGCGAGCGGTCGCCGCGCTTAAGGAGCGGGTGTACGCGGCGCTCGCACCGGCTTCGGTGCAGGCAGCGCTGGACGCCGACCCGATTGCGGTCCGCGAGCACGTGGAAAAGCTGGAGGCTGAGCTTGAGCGGGTGACGAAGCGGCTCGCCGGCGCGCAGCGCGCTATCGCCTCGACGACGTCGGAGGACGCCTCGGTCTAGCTCAGCGGGGTGAGTACGGAGGTCAGAAATTCTGACCTCCGACGGAAGCGCTGAGCCCCGACGGAACACCGTTCCTCTGTCGCACTCTCCGGCCGGGCAGGCTCGCCGCCTGCCCGACTTCGTCATCCGCCCACTACGGAAGGGAAGTTGGCGATACGGTCTGATACAGGATCGGCGCAATTGCGTGGGGGGGCGTTGATGATGGGGATTGAGCTGGTGGTCGGCTACTTGGCCGCGTGGGCGGTACGCAAGGGCCGTCGTGTGGCCGGCCGCGCCGACCAGGAACTTGACCAGGCGCTGGACGCGGGCATGGACCGCCTGCACGAGCTGGTCGCGGGCAAGCTCGGTGGCGATCCCGCTCTTGAGCGGCTGGCCCTGGAAGGCCAGTCCGGGCAGGAACCCTCGGAACGGACCCGCCAGCGCGTCCAGCTCGCCCTTGAGGACGCTGCCGACGACGACCCCGACTTCGGACAGACCTTGCGGGCCGCCGTCGACCGGCTGGAAGAACTGAAGCAGCAGGGCAGCGCAGTCACTGCCACAGGGGACGCAGCGGGCGCGGTCGGCGGCAACGTCTCAATCCGCGCCGACCGTGGTTCAGCGGCCGCCTGGAGCATGGGTAACGTGACGCTTGGGACGCCGCCGGACCCTCAGCAGCCGAGCCCGCAACAAGGCTGAGCCGGCTCGGCACCCCTTACTCCGGCACGCCCACAGCCGCACCCGCTGCTCCTTCCTCGACGGAGAAGGGCATATCGGCGGACCGCGGCAGTATGGCCTTCGGCCACGCTGATCAGGTCCGTTTCTACGCCGCTAGCAGGGAAAGGGCGTCCTGGCCGCATCAGGTTGGGGTAATCCCGCCGCGCGCGCAGTGGTTCCAGAACCGAGCCGAGACAACGCGACTGGCCCGGCTCCTGTCCGGCGGCGGGACCGTCGTCGTGGAATCCGACCAGCCCGTCCCAGCGGGTGGCGTACTGGCGGGGATGGGCGGAGTCGGCAAGACCCAGCTCGCCGCCGCCCACGCCCGCACTGCCTGGGATACTGGCGAGTTGGATGTACTGGTGTGGGTCACCGCCAGTACTCGTAGTGCGATCGTCGCGGGCTATGCCCAGGCCGCTGCCGAGCTCCTGGCCGCAGACGCGAACAACTCCGAGACAGCCGCAGCAGAGTTCCTGGCCTGGCTGGAACCGAAGCCGGGCAGACAGCGATGCCGATGGCTCGTCGTGCTGGACGACATCGGCGACCCCAGCGACATGAAGGGGTTGTGGCCGCCGACCAGTCCTACCGGGTTCACGCTGGCCACCACCCGGCGCAGGGACGCCGCCCTGACCGGCAACGGCCGGCAACTGGTCAGAATCGCCCTGTTCACCCCAGACCAAGCCCTCTCGTACCTCACACGCGCCCTGGCCGACAACAACCGCACCGAACCAGAAGCCCAGCTCACCGCCCTCTCCAATGACCTCGGCCACCTGCCCCTCGCGCTCTCCCAGGCCGCCGCCTATCTGATCGACTCCGGCGAGACGGTGGCCGCCTACCGGGAACTGCTGGCCGACCGCACCACGAAACTCGCCGAAGCCGCACCCGACGTCCTGCCCGACGAACAGGCCCTGCCCTTGGCCGCCGCCTGGTCGCTGTCCATCGACCGCGCCGATACTCTGCGCCCCGTCGGCCTGGCTCGCCCCATGCTCCAGCTCACTGCCTTCCTCAGCGCTAACGGCATACCCAAGAACGTCCTGACCAGCAGCGCCGCCCTGACCCACCTCGCCATGCACCGCACTCACCCCAGCCCGGACCCCGCCGGGGAGCCGGCTCCGGTTTCCGCCCGGGACGCGATGCGCGCCCTGCGGGCCCTGCACCGGCTCAGCCTCATCGACCACACCCCAGACACCCCCGACCAGACCGTTCATGTCCATCAGCTCATCCAGCGCACGATCCGCGACACTCTCACCCCCAATCAGTACGATCAGGCGGCGCGCAGCGCCGCCGACGCCCTCCTACGAGTCTGGCCCGCCATCGAACGCGATACCGTCCTCGCCCAGACCCTGCGTACCAACGCACAAGCCCTGGCCCGCCACGCAGAACAGGTCCTGTACTGGCCTAGCGCACATACGCTGTTGTTTCGCACCGGCGACAGCTTCGGAGAGACAGGCCAGACCGCCGCCGCCCGCGACCATTTCCGCCACTTTGCTGATACCGCAGTGCGGCACCTCGGCGCCGATCACCCCGACACTCTCAGCGCCAGGGGCAATCTCGCTCGGTGGCGGGGGCAGGCGGGGGACCCGGCCGGAGCCGCCGCTGCTTTTGCCGAAATACTGGAGGACACCGTGCGGGTGCTGGGCGAAGACCACCCCAGCACCCTCGTCACCCGAGGCAACTTCGCCTTCATGCGGGGGGAGGCAGGAGACCCGGCCGGAGCCGCCACCACATTGGCCGAACTGCTGAAGGACATGGTGTGCGTGCTCGGCGAAGACCACCCCAACACCCACGCCACCCGAGGCAACTTCGCCTCCATGCAGGGGGAGGCGGGAGACCCGGCCGGAGCCGCCACCACATTGGCCGAACTGCTGAAGGACATGGTGCGCGTGCACGGCGAAGACCACCCCAACACCCTCGCCACCCGAAATAACCTCGCCTCCATGCAGGGCGAGGCAGGAGACCCAGCCGGAGCCGCCACCACCATGGCCGAACTGCTGACCGACCGGATCCGAGTGCTGGGCAAGGACCACCCCAGCACCCTCACCGCCCGAAGCAACCTCGCTCAGTGGCAGGGGGAGGCGGGAGACCCAGCCGGAGCCGCCACCACCATGGCCGAACTGCTGACCGACCGGATCCGAGTGCTGGGCAAGGACCACCCCAGCACCCTCACCACCCGAGGCAACCTCGCCCGCTGGCGAGGAGAGGCGGGAGACCCAGCCGGAGCCGCCACCACATTGGCCGAACTGCTGAAGGACATGGTGCGCGTGCACGGCGAAGACCACCCCAACACCCTCGCCACCCGAAATAACCTCGCCTTCATGCGAGGGGAGGCGGGAGACCCAGCCGGAGCCGCCACCACCATGGCCGAACTACTGACCGACCGGATCCGGGTACTGGGCAAGGACCACCCCGACACTCTCGCCACCCGGAACAACCTCGCCTCCATCCAGGGGAAGGCAGGAGACCCAGCCGGAGCCGCCACCACATTGGCCGAACTGCTGAAGGACATGGTGCGCGTGCACGGCGAAGACCACCCCAACACCCTCGCCACCCGGAACAACCTCGCCTCCATGCAGGGCGAGGCAGGAGACCCAGCCGGAGCCGCCACCACCATGGCCGAACTGCTGAAGGACACCGTGCGCGTGCTCGGCGAGAACCACTACCTCACCCACGCCGCTCTGAACAACCTTGCCCAGTGGCGGCGGGAGGCAGCCAAGGCTGCCACCGCCTACGTCGAACTGTCGACGCACGTGGTGCAAGTGGTGAGTCATGAGAAATGGTTCTGAGTGCCCGACTCAGCTGGTAGGCGGGCTGGACACTGTGTGGAACCCGTAGCCGACGCTCACCGGCTGCCAGCACGGATCACTGAACCCGGAACGCAAAAAGGGCCCGGTCCCGCAGAGGCGGGACCGGGCCATTGTGGTTGGTGCCTTAGTTCGTATCGACGGGGTGGGTGGCTCTTCTTCCCCGGAGCCCGCCAGGCCGTCCAGATCAAGCGCCGCCGCACCGACCGAAAGACCGGCAAAACCACGATCACGACCGTCTACGCAGTCACCAGCCTGACCGCCGGGCAGGCCACCCCGGCCCAGCTCGCCCGACTCGTCCGCGACCACTGGACGATCGAGGCCCTGCACCACGTCCGCGACACCACCTTCGCCGAGGACGCCTCACAGCTGCGGACCGGCAACGCGCCCCGCGCGATGGCCACCTGGCGCAACCTCGCCATCGGAGCCCTCCGGACAGCCGGGGTGAAGAACATCGCGGCCGGCCTCCGTCACAACGCCCGCGACCCCCGTCGCCCCCTCGCGCTCCTCGGCCTCGGATGAGCACAAACCCGGCGTCACGCAACTACGCCGAAGCCCTGCTGTGTCAGCCGGACCAAGCTCGCGGCAGAAGGAGGCCGATCGGCATGGACGACCGGCGCGGCAGAGGCAGACCAGACGGTGCTGTACCACGGGCTTGCCTGAAGTCGACCGTGCCGCTAGAGAACACTACTTCCTTGAAGTCAACCGCACTGCCGGAGAACCTGGTCCCGTGGAAGTTGACCGTGCTGCCAGAGAACGTTGTCGAGTGGAAGTTGACCGTGCCGCCGGAGAACCTCCCCTCCTTGACCTTGACCGCGCCGCCGGAGAAGGCCGCTCCGTAGAAGTTGAGTACCCCGTCGCAGACCGTCAGCCTGTTGAAGTAGACCATGCTGCCGGAGAACATCGCCTTGCCGAACTCGACGGTGCTGCCGGAGAAAGTTGCTCCCGAGAAGACGACTGCGCCGCCGGAGAACTTCGCCGCATAGAAGCTGACTTTGCCGCCGGAGAAGGTCGTCCTGTGGAAAGCGACCTCACCGCCGGAGAACGCCGCCTCATCGAAGCTGACTGTGCCGCCGGAGAATGTCGCTTCGGAGAAGTCCCCGCCGTCAAACGTGGCGCCGGTGAAGTCGAAGTCGTGGCCTTGCCACGAGTGGAGGTGCTCGGGTTCCAGACGAAGGTGGTCGCGGATGAGGCGGATGACGGAGTGTCGGACCTCGCGCAAAGCCAGATAGTTGTGTCTGGCTTCCGCGTCGCCTGCTGGCAAGTCAGCCTCTCCGGTGTAGGGCAGGCGGAGATAGGAGCACAGGACGTCGATGCAGGTTTGACGCAACTCGCGAGTGGGGGCGTCGTCGGCGAGTCCAGCCAGGGCGTGCACACCGCCGAGACGCACGGCGGCTGAGTCGTGGCCCAGGTGGCTCACGGCGGTGGTGAAGCGTTCGGTGTGCAGGCGCGTGGCCTCTCGCAGGGCGCCGTCCTCGTCCACACGCTGACGCCGATAGGCGACGACCAGAGCGACCAGGGCGCCAGCCCCTGCAACCACCCCGAAGGACAGCTTTACCAGGTCGAACAGCGTCTTGGAATCGACGCGGTGTTCGGGCTTGAGCCCGTGGGCACTGAGGAGGTCCCATCCGGTGTAGAACACCGCGGCGGCCACCAGAAGCGCCGCAGCGAAGGTCAGCGCGAGCACACGGCCGACTGGCCACAGGCGCAGCCCCCGCCGCTCCGTCCGGCGCCGCGACGTAAGTATTCCCATACCCGTTCAAGACTGCTATGGGGTCACGATGGTTGCGGCTAGCGTGCCGGACCGGCGGCTGCAGGGCTAACAACGGCTAACACATTTTGTCGAAGTTAGCTGGTCATGCCTGGGTGGGGTCCTTGATGAAGCGGTGCGGGTGGGCAGCCTTGACGTACTTCATCGCAGTTTCGGGGGCGATCCCGAAGACGCGCATCAGGTGGACGGGGTCGGCGGTCTCGTGTGCTTCGTCGAGGATTCGGTCGATCCTCAACTTTTCTGGCTGGAGGCCGAGTTGAGTAAAGATGGGTTGGATGCCGTATTTGGCGACTGGCGGTCCGTCTGAGTCGAGGGCGGTGACCTGGGTGACGGCCCCGGTCTCCTATCTCTGACCCACGGTGCAAGGTAGAGCCACGTCTTACGGGGACTCAGGCTGGGGAGGACAGGGGCGCGGCGGCCACTCGTCGTCGGCGAGCGCCGCGGCTATGGCCTGCTGGCGCAACCGGCGCAATCGCTCACCAGTGGCTCGGTGCTCCTCGAAGCGCTCGCGTCGTTCCTCCGTGGGGAAGAGCATCGGCAGCCCGACGTCCAGGAGGAAGTCGGGACAGGGGCCGGCCAGTGGGAGCGGGTCGAAGACGGCCAGCAGGGTCCCGGGTCGTTGACGAGCGGGACGCCGCTGGAGTACCGGCTGTCTCCCACACTCCAGCCGACAGTCACGCGGGTGAGGAACATGTCGGCGGCCTGGGCGATGGCTCGCTCGATCCCGGGCAGCCGGGCGGAGTGCCGGGCCAGGGCCGCCCGGTCCGGGTCGGAGCGCGCCGTACGTTCGGCGAGCTCGGCCTCCTGCCGGGCGTACCCCCGCCGCTCGGCACGTTCCTGTTTCTCCTGTGCCGCGCGCTGCTGCTTTTCCTCATCTCCCAGCTTCTTGGCCTCCGCCAGTACGCACTTGGGATGGGCCCACAGCCGCGTCACGGGCCGGACCACGTGACGCGGCGGCGTGCGTGGAGCGTGCGAGACGAACCGCGAGGTGAGGACCCTGATCACGAACTCGGAGAGCGGTATGGACGGCTCGGGGTCCCAGTAAGCGCCGGTGAACCGGGCCATGGGCTCGACGGCGACCAGGTCCTCGCCCTGCCGGGCCAGCCGCACCGAGGGAACGGCGCCCAGCCAGGGAATCCGGCTGCGGTCACTGAACCAGTAGGCCCGTACGCCGTCAGCCCCCATCCGCTGCGTACGGGCACGAATCTCGGCGGCGGTGATGCTCGCCAACTGCGCCTCCAGGGCGACACGCCGGCTGTTGGCCGTGGAGGCGAGGACGTCGGCCCGCCAACGATCGTCCGGCCCGCTCACCTCCAGCTCGGCCATCCATCCGGCCGCGCGGGCCGCCTGAGCAAGCTCCAGCTTGAGCAGGTGGTGGGCCATGGACTCCTCGGCCAGCGTGCACGTCGGAGCCCCAGGCGCATGGGCGAAGAACCGCAGGCCCAGGAGCGACACCTTGGCGTGCATCCCGTGGCCACACTCCCGGCACGCCAGGGGGGCCGGCGGCCGCACCCGGTGGATCGCACTCCAGTCCCAGCCGCAGCCGAGATCCGGCAGGGAGACGTCCAGACGGCCCCGCTCCGCGTGTACGGCAGTGAAACTCACAGCGCTCCCCCCACGTCATGGCGTCGCCGCCCATCGTGCGATGACCCTTCAGCACGCGTTCTCCGCCGCCGCGATCAACGTGGTCAGGCTCGACGCGTACTGGGCCAGCCGGCAACCCCGCCCGCCCAAGACCAGAACCAGCCGCCTGTCCAGACTCACCTACCGACTCACCGCCTGACAGTGAGAATTGACCATGGCATCGCCCGGAGGTCTGACTCTTCGCCTGACACACCCTACGAAATGAGCAACAGAGTCGACCGCGGCGTCAAAGGTTGAGCGGAAGCTGCCCCCGGAGGGTGTCATTCCAGCCAGTACCGGCCAATAATCGATCATATTCGGTCGGAAAACGGGGGTAGCTGTAAAGGACTGGTGACAGTGGGTCGAACGCTGTTCGGCCCTCACTAGGGTCCCGGAGCCATGGCACCCGTCTTCGAGCACGCGGACAAACTCTTCGCGCTGCTGCACAGCCTTGTCCGCCGGCCCAAGAAGGGGGAGTTCCCCGAGGCGACCGAGGGCCAGGACGGTCTGCCCGTCGTCATGCTGGTGGGCTACGAGGAGAGCGAACTCGCCGAGCTGGCCGAGACCATCGACAAGACGTCCTGCAAAGAGGCCCAACCGCCGCGCATCCCGCACAAGTTGATCGACGTGTCCGGGGTGCTCGCGACGATGAACGACCAGCGCCCCGACCTGGAGGGCGACTGGCGGCGAGCCGAGCTGTACCGCCGGGTGCTGGTCGAACTGGCCATGGAGTTCGCCTCGCCCAGCAACAGCCCGGACGCCCGCGTCCAGTTCCGCCGCTTCGGGCTCGTCAACTGGCTGTTGGAGACCAACAACACGGCCGATCCGCTGCGGGGGCAGCCCGACCACGAGCTGCTGATGCGGCTGCAGACCCGGGAACTCCAACGCCGGGGCTTCTTCCGGGTACTGCGCAACCCGACCACCGAAGTCGCCCTAGAGGGCCGGGCGCCATGGTGGGCCTGGATCCTGGGCCTGCATGTTCTGCCGGTGCTGTGGTTCAGGGCCTGGCGGGCGGTGGGCCCGGAGTACCGCTGGCTGCTGCGCCAGCCCTACATGGCGCCCCGTGACCCCGGCACCTTCGCCGGCTTCGCCCTGCGCCTGACCCAGCCGCGCTTCGAGCACGAGAACCCCGAGCAGGTCGGCAAACTGCTCGTCAACGCCTTCCTGGAGGACCTGAGGGTGGCCTACCGGCGCCGCATCTGGCGGCGGCGGGCCTGGCGTCGTACGACCTACTGCGTGGCCTTGCTGAAGGGGGTCAAGGAGGACAACTTCGGTCGGCAGCTGATCCGTTCGCTCATCGAGGTGCGCATCGAGACCGGCGACTTCGACCCGCTGCTGGTCATCGGCACCAGCCAGACCCACGACTACGCGGGGCCTCAGTGGGGGCAGTTGGAGGACGACCTGGTGATGAACTGGGGCGCGCAGTTCGTCGCGGCCAGGCGTGGGCGCAGTGCCGAGGACTGGTATCTGCCAGTGCGGATACCTGCCACGCTGGACCCGGGGACCGACGCCTACACCCGGCACTCCAAGAACCTGCTGCCGAAACTGCAGTTCAGGCCCGAGCCGTCCCCGCGCTGGGCCCGTCGCCGGGTCACCGCGCTGGCCGTGGTCCTGGCGGTTGCGCTGGTGGCTGGTGCGGTCGGCTGGCGGCTCAACCCGGCACCGGCGGAGCGGTGGGAGCAGCAGCACTGCAAGCTGCCCCGGACCGATCCGGATGCCGCCACCGTGGAGACACGGGGGGCCGAGTGCGTCGGCGTCGCCCCCCACGGCTTCGCCTTCGGCTCCCAGGACGAGAGCCTGAAGAAGACGCTCAAGAAGATCGACGAGCAGAACAGGGCGGCCGAGGAGATGCACCACGACGCCCCCGACCGGCCGATCGTCACGCTGGTCCACCTCTCGGCGCTGCTCAGCAGCCCCGGCAAGGGCAAGGCGGCCGGCCTGCTGTCGTATGCGCGGGAGGCGCTTCAGGGGGTGGCGAGCGCGCAGAAGCGGCAGCTGAACAGGACCGGCAGCGACGACCCGCTGCTGCGAGTCCTCCCGGCGAGCGCGGGCCTGAACATGCAGTACGGGCCCGAAGTGGTCGACATGATCGCGAAGATGATGCGCACCGACCCGACCATCGTCGGTGTCACCGGCCTCGACCAGAGCCGCAAGGCGACCATCACCACCATCCACCGGCTCACCCGGATCGGCCTGCCGATGGTGGCCACCACCCTGTCCGCGGACACTCTTCCCGAGGCCTCGCCGCTGTACTACCAGGTCTCCCCGCAGAACCGCCGGGAGGCCGCGGTCGCCGCCGCCTACGGCAAGCACCTGGTCGCGGACAGCCCCGGCAAGCTGAAGCCCAGGGTGCGTGTCGTCTACTCCGCCGACCCGACCGACGAGTACAGCAGCAACCTGCGGGCCGACGCCGCGACGTCCTTCCACGACGCCGGCTTCGAAGTCGAGCAGCAGGCCTACAAGCCCGCCTCCCCCTCCTCCGGAACTCCCAACGCCCCTGGAGTCAGCGAGGTCGGCGCGGGCACCTGTCACTACCCGGGCCTGATCTTCTTCGCCGGGCGCTCCGAGGACTTCGACACCGTCCTGTCCGCCGCCAACGACTCCTGCGGCAGCTCCGACCCGCCCACCCTCCTCGCCGGCGACGACATCGCGCGACTCGCCGCCAACCCGGACCGGCGAGGCGCCTACCCGCGCATCCCGTACGACTTCCTGGACTTCACCCAGGGCGTCGGGTCCTGCGACGAGCCCAGCGACCTCTACACCATCATGCAAACGCTGTTCCCGGACGAGTGCAACCGTGTGGAAAACTCCTCCCTCGACGGGCACGCCGCGCTCGCCTTCGACGCGGTCAACCTCTACCTCAAGGCCGTCACCACGCTCCCCGGCTCCCCGAACCGGATGCCGATCACACCGGGCGCGGTGTGGAAGGCGCTGGGCAGCATCCATGGGGACAGCGCATTCGACGGGGAGAGCGGGAGCATCGACTTCGGCGGGGTGGTGGACCGCCAGGTGCCGCTCGACAAGCTGATCTCCGTGCAGCGGGTGCAGGGGCCGAAGAGGCCGAAGCAGATGGGGTTCTGCGGGGTGCCGGGCAGACAGCACCAGAACACCTGGTGTCCGGAATCGGAGGCGGTCCAGGCGCCGGCGGACGCGCTGACGGCGGGGTGAGCACAAGCGCAGCGTGCGCCAGCGAGGCCGTAGTCCGTGGTGTGGGCCCTGTGCTCGTGAAGCTGTGGCCAGGGGCATGCCCCTGGCC
>NZ_JBEOTA010000057.1:0-29980 GCF_040303265.1 Streptomyces sp. NPDC096040
GAGAGCTACTCCGCCGGGCTGCACCTGCGCGGATCCATCCTCTGGTTACGCAGCCTGCCAGCCCTCCCGTGATCTCAACCCAGAACACGCCCTAGCCCGGGGTTCCAGGCCGGGATGTGTGTATCGATGGTGGGTTTGCCCTTGTTGGGTCCCTGGCGCAGCGGCCGGGGCGCGATTTTGTCGGCCTCGACGGCGGAGTCTCGGAAGGTGCTCGCTTTGGGTGTGGTGCTGTAGAAGATCCGGCCGGAGGATCGTGCGGTGTCTTCGTCCTCCACCCACAGCCCCTGGGGCAGGCCGTTGACTTCGCCGGGAGAGGCGTTGCCCCACCATTGCGGGGTCTCCCGCCCTGCTGCCGTACGTACGCGAATCAACCGGAGATCGGGGTCGAGTCCCACCGGCTGCACATGCCCGGTCTTGATCAGATCCCGTTCGGTTCGGCCGTCCTGGAGCCAGGGCCAGTGCAGCCGACTGTTCTGCGAATGGGTCAGCAGGGCGGTGGGTCGGCCGCGAAGAGAGCGGACCATTTTCTGGAGGTATCGGGCGGTCGCCCTGCGCTGTTCGTCCATGTTCTGCTGCCAGACGCGGTACTTCGAACGCTGCTGCGGTACGAAGGCGGCTTCGGTGTCCGTGTGCGTCGCGGTCTCGGTCTCGGTGGGTTCGCTGACCTCCGGGATTTCGGCTGTCTTGTCCAGGCGGAGCAGGAACTGGGGGTAGGGAATCCAGCGTCCCGTCCGCTCGTCCCAGCCTGTGACGGCCGCCAGGCCGCTGCCCGGTGCCCGGTGCCCGCGGTGTGACCATGACGGCCACCGGGGTGTGGCGGGGCAGTCGGGTGGGGCCGTCCTTGCGCCGCTTGACCATGTACGTGGCGACGTAGCGCAGGTCCTTGGGGATCGCTTCGCCGAGCGTGATGCCGACCTGAGCGCCGGTACTGGCGGCGCTTCGCGACAGCAGCCGGCGGCCGCAGTGGTGCCTCCGTGCGGCTCGCCCGCCGCCGCGTCACGGGCCGACGCACGGACCTGGTCGCCGACCGCAGGCCATCGAGGCCCGGTTCCGCGACCACGGTGCTAATGGTGCGACAAGTCGGGCAGGCGAGGTCATTGAAGTGCCCGCTCCTACGTCTTGCCTCTCATGTTCCGGCTCTCGTTCGTCCGTGCTCGGAATTCCGCGAACCACTCCAGCATGTGGCCATTCGTGACGGCTCCAGGACCGGTGACGTCGGCCACGTGGGCGCCTTGCAGAATCCGTTTCACCGGCACCTCGAGCTTCTTTCCGGTCAGCGTGCGGGGTAGCGCGGGTACCCGTGCGATCACGTCGGGCACATGGCGCGGGGACAACTGCTGCCTGATGGCCGCTGTGATCCGCTCCCGCAGGTCGTCATCGGTCTCCTGGCCGCCGGCGGTCACGACGAACAGAGGCATGAAGTAATCGCTGTCGGCCTGTTCGACACCGACGACGAGGCTGTCCGAGATGCCGGGCAGTTGCTCCACCACGGCGTAGATGTCGGCGGAGCCCATCCGCACCCCCATGCGATTGAGCGTGGAGTCGGAGCGGCCGGAGACGACGACCGACAGGTCCCTTTCCACAGTCACCCAGTCACCGTGTCGCCACACGCCCGGGTAGGTGTCGAAGTAGCTGGCCCGGTAGCGTGCGTCACCGGGGTCGTCGACGAAGCGCAGTGGCATGGACGGCAGCGGGGCGGTTACCACCAACTCCCCTTGCTGGCCGGTCAGAGGCCGTCCCGTCGCGTCCCACGCCGCCAGCGCCACGCCGAGTGCCGGGCACTGCATGCGGCCTACGCGTACCGGGAGGAGCGGGGAGCCGCCTGCCAGAACGGAGCAGACGTCGGTTCCGCCGCAGATCGACTGCAGCCACACGCCGGGAGTGAGCCGGTCGTGGATCCACCGCCAGGTGGTCGGAGGCATGGCCGAGCCTGTCTGCAGGACCGAGCGCACGGCACCGAGGTCGAGGTCTGCTGCCGGGTGCAAGCCCGACTTCTCCACGGCTGCGAGATAGGCAGCGCCCACCCCGACCATCGTCGCCCTGGTCCGTTCGGCGGCCCGCCAGGCGCCGGCAGCGTCGGGAAAGGTGGGGCTGCCGTCGTAGAGGACGATCGTGCTGCCGTGCAGCAGGCCGCCGACCAGGAAGTTCCACACCATCCAGCTGGTGGAGGTGACGAACAGGTACCGGTCCTCGGGGCGCAGGTCGACACCGAGCCCGAGCGCCTTGAGCAGTTCCACCACGATGCCGCCGTGGCTCTGCACGATGCCCTTGGGGACGCCGGTGGTTCCCGACGACCAGAGGACCCAGAGCGGGTGGTCGAAGGGTACGTCGGCGAAGTCCGGTGCCTCGTCGGAGGATGGCAGCGCGGACCACGCGTGCACGGTGATGTCGGATCGTACGGACCATGCGTCCGTCTGCGGTGGGAGGAGGTTGTCGACGGTGAGGAGGTGGCGGACGGTCGGCAGCCCGTCCAGAAGTTCGGTGACCGTGGTCCGTTTGTCGTGTTCCTTGCCCCCGTAGCGGTAGCCGTCCGCGGCGACGAGAACCGTCGGCCGGGCCTGCGTCAGCCGGGCGAGCACGCTGGGCGTGCCGAAGTCGGGTGAGCAGGCCGTCCATACGGCACCGATCGCCGCGGTGGCGAGCAGTGCCACCACCGCCTGCGGCAGGTTGGTGAGGTAGCCGGCGACGCAGTCGCCGGGCTGCACACCCATTTGCCGGAGGGCGGCCGATACGCCGGCGACCTCGCGGCGCAGCTGCGCCCACGACGTCTCGACCGGTTCGCCGCGCTCGGTCATGCTCACCAGTGCCGGACGCGCGTCGGTGGCGTGGGCCAGGCACCGTTCGGCGAAGTTCAGCCGGGCGCCGGTGAACCAGCGGGCGCCCGGCATGGTGGTGTCGGCCAGCACCTCGTCGTACGCGGTGACGGCGTCCAGCCCGTAGTACTCCCACACCGCCGACCAGAAGCCCGCCAGATCGGTGGAGCTCCACCGCCACAGCTCGGCGTAGTCGGCGAAGTTCAGACCGCGGGTCTCCTCCAGCCATTCCAGGAACACCGCGACGTTGGAGTCCTCCAGTTCGCGGCGCCCCGGTGCCCAGAGCAGTTCGGTGTCCGGGCTCATGGGTGCCCCCCGGTGGGCGTCTCCTCAAGCGGTGCGCTGCAGGAGTCGGACTCCAGTATGCGGATCAGTTCCTCGGCCAGGGGCCACTCACCGTACCCGGAGGCCGGGTTGAGGTGGCCGACAGCGCCCAGTTCCACCAGTCGGCTGTCCCAGCTCCGGGCCAGCTCGGCGACGCACTCCGGTGCGCCGAGCGGGTCGTTCGCGCTGGCGGCGACGACGCTCGGGAAGGGCAGCGGCTTGCGAGGCACGGGTGTCCAGCCGTGGGCCGCAAGCTCGACGCCGGTGGGGTAGCCGGCCGGCAGGGGTGTCTCGAAGTCCGGCGGTGTGGCCAGCAGCGCGCCGCGCACGTCCGCGCGGTGTCGTTGTGCCCAGTGCACCGTGGTCATGACCCCGGCGCTGTGGGCGACCAGCAGGATCGGACCGTGCAGGGGCGCCAGCGCAGCAGCCAGGTTGCCGACCTGGGCTTCCAGGCTCAGACGTTCCCTCTCCAGCGGGGGAACGGTGCGGACGACTCGTCCGGCCTCGGCGAGACGTTCGGCCAGCAGGGTCTGCCAGTGGTCCCTGACGTGGTCGCGCAGACCGGGGACGATGACCACGGTGGGTTCCGCGGCAAGGCTCATGAGGGAATCTCCGACGGTTGCTTGGGCTCCGCCTTCACGGCGAGGTCGTCGAGACGGAGCAGATCGCGTTCGTACCAGTGCCTGCCGACCAGGAAGGCCAGCGTGGCCACGACCGCGACGAGGGGCACGATGCGCAGGGCGCCCAGCAGCCCGAAGCGGTCCGCGAGCGCGCCCGTGACCGCGGGGCCGGGGGCCAGCCCGAGCAGGCTGTTGGCCAGGGTGAGGGTGGCGAACGCGGTGGCCGCGATGGAGGCGGGGGTCAGGTTCGCCACCATGGCCGCCGCGGGTCCGGCGGATCCGGCGGACAGCAGGCAGCCGACGGCCAGAGCAAGCAATTGGGCAGGTCCGGTGGGCAGTTGGAAGGCGAGGGTCAGCAGGAGGAGCGCGCCGAGGCTGCAGCCGGCCGCGACGGCCCATTTGCGGATGGGGGCGGTGGAGCTGATGCGGTCGGAGGCCACGCCTCCGAAGATCATCCCCAGGCCGATGATCATGGCGAAGGCGCCGGCGGCTCCACCCGCCTTGGCCGGTGCCATGTGGTAGTAGCGGTTGAAGAAGCTGGGCAGCCAGGACAACAGGGCGCCGGCGATGAACAGTTGCAGTCCGCTGCCGACATAGGCGCTGATGACCGAGACGGACGAGAACAGGCGGGGCAGGTGAGCGCGCAGCCGCCCGCGTGCTTCCGCTCCGCCGCCGTCGCCGGAGGGGCGTCCGCGCGGCGCAAGTCTGCTCTCCTTGACCACGACCCCATACACGGCAGCGAGTATCAGGCCGAAAATCCCCATCGCGGCGAACGCCCAGCGCCAGCCGGCCGCCTGGGCCACTGCGCCGCCGACGGCCACGCCCAGCACCGAGCCGAAGGCGCCGCCGGCGATGAAGGCACCGGACAGGGTGGCCCGCAGGGTGGCCGGGAAGATGCTGAGGACCACGGCGATGCCCACACTGCCGTACGCCGCCTCGCCGATACCGACGAAGAGACGGCCGACGAGCATCTCGCCGTAGCTGGCCGATATGGCGCACCCGAGGGTGGCCAGGCTCCACATCGTGGCGGCCAGCAGCAGACTCCGGACCCTGCCCCACCGGTCTGCCATGAGGGACATGGGGAAGGTGAGCACGCCGACCGCCAGGGCCACGATGCCGCTGAGCGAGCCCAGGGAGGCGTCGGACAGCAGCCATTCGGCCTTCAGCAACGGGAAGACGGCGTTGAGGACCTGGCGGGACATGTAGTCGGACAGCAGTAGGCCGAAGCCGAGTGCGAAGACCGTCCAGGCATAGCCTTTGGACACGGGCCATTCTGTCGCGGACAGTGTCGGGCCCGTGGACTGCGCAGTGGTGTGAAACTCCATTGTCATCACCTCGACTGCTGGAAGGGGAAGGTCAGAAGGGTCTGTCGCCGACGATTCCGGCGCGCTCCATCTTGCGGACGGCGGGCCAGTAGTCCTGGACGGCGTAGTGCTGCGTGGAACGGTTGTCCCAGATGGCCACGCTGCCCGGACTCCAACGCCAGCGCACCTGGTACTCGGGGATCGCCGCCTGGCTGATCAGGTAGGTGAGCAGATGGCTGGCGCCGGGCGCGTAGTCCTGGCCGAAACGCACGTTCTCGGGCGTGTGGTAGTTGACGAAGTGCGTCGCGAACGCGTTGACGAAGAGGATCTTCTCGCCCGTCTCGGGGTGGGTCCGCACGACCGGGTGTTCGGCGTCCGGGAACCGCTCCTTCAGCGCGAGGCGCTGTTCCGCGGGCATGACGGCGCCGAAGGTGGCCTCAATGCTGTGCCGGGCGCGCAGTCCCTCGATCCGCGTCTTGATGTGGTCGGGGAGCCGACGGTAAGCCTCGACCATGTTGACCCAGATCGTGTCTCCGCCGACCGAGGGCGATTCGACGCAGCGCAGTACGGCGCCCATCGACGGGTTCACCCGCCAGGTGCCGTCCGTGTGCAGGGCGTTCTCGTAGTGCTCCGGGGGGCTGTCCAGGTCCTTGTAGATCCTGACCAGCCCGGGGTGGTCGGGGTCGCTGCCGGCGACTGGGTGGTCCTCCAGCGCGCCGAAGCGCGAGGCGAACGCGACGTGGTCGGCACGCGAGATGTCCTGGTCCCGCAGGAAGAGGACCTTGTGCTCCAGCAACAGGCTCTTGATCTCGGCGAAGAGGCCGTCGTCACGGGCCGCGTCGGCCAGGCTCACGCCGCTGAGCTCGGCTCCGATGGTGCAGGTCAGCGGATCGACTTCGATCGAGGTGCGGCACGCACTCGGGCGCACCAGCGCCGGGGCCTGCCGCGGCGCTGACGAGAGGGTGTCTGGCATGGGTGGTCACTCCCTGGGGTGGAACGGGGCGCGCCCTCTCACAGGACGAAGACCGAGGACCCGGTGGTCCGGCCGGCTTCCAGGTCGCGGTGTGCCTGCTCCGCGTCCTCGAGGGCGTAGCGCTGATTGATTTCGATCTTGATGCGCCCGGCGGTGACGTGCTCGAAGAGCTCGCCGGCCAGCGTGGCGCGCTCGGCGGGGTCGGCGATGTAGTCGGCCAGAGCGGGCCGGGTGACGAACACCGAGCCGTGCAGGGCGAGTTGCATCGCGTCGATCGGCGGTACGGGGCCGGAGGCGGTGCCGAAGCACACGAGGAGCCCGCGGCGGGCCAGTGAGGCGAGGGAGCCCGCGAAGGTGTCCTTGCCCACGCTGTCGAACACGACCGGGACGCCCGCGCCGCCGGTCAGCTCGCGGACCCGGTCGGCCACGTCCTCGTGCCGGTAGCGGATGACGTGCTCGCATCCGTGTGCTCGGGCGATGTCAGCCTTCTCCTCGCTGGACACCGTTCCGATCACACGGATGCCGAGCAGCGCGGCCCACTGGCACACGATCAGGCCCACCCCACCCGCCGCGGCGTGCAACAGCACGGTGTCGCCGGGCTTCAGCGGATGGATCCTGCGCAGCAGATAGGCCGCGGTCAGGCCGCGCATGGTCATCGCGGCCGCCGTCTCGCAGCTGATCTCGGGGGGCAGCTTGATCAGGTGCGAGGCGGGCATGACCCGCTCCGTGCTGTAGGCACCGAGCGGACTTCCGGTGTACGTCACCCGGTCGCCCTCGGCAACGTCAGTGACACCGTCGCCAACCGCCTCCACCACGCCGGCGGCCTCGACGCCGATGCCGTCAGGCAGCCGGACCGGGTACAGCCCGCTGCGGAAGTAGGTGTCGGCGAAGTTGAGACCGACGGCCTCCTGCCGGATGCGCACCTCGCCCGGGCCGGGGGCGCCGACGGTGACCTCCTCCCACTTCAGGACGTCGGGGCCACCGGTTTCGTAGAAGCGGACAGCGTGTGCCACAGAGTGCTCCGAAGGATTCGCGCGGGTGGGGGTTGCCTGCGTGCGGGGCCGGCCCTGCACGCCGGGTATAGGTCAGGCCGTGACGTCGCGCAGCATGAAGCCGCGCTGTCCCGGGCGGCGGTTGGGCACCATGCCGAGCCGGGCGAGGGTCTCGTCGGCGTCCGCGTAGTACTCGCCGATCTTGTAGATTCGCTTGGCGTCGGCTCCGGTGGCGATGTCGCGGCCGAGCGCCTCGGAGATCCTCACCATCTGCTCGACCTGGGCCACGGAGGACATCCGCTCCCCCTTGGCGCGCCAGAGGTTGTCCTCGTTGCCGACGCGCACGTGCTGGCCGAGGGCGATGGCGACGGCGTTCATCGGGGCCACGGCGCGCATGGAGCTCTCGATGGTCAGGACGGCGCCGTCCGGCACACGGCGGATGAACTCGATCAGGTCGGCGGGGTGCCGGCCGGCGAAACCGCCGCCGATGGCGACGTAGTTGAGGATCAGCGGTCCCGTGTAGATGCCCGCGCGGATCAGCCGCTCCACGGTCTCCAGCTGGGCCAGGTGGGCGAGCTGGAAGTGCGGCTGGATGCCGTTCGCGTGCAGGCGCTTGAGGTGCTCCAGGTAGAAGTCGGGACCGGCCTCGACGACCATGTCGCGATAGGCCCGGTAGTAGTCCGGCTTCGCGATCGACGTGCCCTGGAGGTCGTCGTCGTTCATGATCTCGACGATGTTCATCTGGCTGGTGTTGATCGCGATCGTCACCTGGTCAGGCGCCGGCGTGAGTTCGGCGAGCAGGTGACGGGTGTCGTAGGCGAGCCACTTGGCGTCACCGCCCTCGCCCTCGGGGGCGAAGGAGATCGACCCGCCGATCTGGAGCACCATATCCGGCACGGCCTCGCGCAGCCGCCCGAGCAGTTCGTTGAACATGGACATCCGCTTGGAGCCCTTGCCGTCGAGTTCCCGGACATGGATGTGGAGTACCGTCGCGCCGGCGTTGTAGCAGTCCACGGCCGCCTGTACGTGCTCGTCCATGGTCAGGGGCAGGTCATCCGCGTCCCCGGGAAGCCACTCGGGGCCGTACGGCGCGGCCTGGATCACCAGCTTCTCCTGGTTCTCCGGGAAGAGTGAGTCGTCGTGGAAATGCACGGGGCTTCTCCTTGGCGTAGGGGTGATCGCGTCACGGAGCAGGCAGCGGACGCGACGATGGGCCTGCGACGGCGGAAGGCCGGGCCGATGGCAACAACTAACTGGCCCAGTGGTTGCCGGCCGATCCGGAGGGAGTGCCCTCAGGGGAGCTGCAGAGCGCTCCCTCCGGAGGCCGACCGCCTGCGCGGTGGTGCCAAGGTAGGGCGGGCGGCACGCGGCCGCTTTGCCTGTGGTGACAGGCGACTTGCCAATCGGGGACACACGGCCGGGCCCCCTCGTGCCACGGGCCGACGCGCGTCTTGCAGGCTCAGCTTCCGCCGGGCGCTGCCGGGCCGCTCCGGCTCTTGCGCCACTCGCGCGGACCGGTGCCGAAGTGCTCGTGGAACCAGCGGGAGAACGCACTCAGCGACGAGAATCCCAGCAGCGTGGACACCTCAGTCAGGGAACGGTTGGGGTTGGCGACGAACTGCTCCGCGAGCGCCGTACGGGTCGAATGCAGCAGTGAGGAGAACGTCTCTCCGGAGCGGGCCAGATGGCGGTGAACGGTGCGCCGGTCGACGCCGAGGCTGCGTGCGATCTGCTCGATGGAGCAGCGCCCGGTCGGCAGCAGCGCCTCGATGAGGTCGCGCACCCGGTCCACCTCGGATGCTTCCCTGGGGGCCGCGATGGGCTCGAAGTACTGCCGGGTGTAGCTGCGCAACTGGTCGTCGGCCATGGCGTTGGGGGCGTCCAGGTCCTCGGCGTAGAAGACAATGCCGTTGAAGTCGCGGTCGAACTCCACCGAGGGCCCGAACAGGCGACGGTGACTGGCGGTGTCCCGCGGCGCCGGGTGGGCGAAGCAGACCGACGAGGGGCGCCAGTGCGGGCCGAGGAAGCCGCTCAGCACACGGTGGAACGCGCCCACGGCGAGTTCCGTGCCCTGCCGGGCCGGCTGCGGTTCGCCGAGCCGGAGATCCACCTTGAGCGTCGCCACTCCGTTGCCCTCCGCGAGCCGCGCGTGCAGGACCTCGTTGTAGGTGTGCTGATGGCGGATCAGCAGGGCCAACGCACTGCGGACATCGGGCTCTTCCCGGACGAGCAGGCTGATGGGACCGAGGTTGGAAAAGCGCCGCCGCTCGGTCAGCAGCAGACCGAAGTCCTCGCGCCCGGAGGCGGTGGCCGACAGCTGCAGCAGCCTGACCACCGCCGTGCCGGAGATCCACCGGTCCTGCACGGCCAGGTCCGCGGTGTCCAGGCCGACGCCCTTCATCAGCGCGCGGGGGTCGAGACCGAGAGATCGGCTCAGCTCGACGTAGCCGTTCAGCGCGGCGGTGCGGGCAAGGGGCCTCATGGGCACGCTCCAGGGGCAGCGGGTCCCCAGAAGTTAAGTTTCTCGTCCCTGCACGTCAAGCACGACGGGCGAGTGATTCGTAGCATCCCAGTTCAACGCGGCCCGTGCGGCGGCGCGGCGGCCGTGACGCCCGGCCATCGCGCCGCCGGAAGAAACTGCCCGCTCCTCAGACCTCGCGGAGGCGACCATGGCCGAAACGCCACATACGCCGACGGTGCCGACCAAGCCGTTCAGGGGCCCCGCCCTGTGGTACGGACCCGACCTGGCGGGCCGTGACGACTGGGTTCTGAGTCTGTCCGCCGAAACCCGTGAGGAATTGCGTACGGCGCTGCACACCGCCCGCGCTCGCGCTGCCACCCTGCTGCGGATGACCGTCACCGACTTCCCGCTGCCCACGCTCGCCGCCGAGCTGAATCGCGCTGCGAGAACGCTGGCCGAGGGGCGGGGCTTCCTTCTGATCAAGGGCGTCCCTGCGGATCTTCTCGGAGAGGCTGAAGCGAGCACCGTGCTGCGCGGCATCGGCCAGTACCTCGGCAGGCCCGTCCCGCAGACCGCCGACGGCCGTACCCTCTACCACATCCGGGACGCCGGCCCGACGCCGGACGGACCGGCGCCGCCCGCCCACCTGACCCGGGCAGCGCTGCCGTTCCACACCGCAGAGGCGGACCTGCTCGGCCTGCTGTGCCTGCGGCCGGCCCGCTCGGGCGGCCGTACGCTGCTCGCCAGTGCCGCTGCCGTGCACAACGCCGTGCTCGAAACCCGCCCGGATCTCGCTGGGCGCCTGTACCGCAGCCACCTCTTCGACCGCCAGGAGGAGCGGGCGCCCGCCGAGGACGCTTATCTCGCCTCCCCGCTTGTCACCCGGCATGGCGACCGACCCAGCATGCGATACGACCACGCCCGCCTGGACAACGGGGCGCGCACTGCCCGCGGTGGTGGCCCAGACGGCGCCCGGGCCGCCGACAAGGAGCTGTACGACTTCATCGAGACGACGGCCGCCTCGCCCGCCGTCCAGCTTGAACTGGATCTCCAGCCCGGCGATCTGCTGCTGCTCGACAATCACTTGGTGCTGCACGCGCGCTCGGCGTACGAGGACTTCGACGCCCTGGAGCACAAACGCCACCTGCTGCGCCTGTGGCTGGCCCGCCATGGGGACGCCCACCTGGCCGGACGCACTGCCGGACCGGACTCCCGCCCCGATACACGCATCGGGGTCACCCCACTCGACGTCATCCGCCCCCGGAGCCTGCGCATGGCACGCCGCGGCTGCGGCTGTCCGCCGCTGCGCACCCACTGAGACGAATCGAGGACCCCACGGTCATGACCAATCTCGCCACACTCCTGGTGAACTCTGCGGCTGTGCATGGAGAGCACGTCGCCGTACGCCACGACGACACCACCCTGACCTACGAGCAGCTCGACGAGGCGAGTGCCCGGCTCGCCACCGTCCTGCGCGACCGGGGTGTCCGGCCGGGCGACACGGTCACCATGACCATGCCCAACGTGCCGCTCTTCCCGGTCGTGTACTACGGCATCCTGCGGGCCGGTGGCGCGGTGGTGCCGATGAACCCGCTACTCAAGGCCCGAGAGGCAGCCTTCGTGCTTCGCGACTCGGGGGCCCGGCTGGCGCTGGCCCACCCGATGTGCGCCGAGGAGGTCGCGAAGGCGGCCGCCGAGACCGGAGCGGCGTGCCTGGTCACGGATTCCGACGCCTTCCAGGCGCTGCTGCTCGCTGCCCAGCCCATGGCCGACGTCGTCGAGCGGGCCGACGACGACACCGCCCTGATCCTGTACACCTCGGGCACCACCGGCACGCCCAAGGGAGCCGAACTGACCCACCGCAACCTGCTGACCAACACGGCCACCACCGCGGAGACCCTGCTTCTGCTCGGTCCGGAGGACGTCCTGTTCGGCGGACTGCCGCTGTTCCACGCCTTCGGGCAGACCTGCGCCATGAACGCCTCCGTGGCCGCCGGCGCGACGCTCACGCTGCTCCCCCGGTTCGATGCGGGGCGGGCCCTGGAGGTCATGCGCCGCGACGGGGTCACCGTCTTCCTCGGCGTGCCGACGATGTACTCCGCGCTTCTGCAGGCCCGACGCTCTGACGGGCATGCGGCATCCCGGCTCCGGCTCGCGGTCTCGGGCGGCGCCGCCCTGCCGGTCAAGGTACTGCACGGCTTCGAACGGACCTTCGGGGCGACCGTGCTGGAAGGCTACGGCCTGTCGGAGACCTCTCCGGTGGCCGCCTTCAACCATCCGGACCGCCCGCGCAAGACCGGCTCGATCGGCACACCTGTGCGGGGAGTCGAGATGAAGCTCATAGCGGACGACGGGGCCACCGTGCGGCCCGGCGCGGTCGGTGAGATCGCCGTGCGCGGTGAGAACGTGATGAAGGGCTACTTCGACAACCCCGACGCAAGCACCCACGCCCTCCGCGACGGCTGGTTCCACACCGGCGACCTTGCACGCGTCGACGAGGACGGCTTCTACTTCATCGTGGACCGGAAGAAGGACCTGATCATCCGGGGCGGATACAACGTGTACCCACGGGAGATCGAGGAGGTCCTCTACGGGCACCCCGCGATCGCCGAGGCCGCGGTCGTGGGAGTCGCGGACCCGGTGCACGGCGAGGAAGTCGCTGCGGTCGTCGTGCTGAGGGCCGGTGAGGAGGCGACGCCGGAGGAGATCCGCGACTATGTCAAGGAACGCGTCGCGGCCTACAAGTATCCGCGCATCGTCAGCCTCACCGCTGAGCTTCCCAAGGGCCCCACCGGCAAGATCCTCAAGCGGGAGATCAGCCTCCCGCCGCCGTCGGTCCGCTCATGAGTCGCACGCCTCCGCGAAGCTCAAGGGCGCGTGCGGGCCGGCGGCGTGCCTTGGCCGGTGCCAGGCGGTACCGGGGCCTGGCGCCGGCGGCTGAGGAACATGGCGATCGGCAGGGCCGCGGCCAGCCCGCTGAGCAGGACCGCTGCCAGCGCCCCCAGCACGGCGGTCTGGTCGTCGAACGCGAGCCCGATCGCGGCCAGCGCGGGACCCGCGTTGCGTACCGAGGCGACGCCGCCCATGGTGGTGCGGCGCACCGGCGGTCCTGTGGCCAGCACGGTACCGATGCCGAAGCAGCGGCCGCGAGCAGGAAGCCGGCGAGCAGGGAGAGGGAGCCGAAGAGATCCACGACTGCTCGCCAGTTGCCGAGCAGCATGCCCGCCAGCACGATAAGGAAGGTGATGTTGGAGACCGCGGCTGCCGTGGGGTGCCATGACCGCGCCGTGGGCGTGGCGTAGCGGCGCATGAGCAGACCGATGGCGAACGGCACGAGCTGGAGCAACGCCACGGTGCGGACCAGCGCCCCGACGTCGAGGGACACGTTGGTGCCGATGTCGGCGGCGGTGAGGATGCCGTTGACCGTGGGTGCGAACGTGAGACTGCCGATGGAGGCGAGCAGTACCTGCATCGCCGCGCCCGCGACGACATCACCGTTCTGCACCATGGCCAGTTTCGCGCCGAAGGGGCCGCCCGGGGACGAGGCGACGAGGACGAGGGCGACGAGCGAGGCCGGCGGGAGGCCGAGGAGCGTGCCGATGCCCCAGCCGAGCAGCGGGATGATCACCATGTTGGCGAGCAGCGCCAGCAGGAGCAGCGGGACGTTGGTGAAGACGCCCCGCAGTGCGGGGACGGTGGCCCCCAGGCCGGCTGCGAACATCGTGGCCACGATGAAGATGACGGTGACGGCGTTGAGCACCAGGTGCAGTGTGTCCATCGGCCTTGCCTTCCGGGGAACGGAGATCCCGGGCGCCACCCCAGCTCGCGTCGCCGCTTGTCAGTCCTGAAGACCGCCGAGCCAGCGCAGGGCGCTCAGGCTCGGCAGGAAGCAGTACTCACCGCCTCGGGTGACGACGAACCGGGGCAGCGTGGCAAGGCGTCGTCGCAGCGGCCGCCGGGGAATGGTGAAGCCGGTGGAGCCGTCCTGGGAGCCGGTGACGGGATCCTTGCCGTCGCCTCCGCCGAAGAAGACACTGTCGTTCAGCCACTGCGACTGGACGAACTCGAACTGCCGCCCCAGGTGCGCGCCGATGAACGCGAACATCAGGCCGCGGTCCAGTCCGTCGTCCTCCAGCGACCCGTCCGGCAGCGGCGGTCCGTAGACGGCGCCACGCCTGATCATGCGGTGCAGGCGCACTTCCCCTGCCACGGATGCGTCGCGGGGGTTGGCCCGGCGGATGTGGCAGCCGCCGGGCGTGTGGAAACCGATCGGGTCGTCCTCCTGGTACAGGAAGGTGTTGCGCCGGTACGGGTCGGCACCGAGCGCCGGATCGTCGTGCTGAGGGGCGAGTGCGAGGGGAGCTCCACTGCGCCAGCGGCCCATGATCTTCGCTGCGATGAGTTCCTGGTCTTCGGGCCCGGTGGAGTTGTCCCTCAGGTAGCGGCGGAACTGGGCGACGTTCTGGTGAAGTTTACGGAAGACGGCGTAGCTGCCGTTACGCCCCAGCACGGCGGGCTGCGGGGTCTGGGTGCCGCCGAGTTCGTCGGAGTGTCCGAGAACGAACTCACCGGCTTTCAGCGGCACTTCGAGCTGGTTCGATCCGGCGATGCCGCTCCCTTCGACCGCGGGATGGCTGACTCCGTCGCGGTAGCCGAAATGCTCGGTCTCGGTGGGCAGCGCGTAGCAGTCCTGCCGCCAGATCGCGGTCACGCCGGGGAGGCGGTCGTAAGCCGGGCGAGCGCGATCGATGGCGGCCTGCAGGCCCGGGGAGTCGGGGGCGATGGCGGTGATGACCACGTGGACGTCGGGGGTGCCGAGCGGTGCTTCCCAGTGCTCCGGGGCGCTGTCGCCGACGTCGCCGAGTGCTCGGGCACGGGCGGCCATGCCCTGCCGGAATTCCCAGGCGAACGTGTCCAGCGCTGCGGCCGGCACTCCGAGGGCCGTGAGGCCGTGGCAGGTCAGGGCGGCGCTGACCCAGGTGTCCCCCAGAGGACTGGCCGAGTCGGCGGCGGAGGTCACTGCCCCACTGACGCGCCGCATCAGCTCCCGCCCCTGTCCGCGGTCGTCGATCCGGAAGGCCAGGTAGGCGGCCGCGTAGGGGGTCGGCCGAGGGCTGAGGACGCCGCGCTGGATGTCGTCCAGCTCCAGCACGGTTTCCGGGGGTTCGCTCACGGGTGACCTCCTTGCGGGGCCTACTTCGAGACGAGGTTCCGCCAGAAGTTGCGCAGGCTCTCGTCACCGCCGAACAGGGAACTGAAGATCGTCGAGTCCGCCAGCAGGACGTCGCCCGCCCGGTCTCCGCCCGGCGGCATCCACAGGAACATGTTGAACTCGGTGTTGCCGGCCTCGGTGAACGGATGCGGCCTGGACGTGTCGATCGGCTGCCTTGCCAGCACATGTACGGAGTCCGGCTCGTCGGTCGTCACCTCGTAGTGCGGCAGGTGCATGTGGAAGTTGAAGTTCGTCACCCCGTCCAGCCACCCTTTGGCGTCCAGATCGCGGACCGTGGTCAGCGGGGCGATCTTGTTGCCGTCGCCGGTCGCGGGCCGCAGTCCGTAGCGGTTCATGACCGGCACGCTCAGACCCTTCATCAGGTCCCTGGCGTAGGTGGCGAACCGCTGCTGGCGAGGCACCAAGGGGTCGCCGTGGTGGCGGTACTCCATCTCCCGTTCGGAAAGGTCGTCCGAGGCACCGACGTCGTGGTGGGGGCCGAGCACCAGGCGGACGTCCTCGCGAGCGAGGAAGGCCCGAAGTGCCTCGATCTCGCCCGGCTGAGCGTCCTGCTCGGTGATCATGTGATCCAGGCCGAAGACGAACAGGACATCGGTGTCCGCCAGGACCCGCTCGTCGAGCGGCGTGGGGAAGCCGGCCTGGTCGATGCGCTGGTACACCGGAACCGGATGCCCCGTCGTCTCCTCGACGAAGTCCTGGAACGGCACCCAGGCCCAGAAGAACAGTTCCAGCGCACCGGCGATGCCCTGCTGGAACCGATAGGGGTCAGACCATTTCGGGTCCTCATAGGCAGGCCACGCCACCCGCCTGACCTCGGTCATGGTCGAAAAGCGGTTGTCCAACTCCGTTGCGTACCGGCCCGCCTCGGCCGGATAACTCCAAGAGACGTAGATACTCACCCGTTTCCCACCGGGCGTGTATTCCCGCGGGATGTGCCTCTGGTTGTATGTGCGCGCGGTCCTGACCTCGCCCATGTCGATCGTCTCCGATCCGCGGTCGCACGCTGTGCGGCGATTCACTCTTCGGAAGGGCCGACTCCGGCCCTCACTGCAACTGGTCGAGCATCTCCGACAGAGCGCCCTTGACCCGCAGCGCCTTCTTGATCTCGTCCGCCGTCACGTAGGGGTACTCCCCGTACTCGATGAAGCTCGGACAGTGATGCTCGCGGACGAAGCGAATGAACGCCTCGGGGTTGGTCCGCCAGTCCTCGGGAAACCCCTCGAGATTCTCGAAGACGGTACTCACGCCCGCCTTCGCGAAAAGCGCGATCGCGTCCTCGGTGTACTTGTCGAAGTCGGTGTCGAATATCCCCTGGTACATGAAACGTGTGTCGTCATCGAACAGAACCCACCGGAGATAGTGCAACTTCAAGGGCGCGAGCAGATACGGATCTTGTTCCAACGCCTTTGCCAGCGCGTAACCGTACTCCCGGACCACCTCGGCTCGGCCCGGCTTGACCCGCGCGATAATGGTGAAGCCGTAACACGCCGGGGTCCTGGGGAAGACGGGGCCGTTTTTCCCCTGTTCCAACTGGTCGGTGTCCTTGGGGATGACGACTGCCTGCGGCTTGATTTCCATGCCGGCTCCTCCCGCCGTCTGCCAGTCGGGACACCGTCATCGTCCCACCGGCTCACTGGTCGCGCCCGCGGAGCGGAGGACGCGGCCGAGCGTGATCTCCGGGGTCGCCGTGTCTGCGGTGCCGGAGTAAACCTGTAGGAGATGCCTGAGCGGTTCCCCCTGGTCTGCCTCGGGCGGCACGGGAGGTGACTTCCATGGCCTACGACAGTGAGGGCAGGGGCGCGAGTGACGCCGGGACGGTGACGCTCGACGCGTTGTTCACCCAGGCGCCGGTCGGCCTGGCTGTGCTGGACAGCGACCTGCGGGTGGCGCGCATCAACACCGCCACGCCCGCCATGCAAGGCACGCGGGAAGAAGACGTCATAGGGCGCGTCTTTCCTGGATCGCACTACGTGGTCGATGCGGAGCCGGCCGAGGCTGTCGTGCGGGAGGTACTGGAGAGCGGTGTGCCGGTGCGCGGGCGGATCCTGCGGGCGCGGCCCCCTGCCCACCACGGCCAGGAACGTCTGTACGAGGTCTCCGCATTCCGTCTCCTGGACTCGGACAGCGCGGTGCTCGGCGTGACCATCACAGTCGTGGACGTCACCGACCGGGAAAGGGCTCTGAGCCGACTGCGCATTCTCGACACAGTGCGAGAGCGAGTGGGCCGCACCCTGGACATGGTGGCGACCTGCCAGGAGCTGGCCGACGCAGTCGTTCCGGAATTCGCCGACGTGGCAGTCGTGGAGTTGGTGGACGCCGTGATCCGGGGCGACGATCCTCCGCCATCGCCGGTCCCCAGCTGTCTGACGCTACAACGGGCCGCCTTTCGCAGCAGCGCCGGAGAGAACCAGCCGCAGGCCCACCCCGTGGGCCATGTCGGAGTCCTTCCCGCACCTACTCCCTTCAGTCGGGCCCTGGCCGAACTGGTCCCCCAGGCCGTCGGCCTCACCCCCGACTTGCCCTGGCTGAACACCGACCCGGCCCGCGGCCGGGCCATCCGCGAATCCGGAGCGCACAGCCTCCTGGTCATTCCTCTCACACTCCGGAACGCGGTGCTCGGACTGGTGAGTCTGTACCGCACCACGTCCGAGAGCCCATACGACGAGGACGACAGAGCGCTGGCCCTCGATCTCGCGCGGCACACTGCCCTGTGCACCGACAACGCCCGCCGTTACACGCGGGATCACTCGGTCGCCGCGACCGTCCTCCAGCACATGGTCCCTGTGCATGCCGCTTCCCGAACGGCACTTGAGACCGCAGGCATCGCCCGTCCCGGTGACGGTAGCCGCGCTTGGTACGACACCATCGCCTTGTCCGGAGCTCGAACAGCGCTGGTCGCTGGATCGGTGTCCGGAGAGGGCATCCAGGCCACCATGGCCATGGGGCAATTGCGCACCGTGATCCACTCCTTGGCCTCTCTCGACCTGGACCCCGAAGACCTCCTGGCGCGTCTGAACGACACCGCAACTCGCTTGATGGCCGAGCGGGCATCACTTTCCACCGGAAACCCACCGCAGCGCCCTCCGGCCACCGCCAGTTGCGTCTACGCTGTGTACGACCCTTTGACCAGGACCTGCACGATCGCGCGGGCCGGCCACCCAGGGCCTGTCATCGCCCAGCCCGACGGCACCGTCGACCGGCCAGACACGTCGCCCGGACCACGACTGGGCAGCACCGATCAGGCGCCCTTCGCCTCAACCAGCATCCAGATCCCGCACGGCAGCGTGATGGCTTTCCCCGCACCCCCGGCGCTGGCCTCGCACCTGACAACCGCCACCAGGCTTCTTCAAGCAGGACCCGCGCTGGCGGATCTCACGCTCCAGAAGCTGTGTGACGACATCCTGTGTACGCTCCCGGCCGATGTCGGGGACGATGGAGCCGTCTTCCTTCTGGCCCGCCCACGCCCCTTCCCTCCCGACCGAGTCGCCATATGGCCACTCGACAACGAGCTCACCGCTGCCGCAGCGGCTCGCGACTTCGCCACCGACCAGCTCGCCCGCTGGAACGTGGCGGAAGAGATCGCATTCAACACCGAACTCATCGTCAGCGAACTGGTCACGAACGCGATTCGCTACGGCAGCCCGCCGCTGGAGTTGCGCCTGATTCTGGATCGCGCGCTGACGTGCGAAGTGAGCGACTCAAGCGCCACGGCACCACACCTCCGGCATGCCCGAACCACCGACGAAGGGGGGCGCGGACTGTTCATCGTTGCGCAGTTGGCGCAAACCTGGGGAGCCCGCTATTCGGCCGACGGCAAGACCATCTGGACGGAGCAGACACTCGAAGGAGCGCATCGCTGACCTCAGCGCGCGTGACCGCCCGTGCCTGCGGCGGGCTGCCAATTCCTGTAGGAGGCGTCGCTCAGCCGAAACCTCGTGCCCTGAGTGCCGGGCCGAGCTGGTGCCGGCGAAGCGCTCGCTTCGTCAGTCCCAGCTGCCGAACAGTCCGGAACTCAGCTGCGCGCCGCAAATGCTGTGACCACCGGAGGCGTGGCCCCCTCTTCATCTTGCCATCAACGGTGACGGAGCAGTTGATATCGACCTCTCCCGGGCACACGTGTCGACCTCCAGGGCACACGCGCACCCTGCCGCGATGGGCACGGCGGGGCAGGCGCCGCCGTGCCGTCGGGCCCTACGCGCGGGCCGGCCGCTCGCCGGTGACCGCCCGGCGGGCCACCGTGACCAGTTCTGCCGCCGGGCCCACCAGGCGCCGCCCCATCGGCCAGACCGCGCGCAGGTCGCGTGTGAGGTCGACGCCCGCGACGTCGACGCCGATCAGCCGGCCCTCGGCTATGTCCCCGCGGACGGCCAGCTCGCTCAGTACGGACGGCCCGGTGCCGGCGATCACCGCGCCGCGCACGGCGGCCGTCGAGCCGAGTTCCACCAGGGGCCGGACGCGTTCGCAGCCGGCCAGGTGCAGAGCGCGGTCCAGGGTCTGCCGCGTGCCGGAACCGCTCTCCCGCAGCACCAGCGGCGCACGGGACAGTTCCCGCGCCGACAGCGGCTCACGTCGCTGCGCCCACGGGTGGGCGGGGTCGACCACGACTACGAGCCGGTCCTCGGCCACCTGCCGCGTGGACATCACGCGGGACAGGCGCGGCCCTTCGATGAACCCGATGTCGGCCTCGCCGGACTCGACCAGTTGGGGCACCTGCTCGCTGTTGGTCACCTGCAGCCCGATGTACAGCTCCGGCCGGCGGCTACGCAGCTCGCTGATCCAGGCCGGCAGCAGGTACTCCGCGATCGTCAGGCTCGCCGCGACGCGCAGTTCGGCCTCCCGCCGGTCGCGCAGTCTGCCGGCCCCGGCGAGCAGTTCGTCCAGTTCGTCCAGGACACGCCGGGCGTGTCCTGCGACGGCCTGCCCGGCCAGCGTCAGCCGGGAGCCGCGGCGGGTCCGGTCGACCAGCACCAGTCCCAGCCCGCGTTCGAGCGTGGACAGCCGACGGCTGGCGGACGGCTGGGAGATCCGCAGCTGCTCGGCCGCCCGGCCCAGGCTTCCTAGGTCGGCCACGAGGACGAGGAGCCACAGCGACTCCAGGTCGGGCGTGCGCAGGGGGAGGGCGGCGGGTCGGGGGTCAGCCGCGGCAGGGTCTGTCACAGCGCCAGCGTATGAGCCAGTCATACGTCTGCGCTATGACCTGTTGCTTGATCAGGGGCTACAGGGCAAGCACGCGGCGGACCACAGTGGTGATCATGAAGAACGCCAGCCTCCCCCGGTCAGGGAACGCCCGCCCGCCCCGCCTTGCCGCGGCTCGAAGGCCCGGCGCCGCGTTCGCCGTCCGGCTCCCTGGTCTTGCCGCCCGATTGCCCGGCCTGGCCCTCGCCGTCGGTGTCGCTCTCGTCGCGACCGTGCTGGGCCGGCTGGTCCCCGTCGTCGGCGGACCGGTGAGCGCAATCGTGCTCGGGGTGCTGGTGGCGGTCGCGGTGCGGCCCGGGGACCGGATGCGGCCCGGCATCGCCTTCGCCGGGCGCACAGTGCTCCAGGCCGCGGTGGTGGCCCTGGGCGCGCAACTGTCCCTGGGCCAGGTGCTGCGGGTCGGTGTCGGCTCGCTGCCGGTGATGATCGTGACCCTCACGGTCTGCCTGGCGGCGGCGTACGGGATCGGACGCCGCCTGGGTGTCGTCCGCGACCTGCGCACCCTGATCGGTGTGGGCACCGGCATCTGCGGGGCCTCCGCGATCGCCGCGGTCACGCCGGTCATCGGCGCGGCCGAGGCGGAGGTGGCCTATGCCGTCTCCACGATCTTCGTCTTCAACCTCGCCGCGGTGCTGACTTTCCCCGCCCTCGGGCATCTGCTGGGCATGGGCCAGCACGCCTTCGGCCTGTTCGCCGGCACCGCGGTCAACGACATGTCGTCGGTGGTCGCGGCCGCCACCACCTACGGCGGCCCGGCGGCCGATTACGCGGTAGTGGTCAAGCTGGCCCGCACCCTGCTGATCATCCCAATCTGCCTGGGCCTCGCCGCCCTCGCCCGCCGCCGCGCGCGGACAGCGGACGCGGCGGCCGAGGCCGGCGAGGCAGGTTTGGGGCGGGGGGCAATCCCCGGCCCGGTGCGCGTCGGCCGACTGGTGCCGTGGTTCCTCGTCGGCTTCCTCGTCCTGGCGGCCGTGAACACCGCCGGTCTCGTCCCATCCGCCGCCCACGGCCCGCTCAGCACACTCGCCGTCTTCCTGATCACCGTCGCCCTGTCCGCGATCGGCCTGTCCACCGAGCCCTCCCGGCTGCGCCGGACCGGACCAGCACCCCTGCTGCTCGGGGGCTGCCTCTGGCTGGTGGTGTCCGCCACCAGCCTGGCCCTCCAATTCCTGGCCCGGTACCTGTGATCGTCGCACCGAGCGCGGCAGAGGAACCTCATCAATCCTCCCGCCCGTCACAACATCCCCACGCGGAAATAGGGAGCATGCTCAGTCCCAGCCCTTGGAACAGCCGGGATCTGACTCCGGCCGATCGTTATGCGGCACAGAGGTCGACATCTTGGTTTAGGTTGCTCCACGGCCGGGGTGGTCTCCGCCCCTATGTGCGCCACGAGGCGAGGCACCAACACGCGGGCACTCGGACCGATCCGCAGTAGGTGGCCAAGCAGCAGCGCCGCCCGCTACGGGCACGCGAGGCGTTCGCAGACGCTGCATCAGTATCGAGCGGACCTCGCCACTGACGAACGCTGAGGCCCCCGCCAGCACCTCTTGAGTTCTAGCGATCGTCGCAACACCCCAGTTCAAGGGGCGCGATGTTCGAGATCCGCAAGACCCGGACTGCAGCCCAGGGCCGCAGGAAGCTGACCCGTGAGCGGGAGGAATACTTCCGGCTCGTGCAGCAAGGCGTGAGTTACACGGAGGCGGCCAGGGCCGTCGGCATCAACCTCCGCACGGGAAAGCGATGGCGTAACGGCCGGAACCCCTCCGGCCGGCAGAAGGCGGCACCACCGGCCAGACCGGTGGTGCCGCCTTCTGGTGCGTCCCGGTACCTGCGTGAAGCCGACCGGATCTACATCGCCGACCGGCTCCTGGAGAAGGCGACGGTCCGGGCGATCGCCGCCGAACTGGGCCGCAGTCCCTCCACCGTCAGCCGGGAGATCCGACGCAACCGGCACCCCGTCAACGGCCAATACCGCCCCTTCGCCGCCCAGGCCCGCGCGGATGACCGCCGTCCCCGCCCCAAGCCCCGGAAGATCAGCCAAAACCCCCAGCTGCGGGCGGCCGTCCAGGCGGCCCTGGACGAGCGGTGGAGCCCGGAACAAGAACCTCTCAGTACTTTTGCGGGATGGATGTACGGAGCATGGTTCGGCACTGCTCCCGGCCGAGACTTGCGTCCGTTGTTGACGACATGACGGAGCCTTCCGAATGGATTGGATTGACCGTGTCATTCGGGGCTCAACGTGATCTCGTCGACGGAGATTCCGGGAACCGGGCGCCCTGACCGTCGATTTGTTTGGGTCTGACCGTCACCGAGTCGATGGGTGTCGGCGCAACCCGGGGTTCACCGCCGTGCTCGGCCTGCTGTGTCAGCTGCCCCGTCCTGTGCGAGCTGAGTCCGCACGCTGTGCGGCACACGCATGCCGTGACTGCGCAGGCCGCCGATGAACCGTGCGACGAGCGGATCCGGTTCCGCGGACGTCACCGCCACCAGCTGCCTGACCCACCGCGGAGAGAACGATCGCACTGCTCCCGGAAAGCCGTGGCTGACCGCGCTCACGGGGCACACGGCGATTCCCAGACCGGCAGCCGCGAGCTGCGGTGCCGCTGCAGTGACCGATGTTCTCATCACCGTCTCCGGGTGGACTCCGGCGCGGGCGAAGGACTGGTCGAGCCAGGCGCTGAGGCCGTTGTCCGGTGCGTAGTGAACGAGCGGCACACCGTCCAGGTCCTCAAGGCGTACAGCCGACTGCTCGGCCAGCACGTGGCCGCTGGGTGCCGCCAGGACGATCTCCTCCTCGGCGACCGGGGTGATCGTGAATCGGCCGGCCGAGGGAGCGGTCAGTACTGCCACGTCGACGTCGTCGGTGCCGACGAGGCCGAGCGCCTCGTCCATCGCCGTGGACTCGCGCAGCGTGATCGCGACCTCGGGGTAGCGGCGATGCCACTGGCGAATGACCGCAGCGAGCAGCGGCACCGTGAGGCTCTGCGCACAGGCCAACCGCAGGACCCCGCCGGCCGCTTGACCCGCCGCACGTGCTGACCTCACCGCAGCGGCGGCGGCTTCGATCGCTCGTCTGGCATCCGCGACGGCGGCACGCCCCGCAGGAGTGAGCTTGACCCCTCGGGGCTCGCGGCGAAGCAGGACCGTTCGGGTCTCGCGTTCCAACGAAGCGAGCTGATGAGAGACAGCGGGTTGCGACGAATGCAGCAGCCGCGCGGCCTGTGTGATCGATCCGGAGTCCGCGACCGCGACGAGGCACTCCAGCGCCCGAAGAGAAGCCATCCACAAATTTTATCGCAAGGCTTCAAAGCATGAATGCTCTCGAGGGAAGAGCTCTGGACCTCCGATTGCTCTAACCCACGACGCCCTCTCGCTCAAGGCAGGCGAGAGGGGCTCGCACAGAGCGAAGGGAGAAGGTCATGGCTCAGGCATTCGTCACCGGCGGTTCGGGGTTCATCGGCCAGGTACTGGTACGCCGGCTCCTCAGGGAGGGGCACTCAGTGAGTGCTCTGGTTCGAAGTGAGACATCGGCTGCAAAGGTCTCGGCGCTGGGCGCCAAGCCCGTGCGGGGCGAGTTGACCGACCCGACCACGTGGCGCAGCGAGGTGACGAGCAGTGATGTGGTGTTCCACCTCGCTGCCGAGACGGATGTCGCCGCTGACCGTGAGCGTCATGAGCTGGTGACGGTTCGCGGTACCCAGGCAGCCGTCGATGCGGCCCGCTACGCGCAGGTGCCACGGTTCGTCCACTGCGGGAGCGAAGCCGCGCTCCTGGCCGGTGCCCCGCTCGTGGACGTCGACGAGACCGCGCCACTGCGGCCCGACTCGGAAGCCGCGTACAGCGCGGTGAAGGCCGTGGCCGAGAAGTTCGTGCTCGATGCGAACGCCCCGGACTTCGCCACAGTGTCGATCCGCCCGAGGTTCGTTTGGGGTCCCGGCAGCTTCCTCGTCGAAGGCTTGGCAGCTGCGGCAAAGGCGGGGCAGTTCGCTTGGATCGGCGGAGGCCGGCACACCACTGACGTCACGTTCGTCGAGAACGCTGCCGAGGGACTCATGCTCGGATGGCAGCGCGGCCGCCCAGGCCAGGCCTACTTCGTCACCGACCGGCAGCGCGTCATCCTGCGGGAGTTCCTGAAGGCCCAGTTCGAGATCTACGGCGTCGATGTCCCGATCCCCGACCTGGACGCCGAGACCGCCGCCCGCGAGGTCCCCGTTCCCGCTCGATGGTTCCTCGGGCAGCAGTGCACCCTGCGGACGGACAAGGCCGTAGCCGAGCTCGGATACGAGCCCGTTGTTACGCACGCTGCCGGTCTGGACGCCGTCAGAGATTCGGTGGCCGTCAGCCGCGCGTGAAGCGTCACCCACGTTCAACCGACGTACGTCAACGTTCAACTGAGGGAAGACAACAAAATGAAGATCGTCACGATCGGAAGAGGAATGGTCGGCGGAGGGCTGGCCACCCTGTGGCGCGCCGCAGGTCACGAGGTCGAAGAGCTCGGCCGTGAAGGCGGGGACGCCTCGGACGCGGACGCCGTCCTGGTTGCCGTACCCGGCGCAACGATCTCGGACTCCCTGAGCAAGGTGACAGGGCTCGAGGGGAAGATCGCGATCGACGCGACCAACATCATGCCTGCACGTCATGGCACCTTTCCGTCATACGCCGAGGAGGTGAAGTCCTTCACCCACGCCCCGGTGGCCAAGAGCTTCAACATGAACTTCGCAGCCCTGTACGGCGAAGTGCACAAGCAGCGAGTGCGGCCGAGCAACTGGTACGTCACTGACGAGGGCGCCCTCGACGTCACCGAGCAGCTCATCCGCGACGCCGGCTACGACCCGGTGCGCGTCGGGGACCTCTCACGAGCCCGTGACTTCGAAAACGCGGTCTGGCTGCTCATGGGCATCCAGCCGGTCGGCGGCCTGTTTTACCGGTTTGCCGTTCCCGGCGAACTCTGAACGAACCGGTTGGGCATTCCATTCTGCCTGCTGACCAACATCTGGAGATTTCCGTGTTCGAAGCAATAAATTGGCCGGAGGCCCTGGCCCCCAGTCGCTCCCCGATCCACTTCACCAACGAGATCGAGGTCGAATCCTCACCCGAAACGATCTGGTCCCTGCTCATAGACCCCCCCACCTGGCCTACCTTCTTCCCAGGTGTCGAACATGTCCAGCTGCTTGACGGCCATGGCTCACTGCGCCTCGGAACTCGATTCGAAACCAACCTGGCCGGCCAGGACGTCTTCGCATCCGTACAGGAGTTCCAGCCTGTGACGCGTATCGCCTGGGGCGGTTACCCCACGGCGTCGGAAGCATCCAGGGCTTACCACGCTTGGATCATCACGCCCACGCCGAAGGGGAGCCACCTCTGGACCGAAGAGACGATGCAGGGCCCGCTCTGGATCGAATTGGCGAAGCAGGATCCTGAAGTCTTTTGGCGTACACACGAGAACCTTCTCGCGGCGCTCGCCAAGGTAGCGACCGATCGTGAAAATTGAGCCGGCGTTCTCCAAAACGCCCAGAAGGGAAAAATAGCCGATGTATGAAAAGGTTAATTGGCCCGCACGATATGACCCGAAGTTGTCGGCTCTCTACGCGCTCAACGATATCGACGTGAAGGCGCCGCCTGAAGTGGTATGGGAGCTGCTCGTTGACGCCGAGAACTGGTCCAGCTACTTCCCTCCCGAAGATCACGTCGAGATCCTGAGCGGTGAGTCGGTACTGGCGCTCGGAACCACGTACAGCCGGGTGACGGTTGGATTTCCCATGACGCTCAACGTGACGGAGTATGAGCCCTTCACCAGGCTCTCCTGGGAGACGACAGTCGACGGTGACGAAACCGGTTCGAGCGCGTACCACGGCTGGATAATCACGCCCACAGACAATGGTTGTCACGTACTGACCGAGGAAACGCAGCAGGGCCCCTTCTTCCTCGAGGAGCTCGGTCATAAGCACCCCGGTGCGCTCTACCGTTATCACCAGGACTGGGTCGAACGCCTCGCCCGTGCCGCAGAGGCGAAAGTGGCGAAGCCTGCGGCCTGACCCACACAAATGCATGGGCGAGGGCGAGGCCCCCTAAACCCTGGAGCGGCACCGCGAGTGTCGAGGACGCCGCCCAGGCGTTCGGCATGTCGAGGTCAAAGGGTTACGACCTTGTGCGTCGCGGGGAGTTCCCTTGCCACGTTCTGCTGATCGGCCGCGCGGCCCGCGTCGTCACCGCCTCGCTGCTGCGCGTACTCGAGAGCGGTGCACCTGAGTACAACGGAACCCTCAGCACGAGCGCGAATCCATCCTGACCAGCCGCGCCAAGAAGCCCCGCCGCAGACTGGCGGGGCTTCTTCTTGTCACTTCCGTGTCACCAACCACATAGACGCCCTCCCATCGGGCGGCCCAGAACGGGACGTACATGCCCTCATTGGACTGCCTGGACGCTCGTGGACGGCTTCTACGACATGTGCCATGTGGTACCCAGTGAGGGACCGAGGATCAGGACGGGAGCCTCTTCTGGCCCGTCAAAGCGGTATTGCAGGGTGTTCGACGGTGTCTCACTCACGCCCCAGACCCTCTCACGTCTCACAGACGCCCCTATAACGCGGGGGCGCGGGAAACCGGTCTGACCAGGTTGAAGACCTCTCGGGCGGCATATCGCTTGAGGCATCGGATGATCTCACGGCGGGTCTTGCCCTCCTGGGTGCGGCGTTCGTAGTACGCCTGGGTACGGGGGTCGTGACGCAGCCGGGTGAAGACGATGCGGTGCGGGGCGGCGTTGGCCTGCCGGTCGCCGCCGTAGTTGAGCCGACGCGTGCGCCGCCGGCCGGAGGAGTACTCGATGGGGCTGACTCCGCAAAGGGCAGCAAAGGACGCCTCGGTGTTCAGCCGCTCGGGGTTGTCTCCCATGGTGATCAGGAGAGTGACGGCGCTGTCCGGACCGATACCCACCGGTACGAGCAGCTGTGGCGCGTGACGTTCGACGAGCCGGGTCAGGCGTTGGTTCAGCTCATTGATCTGTCCGGTGAGCTGTTCGATGCGCTCGGCGAGCATGCGCAACGTCATGTGGGTGGCCTGGGCCACCGCGTCCTCGTCTCCCCCACCATCGGGCGGCCTGAGGGTCGCGCAGGTGCGGAACAGCTCGGCATTGCCCAAGCTCGACAACCGTTCCCGCAGGGCGGGGTCGGCGATGACCAGGACGGCCTTGAGCTGGTTGATCGCCTGGGTGCGGGCCTTGACCGCGGAGTCCTTGGCGAGTTTGTAGATCCGGGCGCTGTGCACGGGTCCGTCGCCGGACTTGGCCTGGGCCCGGGCGCGACCGCTGAGCACGGCTCGCGCTGCGGCCTGCGCATCTAGCGGGTCCGACTTGCCGAGCAGACGGCGGGCCGTGCGGTCGGGCCGGTTCACTTCGAACACCTGGATCTGCTGGGTCAGCAGGTAGCGGGATAGGCCCGCGCCGAAGGTGCCGGTGCCCTCCACGCCGGCCCGGCGCACCGTCCCCCGCTTGCGGGCCCACACGAGCAGCCGACGGTAGCCAACGGCCGTCACCGGAAAGGACTCAGTGCCCAGGACCTTCCCCAGCGGGGAGACCACAGCGGCGACGTGAACCTCGCCGTGCGTGTCCACACCCAGGACAACCTCGCGCCGAACGGGAGGATCCGTGCTTGAGGAGGTGCTGCGCTGTCGGGTCGTCATGATGGTTCTCCTCCCACGTGTGACGTGCTGGCTGGGTGAACGGCACCGGCCCGCTCGGACGGTCTGAACCGTGATGGCGCCTGGACTCGGCAAGGCCCCTATAGGGACACGCCCTGTGGCTCGGTGACAGCAGAAAACATCCCGCAACGACGGTCGACATGCCTGTGACTGGACACTTCGGTCAAAGATCTCAAGAGTCAGACCCCCGTACGGGACGGCATCGCGCAACCGTCCCATCGATCCCGGCGCATCGGCACGTCCCGACCACAGCCGGATGGCTTCGCCCGAACCAGCGCCCAACCTGGCTGGAGCAGGCTGAGAATGAGTTGAATCCCCGCCCACTCGTGACCGGCAATGACGGACAGCCGTCTGGCCCGCCGCACGACCGTCCCTTCATCGACCATCGCATGAACGGCTTCGATTCCTCTTTCTGGTGCACGGCTTTCCGCAAGTTATGTAGCCGGCGCCGACGGTCCGCGATGCGGCAAACTCGGCGCGCTGTCGGCGTTCCCGCTCCCGGCGGGCATGGGCTATCTACTGCAGTACGCGGGCCTCGACGGCTGCGAGGTCCTTCTCGATGAGCTGCTGGCCGATGTCGGCCATGATGGTCTCCGTGCTCCTGTGCGGGGGTTGGGGACAGGTCCCGGCCGGTCGTGCGTCGGGCACCACGCTGGTCGCTCCCGGTCACCTGGCGGAATCGGCCGCCGCGAGGTCGAGGGCGATGTCCGTGATCATGTCCCCTTGGCCGCCGACCATTTTGCGCCGGCCGACCTCGACGAGGATCGCGCGGGTGTCGAGGCCGTGCCGGCGAGCGGCGGCCTCGGCGTGGCGCAGGAAGCTGGAGTAGACACCGGCGTAACCGAGGGTGAGGGTCTCGCGGTCGACGCGGACCTCGCGATCCTGCAGGGGGCGTACGACGTCGTCGGCGGCGTCCATGAGGGGGAACAGGTCGCAGCCGTGCTCCCAGCCCATTGAGGTTCCGACTTGTATGGCTGTAGCGGAACGCGGTCGAGTTGGCCGCTCGTAGCGTCTCCGTAGGACGCCGGAACGGATGGCTCGTGAGGTTCCTGCCGCCCCTCGGGGCTGGCTCTCCGGGGGTGTGTCACCGACCCGGCGTCCGTCCGCGGTCTGACTCAACAGAGGCGTGTCCCCGACCCAGTTGGTTCCGGAAGTCGGAGTGTCGGCCGTGGATGTCCCTGCCGATACCCGCCTGTTGGGAGCCTACCGCCGTGGTACTGCTCGGAGTCGATCCACACAAGTCCACCCACACCGCTGCCGCCGTGGCCCCCGACAGCCAGCAGCAGCTGTCCTCGGTGACGATCCGGGCGAGTCTGCCGGAGTACCGGCGCCTGCTGCGCTGGGCCCGGCAGTGGCCGCAGCGCACCTGGGCGGTGGAGAACGCCAACGGGCTGGGCCGGCACCTGGTCCAGTGGCTGATCGCCCGCGGCGAGCGCGTCATCGATGTCCCCGCCACAGCGACCAGCCGGGTCCGCGAGCTCTCGCGCGGCGGCGGACGCAAGAACGACCAGATCGACGCGGCCGCCGCCGCAACCGTGGCCCACCTGCACGGCGACGGACGGGAAGTCGAGGCCGAGGATCACTCCACCGCCCTGGCGCTGCTCGACGAACGGCGGGTGAACCTTGCCCAGGCGCGGGTCCGCACCGTCAACCAACTGCACGCGATGCTGCGAGACCTGCTGCCGGGAGGCGCCCCGGAGCAGATGTCCGCTGACCAGGCTGCCGCTCTGCTGCGCACCATCCGGCCGGCTGGTCCGGTGGAGAAGGTCCGCAAGGGCCTGGCCCGCGACCTCGTGGCCGAGGTCCGTGCACTCGATAAGCAGCTGGCTGCCAATGCCGCACACCTTGCGGACCTCGTGGCGGCCGCGGACAGCACACTCACCCGCACTCCCGGCATCGGCCCGGTGCTGGCCGCACGACTGATCGCCCGCGTCGGACGGGCCAGCCGCTTCCCCACCGGTGCGGCGTTCGCGAACTACACCGGCACTGCCCCGGTGGAAATCGCCAGCGCGGACAAGTCCCGCCACCGACTCTCCCGGTCCGGAGACCGGCAGCTCAACTCCGTGCTCCACACCATCGCCGTGGTCCAGATCCGTATGCCCAACTCGCCCGGTCACAGCTACTACCAGCGAAAACTCTCCGAAGGGAAGACTCCCAGGGAAGCCAAACGCTGCTTGAAACGCCGCCTGGCCGATCACGTCTGGAAGGTCATGCTCGCCGACGAACGACGAGCCCAACTTTCCACCGCCACGCCTTGACAAGACACAGAGGCACCCCCGAGATGCGGGGCGAGGTGACAGAGGGTCAGATGGGTCTCGTGAGAGGAGACCAGAGGATGCCTGCGCCGAGGAAGTACCCGCTGGAGTTGCG
>NZ_JBEOTA010000058.1:0-28882 GCF_040303265.1 Streptomyces sp. NPDC096040
AAGCAGTGAAAAGTGTCAGAAAATCAAACAAAAGAACCTCAACGTGATACCCCATATCACCCAGGATCTCCAAGCCAATACGTCGACTGTTAAACGCCCTGGAAGGTGGCCGCCATCAACACCATCACCAGGCTGTAGACGGCCGCCGCGGTGTGCGAGGACGCGTCCTCGCGGAGGTACTCGGCGAGCATCGCCGTCGGCCAGGGCACCGCGGCCACCACCATCAGCACCAGCAGGTTCAGGAACATCAGCGTTCGGTCGACCCGGGCGACATAACTGAACACCTGGTGATGGTTGACCCACATGATCCCGATGACCAGGAAGCTCACCGCGTAGGCGGCGTACGACGGCCACTGTTCGCCCACCGCCCTCCAGAGACTGCCGTGTTCACCGACCTTGGGTACCTTGATGTCCAGAATGAGAAGGGTGACCGCGATCGCGAAGACGCCGTCACTGAAGGCCTCCAGGCGGCCTGACTCGTTCATGACGCACTCCCCCGTCGACTCACAGTGACTTCCTACCGGCACCCGACGGCATTCCCAAGTTGCCGCGCCAGTCTCAACTGCCTTTGACAGTCCCCGTAGTACGTCGAGGACGTGTACTACGACGCGATGGTCGTGCACGCCCCCGGCACGGACGCCGTCAGTTTCGGCGGCGTCCGCAGCCGGGCCCGCAAGCACGCGGCCAGGTGGAAGGTGTGCGGGGACAGTTACGAGATCGACTGAGGCGGCGCGAGCGGTACGGCCCCCAGGGCGCCAGCGGTTTCGGTGGCTTCGGGGGCCGTGTCCTTCGTCTCCGCGGGCCGCCGGCCGAGGTGGTTGAAGACGAGATTGAGCACTACGGCCGCCACACAGCCCGTCGAGATGCCCGAGTCCAGGACGATCCGGGCGGTCTCCGGGAAGGCGTGGTAGAAGTCCGGCGCGGTGATCGGGACGATGCCGACGGCGAGGGACACGGCGACGATCAGGACGTTCTCGTCCTTCTCCAGGCCGGCCCTGACCAGGGTCTGGATGCCGCTGGCCGCAACCGAGCCGAAGAGAACCACGCCCGCTCCGCCCAGCACCGGGCGGGGTACCACGGCGATCAGCGAGGCGGCCGTCGGGCACAGGCCCATCAGCACCAGGAAGCCGCCGCCGACCGCAACCACGAACCGGCTGCGGATCCGGGTCATCGCGACCAGGCCGATGTTCTGGGCGAAGGCGCTGCACATGAACCCGTTGAAGAGCGGGCTGATCGCCGAGCCGAGGGTGTCGGCGCGCAGCCCGGCCGCGATCGTCCGTTCGTCGGCGGGGCGTTCGACGATCTCGCCCAGCGCCAGCATGTCCGCGGTCGACTCGGTCATCGAGACCACCATCACCACACACATGGAGAGGATCGCGGCGATGTGGAACTGCGGGGCGCCGAAGTGGAAGGGGGTCGGGAAGCCGATGACGTCCGCGTCCGCGACCGGGCCGAAGTCCGTGACGCCGAAGGGCAGGGCGATGACCGTGCCGGCGACCAGGCCGATCAGCACGGCGATCTGTTTGACGAAGCCCCGGGTGAATCGGCGCAGGAGCAGCACCATGAGGAGGGTTGCGGCGGCCAGGCCCAGGTACTTGGCCGAACCGTAGTCGTGCGCCGCCGGATCGGGCCCCTGCGCCCAGCCGAAGGCCACCGGGAGCAGCGAGACGCCGATGAGGGTGATGACCGTACCGGTGACGACGGGCGGGAAGAAGCGGACCGCCTTGCTGAAGAAGGGGGCGGCGAGGAAGCCGAGGAGGCCGGCGACGATCACCGCGCCGAAGATGACCGGCAGGGCGTCGGACTTGTCGTGGGTGGAGGCGGCGATCGCGGTCATCGGGGCGACCCCGGCGAAGGTGACGCCGTTGACGAAGGGCAGCCGGGCGCCGATCTTCCAGACACCGAGGGTCTGGAGGAAGGTGGCGAGCCCCGCGGTGAACAGGCAGGCGCCGGTGAGGAAGGTCAGTTCGGTGCCGGACAGGCCGATGGCCGCGCCGACGATCAGGGGTGGGGCGACGACTCCGGCGTACATGGCGGCCACGTGCTGAAGGCCCGTGGTGGCCATTTTCAGGGGCGGGAGTTTCTCGTCGACAGGGTGCGAGGACACGGCGGCTCTCCTCCGGTCGGGTACGCGTCGGCTCTGACGCGGGTTTCAGGGAGGTGGTGCGTGTTGGTCGTGCGGGACCGAGGGGGGACGGTGACCGTTCCTGGGCGCGCGCAGGAAAGCACGCGCCCAGGAGACGGCCGCCATGGACCCCACTCGGGTCCACGGCTGCCGGCCGGGAGCCGTCCCTCCCAGCCGGAGCTCAGATGCCGTACCTCAAGTGCCGTACGGAAAACGGAAGTTACTGTGCGGCGATGTGCGCCAGTCGCTGGGCCTCGGCCCGCGTGGAGCGGGCGATCGCGTCCTCGTCGACGTGCAGCAGGCGGTTGTCCTCGACGATCTGACGGCCGTTCACGAAGGAGGCCGTGACCGGGGCCGCCGCGCCGAAGACCAGGGCGGTCACCGGGTCGGCGATGGAGGCGTGGGCGAGGGTGTCCAGCTTCCAGAGCACCAGGTCGGCGAGCTTGCCGGGCTCCAGGGAGCCGATCTGGCTTGCCCGGCCCAGGACCTGGGCGCCGCCGTAGGTGCCCAGGCGCAGCGCCTGGCGGGCGTTGAGAGCGGCCTCCCGGTGTGCGCCGAGGCGGTTGATCAGCAGCGCGTTGCGCAGCTCGGTGTGGAGTTCGCCGGACTCGTTGGACGCCGTGCCGTCGACGCCGAGGCCGACCGGTACGCCGGCGGCGAGCATGTCGGGGACGCGGGCGATGCCGGCCGCGAGGCGGGCGTTGGACGAGGGGCAGTGGGCGACGCCGGTCTTGGTGCGGGCGAAGGCGGCGATGTCGGAGTCGTTCATATGGACGCAGTGCGCCATCCACACGTCCTCGCCGAGCCAACCGGTGGACTCGAAGTAGTCGGTGGGGCCCATGCCGAACAGTTCCTTGCAGAACTGCTCCTCCTCGACGGTCTCCGAGCCGTGGGTGTGCAGGCGTACTCCGAGGCGGCGGGCCAACTCGGCACCTTGACGTAGGAGTTCGGTGGAGACGGAGAACGGCGAGCAGGGGGCGACGGCCACCTGGGTCATTGCGTCGAAGGAGGGGTCGTGGTGCTCCTTGACGGTCGCCTCGGTGGCGGCGAGGGCGCCTTCGAGGGTCTCGACGGCGAAGTCCGGGGGCAGTCCGCCGTCCTTCTCGCTGCGGTCCATGGAGCCGCGGGCGAGGGTGAAGCGGACGCCCGTCTCACGGGCCGCGCGGATGATCGCGCCGGAGAGGTCGCCGGAGTCCTTCGGGTAGACGTAGTGGTGGTCCATCGCGGTGGTGACACCGCCGCGGGCCATCATCGCGAGCGAGCCCTGGGCGGCCGCGTACACCATCGGCTCGTCGATGCGCGCCCAGGTCGGGTACAGGGCGACCAGCCAGTTGAAGAGGTTGTGGTCGGTGGCCAGGCCGCGGGTGATCCACTGGTAGTAGTGGTGGTGGGTGTTGACCAGGCCGGGGGTCACCAGGTGGCCGGTGGCGTCGATACGGCGTACGACGTTCTCCAGGCCCTCGGGGGCGTTGCCCGCGCCGAGCGACTCGATGCGGTTGCCGGCGATGACGACGTAACCGTGGGTGTACTCGGTGTCGTGGGCGTCGACGGTCGCGATCGAACAGTTCTCGATGACGGTGCGCTGGTCTGCTGCCATGATTCGTCCTTTTCGCTCAGTGGACTTGTGGTGAGGGCACGGCAGGACCCCGGGGATTTGAGTACCGCGGCCGGATCGCAGGGCGTCACCGGCCGCGGGTGCCGAGAATGTGGAGAGGATCAGAGGTTGGTGAGGTCCACCGGGATCTTCGCCTCGCAGCCGTCCCGGAGGACGGTCGCCTCGATCAGGCCGTAGGGCCGGTCGGCGGCGTAGTACACCTCGTTGTCGTTCTTGAGTCCGAACGGCTCCAGGTCGACGAGGAAGTGGTGCTTGTTGGGCAGCGAGAAGCGGACCTCGTCGATCTCGCCGCGGTTGTTGATGATGCGCGAGCCCATCTGGTACAGCGTCTGCTGGAGCGAGAGGGAGTACGTCTCGGCGAAGGCCTGGAGCATGTGCTTCCTGGTCTGCTCGTAGGACTTCTCCCAGTGGGGCATCTTCTGCTCGTCGTCGGTCCAGTTGAACCGCCAGCGGGCCGAGACCTGGGTGGCCAGGATGCGGTCGTAGGCCTCGGGGAGCGTCGTGTACTTGTCCTTGACGTAGCCCCAGAACTCGGAGTTGGTCGAGTTCATCACGACGAGGTCCTTGAGGCCGGAGATGACCTCCCACGACGAGCCGTCGTAGGTGATCTGGGTCAGCCGGGTCTCCTGGCCCTTCCTGACGAAGGAGTGCTTGACCTCGTCCGCGCCGATGAACCTGGAGTTGGCGTCGGAGGCCTCGATCCGCTCCCAGCCGTACTCCTCGATCCGGATCCGGGCCGTCTTGATCGGCTCCTGGCTGGTCACGAAGTGCCGGGCCAGATGGATACCGAACTGCTCGGCCGACTCGATGCCGTGCTCCTTGGCGAACGCGAACACCGTGTTCTTGGTGGTGTCGGTCGGCAGCACGTTGGCGTTGGAGCCGGAGTAGTGGACCTCGTCCATGTCGCCGGAGAGGGCGACCGACACGTTCAGGTCCTTGATGTGGTGGGTGGCACCGTCCCGCGTGATCTTTACGACCCGGTTCTCGGCCTTGCCGTACTGGTTCTGTCCCAGGATGGTGGGCATTTAGCTAGCTCCCTCGGTAAACGGAGTAGCCGAACGGGTTGAGCAGCAGCGGTACGTGATAGTGCTCTCCGGGTACGACGGCGAAAGTGATCGCCACCTCCGGGAAAAACGCACCGCTGTCCCGATTCGCGGGGGCGTCCTGCTGCGCATCGGCTTGCTTCTTCTCGAAATACGGCTCCACGGCGAAGTCGAGCCGTACGTGTGTGGTGCCCTCCGGCAGCGCCGGGAGGTCCTTGCACCGGCCGTCCGCGTCGGTCGCGCTGCCGCCGAGCGGCTGCCAGTTCGCGTCACGGCCCTGGCGGGCGGACAGCTGGACGGCGACGCCCTCGGCGGGGCGGCCGAGCGAGGTGTCCAGGATGTGGGTGGACACGGAGGCGGTGATGCTGGTGCTCATGCTGTCAGGCGTCCTCTTCGACGAGCCGGGCGAGCCGGATGCGGTTGATCTTGCCCAGTTCGGTGCGGACGATCTCCCGCTCCTGCTCGGGCGCGTTGCCGATCCGCTCCTTGACCGCGTCGCGCATCTCCTCGCCGCTGCGGCCGGTGGCACAGATCAGGAAGACATGGCCGAACCTCTCCTGGTACGCCAGGTTGAGTTCGAGCATCTCCGCCTTGAGGCCTTCGGCGGCGCCGGCCATGCCGGACTGCTCGCGGGCCGAGGTCGGGTCGCCCGGCTCGGGGCGGCCGATCGGCGGGTGTCCGGCCATGGCCTCCGCCAGGTCCGCCGGGCTCAGCTCGGCCATGGCGGTGTCGCTGGCGGAGTAGAGGGCCTCGGGGGTGGCGTAGGGGCGGCCGGCGAGCAGGCGCCGGGCCCAGGCGGTGGAGGCACACGCCTCGTGGAGGGCGGCGAAGGCCGCGTGCTCCTCCAGAACATTGAACCGGGCCAGACCCGGGGGCGTGGGAGTCGACGTCACGGGAGCCTCCGTGGCCGTAAGCGGCCTTCGTGCTGAACGGGCTGCCGTTAGCTAACGCCCTCCGGAACCCGAGGTCAACACTTTGTTGAAAATTCCGCGTAACAACCCCCGCCCGGAGTCCTCCGGTCAGCTCTCCTTGTCGCGGTTGAGGTAGTTGTAGACGGTGAAGCGGCTCACACCGAGTGCGCCCGCCACGGTCTCCACACCGTGCCGTACGGAGAAGGCGCCCCGGGCCTCGAGTATGCGCACGACCTCCTGCTTCGACTTGCGGTCGAGGTCGGCCAGCGGCTTGCCCTGCTTGCGCTCCATGGCGGCCAGGATGTGGTCGAGGGAGTCGGCGAGCTGCGGCAGCCGTACGGCGACCACGTCGACGCCCTCCCAGGCAAGCACGACATCGTCGGGGCCGGCCTCGTCGGTCGGGAGCATCTCCCCGCCCATGGCGTCGACCAGCGGCTTCACGGCCGTGATGAAGGGCTCGTCCGCGTTTCCGGTCACTTGTCGCCGCCCTCCCCCACCACGTTGACCTGGAGCGAGATCCGGGTGGCCCCGGCCTCCAGGGTCCTGCGCAGCAGCGCGTCCACGGCGGTGAGCACGGCGTCGGCGCCGCCCTCCGCCGTGTTCCCGAACGGCCCGACGTCCACCGCGTCCAGCTGCGCACCCTCGATGACCGCACGGGCGACCAGCGCGTGCGCGGGTGCCTCGTCGAGATCGAATGGCTCGGTGGTGAACTCCACTCTCAATCGCATTGCGCCCCCAGAAAACGCGTCCCTGACCTGCGCTTCGGCCGACCGCTGCACAGCCGCGATACACCCCGGGCCAGTCAATTCCACCGCGACGGAGCCGCTGCGTCCGCCACGAGGCGACCCTAGCCGACCGGGGCACCCCTCCGCCCGGCACGGGACCAAGCCGCCCGCGCAGCGCCATGGCCCGTCCACAACTGATCGAGATCCGGGGCGACGCCGACCGTCCCCCCCTCCTTGACGAGGCTTGGCCGGGACCAGTATCGCGATACAGCGTCACCACCTCGGACGCGGACAGCGACCGCGTCACCTCCTCCTCCGCGCCCAGCCACCAGGTGTTCGTCTCCCACTCCACCCGGCGGTCGGCCGGCTACGGCTCGGTACCCCTCGGGGCGGCCTCCCGGCTCAGCCGTTCTTGCGCAGGAAGCTCCGCAGCCGTCGCTCCGGCCAGGTGTTGATCACGTCGTCCCTGGTGAGCCAGCCGCGCTGGGCGGTGCCGATGCCGTAGCGCATGGCGGCCAGGTGGGGGACGGCGTGGGCGTCGCTGTTCACGGCGAACTTCACGCCGTGCCGGCGGGCCCGCAGGATGTCCTCGTCGCACAGGTCCAGGCGGTCCGGGTGGGCGTTGATCTCCAGGGCCGTACCGGTGCGGGCGCAGGCGGCGAAGACCGCGTCGAGGTCGGCGTCGATGCCGGGCCGCTTGCCGATGAGGCGCGTGGTGGGGTGGCCGATGATGTTGACGTACGGGTTCTCGCAGGCCCGCACGAGACGGTGGGTCAGCGCGTCGCGCCCCTGGTTGAAGTGCGAGTGCACGGACGCCACGCACAGGTCGAACCCGGCGAGGAAGTCGTCCGGCCAGTCCACCTCTCCCTCGGGGCCGATGTTCAGCTCGGTGCCGTGCAGCAGCCGCAGCCCGCCGCGCCGGCCCCGGGTGGGGTAGGTGCCGTCGAGTTCGCGCACCCGCTCCCGCTGGGCCAGCATCCGCTCGTCGGTCATGCGCTGCATGGCCAGGTCCGGGGCGTGGTCGGTGATCGCGTAGTAGGCGTATCCGCGCCGGGCGGCCGCTTCCACCATCTCCTCCAGCGGGGCGAGCCCGTCGGTGAGATCGGTGTGGGTGTGCAGGTCACCGCGGAGGTCGGCCTCGGTGACCAGCTCCGGCAGCTCGTCGCGCAACCCCGCCTCGATCTCGCCGCGGTCCTCGCGCAGGGCTGGTGGGATCCAGGGCAGGCCGAGGCGGGCGTACACCTCCTCCTCGGTCTCGGAGACGATCTTCTCGCCGCTCTCGACGTCGAAGAGCCCGTACTCGGAGAGCTTGAGCTTCTGGTGCACGGCCCGTTCGCGGGTGCGGATGTTGTGGGCCTTGGAGCCGGTGAAGTACTGCAGCGCCGCGCCCCAGGAGTCCGGTGGTACGACCCGCAGGTCGACGTTGAGGCCTTTGCTGGTGCGGACGGAGGTCTTGGTCTCGCCCTGCCCGATGACCTCGGTGACGTACGACAGCTCGGTGAACGCCCGCATGATCGGCGCCGACTTCTTCGCCGCGACGAGGATGTCGATGTCGCCGGCCGTCTCGCGGAACCGGCGCAGTGACCCGGCGTAGGTGCACTTCTCGCAGCCGGTCACCGCGGACAGCGCGCCGACGATGCCCTCCGCCAGGTCCGTGGCCACGTCGAGCTGCACCCGGCCCCCGGCCGACTGGAGCAGTTCGATGCCGTGGAGGATGTTCTCCTCGGTCTTCGGCCCGAAGCCCTTGAGATCGCGCAGCCGCTCCTGGTGGATGGCTTCGGCCAGTTCGTCGACCGAGGAGATGCCCAGCTCCTCGTAGACGGCCATCGCCTTCTTCGGGCCGAGGGTGGGGATGGCGGTCAGTCGCCGTACCCCGGCGGGGATCTTCGCCCGCAGCTCCTCCACGGCGGACACGCTGCCCTTGTCGAAGAACTCCAGGACCTTCTGGGCGATCGACTTCCCCACGTTCGGGATCTCCTGGAGCCCCTTGAGGTCGAGGGTCGCGACATCGGCGTGGTGACCGCCGACCGCTCGGGCGGCCTTCTCGTAGACCCGCGCCTTGAAGGCGTCTCCGCCGGTGATCGAGATCAGGTCCGCGTACTCCTGGAGCAGCGCGGCGACCTCGTCGTTGGACCGTGCCATGCCTTCAGGGTAGGGCGCGGGTTTTGCGCGGGCGCTCTTGACAGCTCTCACCGGTCACAGGCAGTCTTCCATTAAGCAGAAACGAACTTCCACATTACGGAAATACCAGCGGAAGGGAGCGCCGACCCTCATGGGATTCGCAGAGCAGCGCTTCAACGTCAACCTGTCGATCCTCTTCACGGAACTCCCGCTCCTGGAGCGCCCCGCGGCCGCCGCCGCGGCCGGCTTCGGCGCGGTCGAGCTGTGGTGGCCCTGGGTCGACTCCCCCACCCCCGAGCGGTCCGAGCTCGACGCGCTGAAGAAGGCGACCGAGGACGCGGGCGTCCGGCTGACGGGCCTGAACCTCTACGCCGGGCAGCTGCCCGGCCCCGACCGGGGCGCCCTGTCGATCCCGGGCGCGGAGTCCGAGAAGTTCCGCGCCAACATCGACGTGGCGGCCGGCTTCGCGCAGTCGCTCGGCTGCACCGCGCTCAACGCGCTCTACGGCAACCGGGTCGAGGGCGTGGACCCGGCCGAGCAGGACGCGCTGGCCCTGGAGAACCTGGTGCTCGCGGCCCGCGCGGCCGACCGGATCGGCGCGGTGCTCCTGATCGAGACCCTCAACCGGCCCGAGTCGCCGCGGTACCCCCTGGTGAGCGCACCGGCCGGCGTCGGCGTCGTCGACAAGGTCAACGACGCCACCGGACTCGGCAACGCACGCTTCCTCATGGACCTCTACCACCTGTCCATGAACGGCGAGGACCTGCCGTCGGTGATCGACCGGTACGCCTCGAAGACCGGCCACGTGCAGATCGCCGACAACCCGGGCCGCGGTGCTCCGGGCACGGGTTCGCTCCCCCTGGAGGAGCTGCTCGACCAGCTGGGGAAGGCCGGTTACGACGGCTGGGTCGGCCTGGAGTACAAGCCGGGCGACCGCCCGAGCGCCGAGGCCTTCGAGTGGCTCCCGCGCGAAGCGCGCGCCGCCCGCTGAACCCCCCGACTTCGCAGAACAGTCTTCGCAGAGCAGTTGAGAGAGGCACCCCCATCATGAGCACCCTTCCCCCCTCCTCCCACCCGACCCGCCCGGCGATCGCGTGGATCGGCCTCGGCATCATGGGCTCGCCCATGTCCGAGAACCTGATCAAGGCGGGTTACGAGGTCACCGGCTACACCCTGGAGCAGGAGAAGCTGGACCGTCTGGCCGCCGCCGGAGGCACGGCCGCCCCCTCGATCGCCGAGGCCGTGCGCGACGCCGACGTGGTCATCACGATGGTGCCCGCGTCGCCGCATGTCGAGGCCATCGCCTACGGCCCGGACGGCATCCTGGAGAACGCCAGGCAGGGCTCCCTCCTGATCGACATGTCCTCGATCACCCCGCAGACCTCCATCGACCTGGCCGCCGCTGCCAGGGACAAGGGCATCCGGGTCCTCGACGCCCCCGTCTCCGGCGGTGAGGCAGGCGCGATCGAGGCCGTACTGTCGATCATGGTCGGCGGCGATCAGGCCGACTTCGACCAGGCCAAGCCGATCTTCGAGGCGCTGGGCAAGACCGTCGTGCTGTGCGGTCCGCACGGCTCCGGCCAGACCGTGAAGGCCGCCAACCAGCTGATCGTCGCCGTGAACATCCAGGCGTGCGCGGAGGCCGTGGTCTTCCTGGAGAAGTCCGGCGTGGACCTGACGGCCGCGCTGGACGTGCTGGGCGGCGGCCTGGCCGGTTCGACCGTACTGGCGCGGAAGAAGGACAACTTCCTGAACCGCGACTTCAAGCCGGGCTTCCGGATCGACCTGCACCACAAGGACATGGGCATCGTGACCGACGCGGCCCGCAATGTCGGCGCGGCCCTGCCGGTCGGTGCCGTGGTGGCCCAGCTGGTCGCCTCCCTGCGCGCGCAGGGCGACGGCGGCCTGGACCACTCCGCGCTGCTGCGCGCGGTCGAGCGCCTTTCCGGCGCCCAGGTCTGAGCCGCACCCCATGACTTCCGGGCGGTGCCGGCGCTGACAACTGTCCTGTCGCGCCCAGGCGCCGGCGCCGCCCGGAAACCAATTCAACAAACTGTTGACGCCCCAGCCGACCCGATCCTAGGCTCCACAAAGCGGAAATGAATTTCCGCTGACACTCGCACGGAAGGTCCACGATGTCGAAGCGCGTGCTCACTACCGAGTCCGGCGCCCCGGTCGCCGACAACCAGAACTCCGCCTCCGCCGGCGTCGGCGGCCCGCTCCTCCTCCAGGACCAGCACCTGCTCGAGAAGCTCGCGCGCTTCAACCGCGAGCGGATCCCGGAGCGCGTGGTGCACGCCCGTGGCAGCGGCGCGTACGGCTACTTCGAGGTGACCGACGACGTCACCGGCTTCACCCGCGCCGACTTCCTGAGCACGGTCGGCAGGCGCACCGAGGTCTTCCTGCGTTTCTCGACGGTCGCCGACTCCCTCGGCGGCGCCGACGCCGTACGCGACCCGCGCGGCTTCGCCGTCAAGTTCTATACCGAAGAGGGCAATTACGACCTCGTCGGGAACAACACCCCGGTGTTCTTCATCAAGGACCCGATCAAGTTCCCCGACTTCATCCACTCGCAGAAGCGCGACCCCTTCACGGGTCGTCAGGAGCCGGACAGCGTCTGGGACTTCTGGGCGCACGCCCCCGAGGCCACGCACCAGGTGACCTGGCTGATGGGCGACCGCGGCATCCCGGCGTCGTACCGCCATATGAACGGCTACGGCTCGCACACCTACCAGTGGACGAACGCCGAGGGCGCGGCCTTCTTCGTCAAGTACCACTTCAAGACCAACCAGGGCGTGCGCAGCCTGAGCGCCGAGCAGGCGGCGGAACTCGCGGGCAAGGACCCCAACTCGCACCAGACGGACCTGCTCCAGGCCATCGAGCGGGGCGTCAACCCGTCCTGGACCCTCCACGTCCAGATCATGCCGGCGGCCGAGGCGGCGGACTACCGCTTCAACCCCTTCGACCTCACCAAGGTCTGGCCGCACCGGGACTACCCGCTCCAGCGGGTGGGCCGCCTGGTCCTGGACCGCAACCCGGACAACGTCTTCGCCGAGGTCGAGCAGGCCGCGTTCTCCCCGAACAACTTCGTGCCGGGCATCGGACCCTCCCCCGACAAGATGCTCCAGGGCCGCCTGTTCGCCTACGCGGACGCGCACCGCTACCGCCTGGGCGTCAACCACACCCTGCTGGCCGTCAACGCCCCGAAGGCGACGACCGCGCAGAACTACGGCCGCGACGGCCTCATGGCCGCCAACCCGCAGGGCCGGCACGCCAAGAACTACGAGCCCAACTCGTACGACGGCCCGGTGGAGACCGGCCGTCCGCTGTCCGCCCCCCTGGCCGTCACCGGTCACACGGGCACCCACGAGGCCCCGCTGCACACCAAGGACGACGACTTCTACCAGGCGGGCGAGCTGTACCGGCTGATGTCCCAGGAGGAGAGGCAGCGCCTGGTCGCGAACATCGCCGGCGGCCTCTCGCAGGTCTCCCGCGACGACGTGATCGAGAAGAACCTGGCCCACTTCCACGCCGCCGACCCCGAGTACGGCAAGCGCGTGGAGGAGGCGGTCCGCGCCCTGCGCGAGGACTGACACAGACGGCCCGCGCACAACCGGACGGCCCGGATGAGGGGTGGCCGGCCGGAGGTGCGCGGGCGTGGCAAGGACCGTGGCGGCGTGCGAGCCAGTGCGGTGGTGAAGGAACCGAGCGCCCTTCTCGACCAGAGGGAAGCGCGCCCCGGCTCCATCGCACCGGCCGCGGTCCCAGCCGTTCAAGGCCCCGTCCGGCGGCGCGAACGACCTGTCGCGCCCAGCCTCGCGCCGTCGGACGGCCACAGCCGAAGAAGCCTCACCGAGCACCGGAGCGCCGGATGCGGAACCGTCCGCATCCGGCGCTCCGGCGTGCGCATCTGCCGCTCCGGCGTGCGGTCGCGCCCCCGCCGCAGCACGCTGAAGGCATGACAGCACACCCACCGACGGAGTTCCCCCACATCGTCGTGCACGCCCCCGCCCTGGACGGCTCCCGGCGGGTCACCGAGGGGGACGTGACCCTGGGGATCGCCTCGCATCTCGACGACGTGGTCGAGATCCTGCGGATGGCCGATCTGGACCGGATCGAGGTCGAGGAGAGCGACCTCATCGAGTGGCAGGGCGGCGGGCCGGACGACTGGCCCGGGCTCGCCGAGCATCCCGAAAGCCCCTGAACCCGGGTGAAGCGGACGGCCAATCCTCAAATGAAGCTCTGAATATCGTTCAGGACGCTTCAACCGCGCCGGCCGGTGGGCATATTCACTCCACACGGAGCCCGTCGGCACGGGGGCGGCGGGCCCCGTGTCACCCACAGCGCGAAGCGGGCGGCCCATCCCTCAGGATGGACCGCCCGCGTTGTTGTGCGCAGGTCGCTGTGGACCGGTTGTCGTGGCCCTGTTGTTGTGCCCGGCTCAGACCTTCAGGGTCCGGATCGACGTCGGCGCGTGGCCCGGCTCGGTCGCGATCTCCTCGAACTCCACCACGTTGCCGATGTCGTTCGTCGTCGACATCGAGATGTTGGTGACCCGCTCCAGGATCGCCTCGACCACCACCGGCACCTGGTGCTCCTGCGCCAGCTTCTTGGCCCGCTCGAAGGCCGCGCCCAGCTCGTTCGGGTCGGTCACCCGGATCGCCTTGCAGCCCAGGCCCTCGGCGACCTTGACGTGGTCGACGCCGTAGACACCCAGCTCGGGCGAGTTGATGTTCTCGAACTCCAGGTTGACCTGGAAGTCGATGTCGAAGGCCCGCTGCGCCTGGCGGATCAGGCCCAGGTAGGAGTTGTTGACGAGGACGTGGACGTACGGGATCTTGTGCTGCGCGCCGACCGCCAGCTCCTCCAGCATGAACTGGAAGTCGTAGTCGCCGGAGAGGGCGACCACGGAGGCCTCCGGGTCGGCCTTGGCCACACCCAGCGCGGCCGGGATCGTCCAGCCGAGGGGGCCCGCCTGACCGCAGTTGATCCAGTGCCGCGGCCTGAAGACGTGCAGCATCTGGGCGCCGGCGATCTGCGAGAGACCGATCGTGGAGACGTACCGGGTCTCCGGGCCGAAGGCCTTGTTCATCTCCTCGTAGACGCGCTGCGGCTTGATCGGGATGTCGTCGAAGTGCGTACGGCGCTGGAGGGTCGCCTTCTTCTCCTGCGCGGCCGCCGCCCAGGCGGAGCGGTCGGGGAGCCTGCCCGCCGCCTTCAACTCCCTTGTCACCTCGACGAAGAGCTCCAGCGCGGCCTTGGCGTCGGAGGCGATGCCGTAGTCGGGGGCGAAGATCTTGCCGATCTGGGTCGGCTCGATGTCGACGTGGACGAACTTCCGGCCGGCCGTGTAGACGTCCAGCTTGCCGGTGTGGCGGTTGGCCCAGCGGTTGCCGATGCCGAGGACGAAGTCGGACTCCAGGAAGGTCGCGTTGCCGTAGCGGTGCGAGGTCTGCAGGCCGACCATGCCGGCGTTCAGCTCGTGGTCGTCGGGGAGCACGCCCCAGCCCATGAGAGTGGGGACGACCGGGGTTCCGGTCAACTCCGCGAACTCCACCAGTAGTTCGGCGGCGTCCGCGTTGATCACTCCGCCGCCCGCGACGATCAGCGGCCGCTCGGCGGCGTTCAGCAGACCGATCGCCTTCTCGATCTGGGCGCGGGTCGCGGCCGGCTTGTAGACCGGCAGCGGCTCGTAGGTCTCCGGGTCGAACTCGATCTCGGTGAGCTGGACGTCGATCGGCAGGTCGATCAGGACCGGGCCCGGACGGCCGGAGCGCATCAGGTGGAAGGCCTGCTGGAAGACGCCGGGGACCTGGGCCGCCTCCAGCACCGTGACCGCCATCTTCGTCACCGGCTTGGCGATCGAGGCGATGTCGACGGCCTGGAAGTCCTCCTTGTGGATCACCGCGGTCGGCGCCTGGCCGGTGATGCAGAGGATCGGGATGGAGTCGCCGGTGGCCGAGTACAGCCCGGTGATCATGTCGGTGCCGGCCGGACCGGACGTGCCGACGCAGACGCCGATGTTGCCGGGGTGGGTCCGGGTGTAGCCCTCGGCCATGTGCGAGGCGCCCTCGACATGGCGGGCGAGGGTGTGGTTGATGCCTCCGGAGGCCTTGAGCGCCGCGTAGAACGGGTTGATCGCCGCGCCCGGCACCCCGAACGCGGCGCTGACGCCCTCGCGCTTGAGGATCTCAACTGCCGCACGGGCAGCGGTCATTCGAGCCATCGAGTACTCCTGCTTCGGCTGTCGGATGCCTGCTCCCGTCGCGCCCCGCGGTGAGCACGTCTCCAGATCTGGAATCTTCCACTCACTTCCGCGTGGAATCTTCAGGACTTCCACATTGCGGAAATTAACTTCTACTATCTGGAATCAGCGTAGGTGGGTGGACGAACGTCGTCAAGAGAGGGACAACCAGGCCCCGGCAGGAGCACCATGGGACGGCTGAACCGACGCGACGCCTGGGGTGGGGCCATGTCCGAGAGCGTGCCGGTGCGCTGTCCGGCCTGTCGGCGCGAGCACGTCTACACCGCGCCTGCGTACCCCTGCGCCTGCGGTGCCCCGGTCACCCCGTCCCTCGACGGCACGGCCGCGCCGACGCCGGTGGCGCACCGCGCCTGGGACGAGGACTGGGTGACGGTGAGCTGCGGCTCCTGCGGCCGCCGGGACCAGTGGCCGCAGCCGGAGCTGGGCTGCCCGTGCGGGGCGGTGCTGCGCGTCCCGGTCGCCGGAACCGACTCCGCGCCCGCGCCGGGTCCCGAGCCGCGGCCGCCCTTCCAGCCGGTCACGATCCGTACCGCCCGGGACGTGGTGACCGCCGCCGCGCTCTATCTGCGGTGGCTCGGCTACCGGGACATCCGCCGCGCCGACCAGCGGCCGCCGTCCGGCATCGGCCTGGCCGCACGCGGTCTGGTCGCCCAGGTGGACCCGACCGTGCGGCCGGCCTCGCTGCGGGACGTGGAGTGCCTGTGGCTGACGGCGATGACGGAGGACTCCGGCTGCGTCTACTTCTCGCTCGCCGGATACGCCGACGACGCCCGCGACCGTGCCGACGCGCTCGGCATCCCGCTCTTCGTCCTGGACCTCACGGGCACCCCGCAGCCGGTCAACGAGCTCGCGGACGACCTGAACGCGTCGGGCGCCGTCTGAGTCCGACGGCGCCCGCACGAGGGGGCATCAGCCCCCGTAGGTCTCCCGCAGTTCGATCTTGCGCACCTTCCCCGACACCGTCATCGGGAAGGTCTCCACGATCTGGATCCGGCTCGGCACCTTGTAGTGGGCCAGCCGACCCGCGCAGAAGGCGCGCAGCTCCTCCAGGGTGAGCGGTTCGGCCGGGTCGTGCGGGATGACGCAGGCCAGGACCTCCTCGCCGTACCGCTCGTGCGGCACCCCGACCACCTGGACGTCACGGATCTTGGGGTGGGCGTACAGGAACTCCTCGATCTCGCGCGGGTAGACGTTCTCCCCGCCCCGGATGATCATGTCCTTGATCCGGCCGACGATCTCGACGTATCCGTCGTCGCGCATCATCGCCAGATCGCCGGTGTGCATCCAGCGCCCCGGGTCGACGGCCTCCGCCGTCTTCTCCGGCTCGTTCCAGTAGCCGAGCATCACGCTGTAGCCGCGGGTGCACAACTCGCCTGATGTGCCGCGCGGTTGGGTGACCCCGGTGGCCGGGTCGATGACCTTGACCTCCAGGTGCGGGAGCACTCGGCCGACCGTGCCGGTGCGGTGTTCCAGGTCGTCGTCGACGCGGGTCTGGAGGGACACCGGGCTCGTCTCGGTCATGCCGTAGCAGATGGAGACCTCCGCCATGTGCATCTCGGCGACCACCCGTTTCATCACCTCGACCGGGCAGGGCGAGCCCGCCATGATGCCGGTGCGCAGCGTGGAGAGGTCGTACGACGCGAAGCCGGGCAGGTTCAGCTCCGCGATGAACATGGTCGGGACGCCGTACAGCGAGGTGCAGCGCTCCCGCTGGACCGCGTCGAGGGTGGCCTCGGGGTCGAAGGACGGGGCCGGGATCACTATGCACGCGCCGTGCGAGGTGGCGGCCAGGTTGCCCATCACCATGCCGAAGCAGTGGTAGAAGGGCACCGGGACGCAGATCCGGTCCTGCTCGGTGTAGGAGACCAACTCACCGACGAAGTACCCGTTGTTGAGGATGTTGTGGTGGGAGAGCGTGGCGCCCTTCGGGAAGCCGGTGGTGCCCGAGGTGTACTGGATGTTGATGGGGTCGTCGCAGGACAGGGGCTCGTACGACACCTCGGGGGTGTCACGTCCCAGCAGCGTCTCCCAGCTCGGGTCCCCGAAGTACACGACCTCGCGCAACTCCGCACACCCGCCCCGCACTTCCTCCACCATCGCCCGGTAGTCGCTGCCCTTGTGCCGCAGCGAGGCGAACAGCACGGAGATCCCCGCCTGCTTGAGGACGTAATCGACCTCGTGAGTGCGGTAGGCCGGGTTGATGTTCACCATGATCGCTCCGATGCGGGCGGTGGCGTACTGCACCAGCACCCACTCGGGGCAGTTGACCGCCCAGACGCCCACCCGGTCGCCCTTGACGACCCCGCTCGCCAGCAGCGCCCGCGCCAACCGGTCCACGTCCGCGCCGAATTCGGCGTACGTCCAGCGCCGCCCCGACGGTACGTCGATGAGCGCCTCCCGGTCCGGCCACGCCGCGACGGCCCGGTCCAGGTTGGCGCCGACGGTGTCACCGAGCAGCACGGTCCCGCTCGTGCCGTGTGCGTACGAGGTGCTCACCGGAAGTCCTCCTCACGGTACTCGTCCGCCGACCCCGCCGCCGTGGCCTCGCGCAGCTCGATCCGGCGGATCTTGCCGGAGACGGTCTTGGGCAGCGCCCCGAACTCCAGCCTGCGGATCCGCTTGTACGGCGCCAGGACCTGACGCGCGTGCTCGAACAGCATCTTCGCGGTGTCCGGACCCGGCTCCCAGCCCGCCGCAAGGACGATGTACGCCTTGGGCACCGCGAGCCGCAGCTCGTCCGGCGCCGGGACGACGGCCGCCTCGGCCACCGACTCGTGTTCGAGGAGCGCGCTCTCCAGCTCGAACGGGCTGATCTTGTAGTCGGAGGCCTTGAACACGTCGTCCGCGCGGCCGACGTAGGTGATGTAGCCGTCCTCGTCCCGGGAGCCGATGTCACCGGTGCGGTAGTAGCCGCCGGCCATGGCCTCCGCCGTACGGTCCGGGTCCCCGTGGTACCCGGTCATCAGGCCCACCGGGTGCGCCGACAGGTCGAGGGCGATCTCGCCCTCCGTCACCCCTGGCGCGCCCGACACCGGGTCGAGCAGCTCGACCCGGTATCCCGGACTGGGGCGGCCCATCGAGCCGGTCTTCAGCGGCTGCCCGGGGCTGTTGGAGACCTGCACGGCCGTCTCCGTCTGCCCGAAGCCGTCCCGGACGGTGACGTTCCAGGCCCGCCGCACCTGCTCGATCACCTCGGGGTTGAGCGGCTCGCCGGCCGCCACGACCTCACGGGGCGGGGTGCGCAGCTGCGTCAGATCGGCCTGGATCAGCATCCGCCACACCGTCGGCGGGGCGCAGAAGGAGGTCACCCCGTGCCGGTCCATCTCGGCCATCAGCCGGGCCGCGTCGAAGCGGCCGTAGTTGTGGATGAAGACGGTCGCCTCCGCGTTCCACGGCGCGAAGAGGTTCGACCAGGCATGCTTGGCCCAGCCCGGCGAGGAGATGTTCAGGTGCACATCCCCGGGCTTGAGGCCGATCCAGTACATGGTGGACAGATGCCCGATGGGGTACGAGGTGTGGGTGTGCTCGACCAGCTTGGGCCGGGCGGTGGTGCCCGAGGTGAAGTAGAGCATCAGCGGGTCGTCGGCGAGCGTCGGCCCGTCCGGCAGGAACTCGGCGGACGCCGCGTACGCGTCCTCGTACGCCTCCCAGGCCTCCGCCGGGCCGCCCACCGCGATCCGGGTGTACGTCCCGGGCACCTCGGCGAACTTGGCGGCGTCCTCGGCGCGCGCGATCACGTGCTTCACCCGGCCCCGGTCGACGCGGTCGCGCAGATCGGCGGGGCCGAGCAGCGGGGTGGCCGGGATGACGACGGCACGCAGCTTCATCGCGGCCAGCGCGGTCTCCCAGAGCTCGGCCTGGTTGCCGAGCATGAGGAGGATGCGGTCCTCCGGCTCGACGCCCCGCGCCCGCAGATGGCCCGCGACCCGGTCGGAACGCTCGGACAGCTCGGCGAAGGACAGCTTCGTCTCGGTGCCGTCCTCCTCGACGATGTGCAGGGCGGTGCGGTCGTTGCCCTCGGCGATGACGTCGAACCAGTCGAGCGCCCAGTTGAAGTGGTCCGGACGCGGCCACACGAAGCCCTCGTAGGCGGTGGCATAGTCCGTCCGGTGTTCCAGCAGGAAGTCCCGTGCCCTGCGGAAGTCCTCCGTCGCACTCGTCATACGCGTCTCCTTCAGTACCGGACCATTGCCGGGCGGCTCTCTGGCATCGTGTAATCCGTGATGCAGGTCTCACTACCCCCGAACGGGGGTGTGGACAGCACGAACCCGGGGTCGAAGGGGCAGGACAGGTGGCAGCAGAGGTCGCGGGGGCGGTGGAGATACGCGGTGCACTGGCCAGACTCCGGCGCGCCACCGGGCTCCCGATCGCCTTCGGCGGGCTGGTCGACGCCGGCCGGCCACAGGTGCGGATCAGCGAGCTGACCGGCACCCATACGGCCGCCCTGCGCTCGCTCACGGTCACCTCCGGCAACGGCCTGGGCGGCAAGGCGGTCGCGCTGGCCCGCCCGTGCGCGGTCACCGACTACTCCGTCTCCCGGCAGATCAGCCACGAGTACGACATCCCGGTCGCGGCCGAGGGCATCCGTTCGGTACTCGCGGTCCCGGTGGTGGTACGGCGCCGGGTGCGGGGCGTGCTGTACGGCGCGCTGCGCGCCGCCCAGCCGCTGGGCGACCGCACGCTGGGCGCGGCGGTGGCGGCGGCACGGGACGTGGAGCAGGCCCTCGTCGTACGGGACGAGGCACGGGGCCTGCTGGCGGCGGCGCGGCCGGAGCCCGCCGCCGTACCGGATCCGGGGGCCGCCTGGGAGCAGGTGCGGCAGGCGCATGCCGCGCTGCGGGCGCTGGCCCCGCGGATCACCGACCCCGAGCTGCGTGCCGAACTGCTCGCCACCTGCGGGCTGCTGACCGGCCCGGCACCTGCGGCCGAGGGGGCACTGGCGCCCCGGGAGCTGGATGTGCTGGCCTGGGTTGCGGCCGGCGCGACCAACGCGGCGGTGGCCGAGCGGCTCGGGCTGCGGCCCGAGACGGTCAAGGGATATCTGCGCTCGGCGATGCGGAAACTGGGCGCGCACACCCGGGGGGAGGCGGTGTCGGCGGCTCGTCGGACGGGGTTGTTGCCGTAGCGGAGGGAACCCATTCCATTCATGCTTGCGCGCTTTGAATTAGCCGATGCAAGGCCGCTGTTATTTCCCTCACCATGCCGTTCGGCCGGTTTTCCGGCTTCGTTGCCTAGAATTTGGCCCGAACACGACACACGAGGGGAGCGGTGACCGTGCGACGGGACTTCCAGGAGCCTGCCAGATGCCGCCCCGACCTGGTCATCGGCCGGGCAGAGCTGTTCACGGCCGCCCGTGAACAGCTCGCCTCGGGCGGCAGCGTCCTCCTGCACGGGCCCGCCGGAATTGGGAAATCGACCGTCCTGCGGGCATTGGACGCCGAATACGCCGGCACCGCCCGCACGGTGTTGCGCTGCTCGGCCACCGAGTCCGAATCCCATCTTCCCTTCCTCGCACTCGCCGACCTCTTCGGGCTGGTACTCGACGAGGTCGCGCCCCGGCTCCCCGGCGCCCAGCGCACCGCCCTGGAGTCGGCACTCACCGGCCGCGGCGAGTCCACCCTCCAGCGCGACGGCCTCGCCCTGCGCCTCGCGGTCCTTTCAGCGCTGCGCGCACTGGCCGCCGAGGGCCCCGTACTGATCGTCGCCGACGACCTCCAGTGGCTGGATCCGGCCAGCGCCGAACTCCTCGGCTTCGCCGCCCGCCGTCTCGGCGGCACCCCGGTCCAACTGCTGTGCGCGGTCCGCACGGAGGGCCAGGAGTACGACCGTCACCTACGCGCGTCACCCCCGGACACCGTCGCCCTCCGCCTCGGCCCGCTCACCCGCAAGCAGGTCTCCGACCTCCTCGACCACCGCGGCCACGCCGCGCTGACCCGGGCCGCGGTCCGGGAGATACACCGCACCAGCGGCGGCAACCCGCTGTTCGCCCTGGAGCTCGGCCGCGCCCTCGCCGAGAACCCGACGCCGCCCCGGCCCGGCGAGCCGCTGCCGGTGCCGACCTCGCTGCGTGCCCTGGTCCTCACCCGCCTGGACATGCTCTCCGTCGAGGCCCGCCGCACCCTCCTGGTGGCCAGCGCAGGCGCCCGGCCCACCCACGCCCTGCTGCACGCGGCCGGCCGGGAGAACGCCGAGGCCGAATGCGCCCAGGCGGCCGAACTCGGGCTGCTGGCCACCGAGCCGGAGGCCCCGGCCGTACGCTTCGCCCACCCCCTCATCTCCGCCGCGCTCTACGCGGAGGCACCCGCGCAGGAGCGCAGGGCCGCACACGCGGCCCTGTCGACGGCCGCTTCGGACCCGATCGAACGGGCCCGGCACCTGGCCCTGGCCACCACCGGCACGGACCCGGAGGTGGCCGCCCGGCTCGCCGAGGCCGCCACCCAGGCCCGGGACCGGGGCGCACCCTCGGTGGCCGCACAGCTCGGCCTGCTCGCCGCCCGGCACACCCCCGGTGACAACAGACCCGGCCCGGACGAGCACCGGCTGCTGGCCGCCGAGGACGCGATCAGCGCCGGCGAGGTCGACCTCGCCCAGGACATCGCCCGTGAGGTGCTCACCCGTGCCACCCGGCCCGCCGACCGGGTGCGCGCCTGGATCCTGGTGATCGACTCCGCCGGGCACACCATGACCGAGGTCGACGCGGCCTTCCCGCACGCCCTCGCCGACGCCGGCGACGACCCGCGGCTGCTCGGCCTGGTCCACTACCAGCTGGCCTGGCGGGCGCTGATCGTGGAGGGCGACTTCACCGAGGCCCGGCGGGCGGCCGCGCACTCCGCCGGTCTCGCGGCGCGCGGCGAGGACCGGCGCACCGAGCTGCTCGCGCTGTCCCTGCAGGCCCAGGTCGAGACCCTGATGGGCCATCCGGCCGCGCCCGCCACCATCAAGCGTGCCCTGAAGGAGCCCCAGGACCCGAACGTGTCGTGCCATCACAACGGGGCCGGCAGCGCCCGGTTCCGCTGGCTGGTGATGGGCGACCAGCTGGCCGAGGCCCGGGCCACGGTCACGGCGCTGCTGCGCGAGGTGCGCCGGCGCGGCCAGGTGGAGAGCGAGGTGCACTTCCTGCGTGGGCTCGCCGAGACCGAGCTGCGCTCCGGGCACTGCGGCCGGGCGCTCGACCTGGCCCGGGAGGGCCTGCACCTCGCCCACGACAGCGGGATCGGCGAGACCGCGTCCGCGATGCTCACCTCGCTGGCCGAGGCCTCCGGCGGTGACGTGGACCGGGGCCTCGCCCTGGCCCGGGAGGCCGTGGAGCACGCCGAGCAGGACGGCGACACCATGTATCTGTCCCGGGCCCTGGGCGCCCTGGGGTACGCCCAGCTGGTGGCCGGCGACCCGGCGGGCACCGTGCGCTCGCTGCGCCGGGTGCGGGAGCTGGAGCAGAGCCTCGGCATCACCGACCCGGCGCGCGGCCGCTGGCAGGGCGACCTCGCCGAGGCACTGGTCCGGGTGGGTGAGACGGCCGAGGCACAGGACGTCATCGACGTCACCCGGGAGCATGCGCTCAGGCTCGGTCGGGAAAGTGTTCTCGCCGTGCTCGACCGGGCCGAGGCGCTCGTCCGGGCGGCGCACGGGCAACACGAGGCTGCCGTCGCCCAGCTGACCTCGGCTCAGGACCGGTTCGCCAAACTGGGCTACGGCCTGGAGGAGGCCCGGGCCGCGTTCGCTCTGGCCTCGCTGCGCGAGCGGCGCTCCCCCACGGCCTACGACGAGGCCACCCGGCTGTTCAGGCGGTGCCGGGCGCTGCCGTGGCTGCGACAGGTGGACGAGGCCGTCTCGGCACCGGAGCCCGAGCCGCCGGTCGCGGCGCCGACCGAGCCGGCCGCCCTGGAGGGGCTGGCCGCGATGGAGCGTCAGGTCGCCGCGCTGGTCATGGAGGGCGCCACCAACCGGGAGATCGCCGGCCGCCTGTTCATCAGCGTCAAGACGGTGGAGGCGACGCTCACCCGGGTCTACCGCAAGCTGGGCATCCGATCGCGCGTGGACATAGTCCGTTTGGCGGCGGAGCGACGCGCGAAGTGAGAGTGCTCCCGGTTAACTGAGGCGGACCGAGGGTTTTCCCTCCCCCATCCCCCTAGGGGGTTCCCTCATTGGGAGGGTGGGGTTCCGCGTCCTAGCTTATGGATGTGCCGCTCGCCCGGGCATACGGGGGTCGGTCCCGCGACCCCCGTGCACCCCCCACACCCGCGCGACCCCCCACCGGCAACCCCCACTGAGGAGACTCATGTTCGGGCTCAACCGCGCTAGAAAGACCGCCGCCGTCCTGGCGGCGACCGCTGCCGCCGCGGCGACCGCGCTGATCGCGTCCCCCACCGCGTCAGCCGCCCCCCAGCCGATCGTCGGCGGCACGACGACCACGACCACCGCGTACCCGTTCATGATGCAGATCACGGACGCCTCCGGCAGCCAGTTCTGCGGCGGCACCCTGGTGTCGGCCACCAAGGTGGTGACCGCCGCCCACTGTATGGAGGGCGAGTCCGCCGGCGGCGTCCGCGTGGTCGGCGGTCGCACGAACCTCAACGGCACCAACGGCACGGTCAGCAAGGTCAGCAAGATCTGGATCAACCCGGACTACACGGACGCCACCAACGGCGACGACGTGTCGGTCCTGACCCTCTCGACCGCGATGCCGTACACCCCGGCGTCGTACGTCAGCTCCTCTCAGACCAGCCTGTACGCGGCCGGCACCACGGCCCGCATCCTCGGCTGGGGCACCACCTCGGAGAACGGCAGCTCCTCCAACCAGCTGCGGACCGCGACCGTCCCGATCGTGTCCGACTCCAGCTGCAAGAGCTCCTACGGTTCGGACTTCGTCCAGACCGACATGGTTTGCGCCGGATACACCTCCGGCGGCGTAGACACCTGCCAGGGCGACAGCGGCGGTCCCCTGCTCATCGGGGGCGTCCTGGCAGGGATCACTTCCTGGGGAGAGGGGTGCGCGGAGGCCGGTTACCCGGGTGTCTACACCCGGCTGGCCACCTTCTCGAACCTGGTGACCGCGCAGGTCAACTCGTAACCAGAAGGTCTCCTGAGTTTCCCTCAGGTGAGTGACCGGGGGGCGTTGCGGGCTACCACGAGCAGCCCGCAGCGCCCCCTATCCATGTCCCGGTACGGCTCTACTTGTCGGCGGTGAGTCTGCCCGCCGCGCCCCAGCTGTCCGCCGGGACCTCGTGGATCCACACCTGCACGCTCTCGGCGGGGATCTTGTAGGCGTCGACGAAGGCGTCGGTGACCCGCTTGACGAGGTCCCGCTTGAGTTCGGTGTCGCGGGGGCCCTGCTGGATGGTGACGATCGGCATGGTCGAACTCCTCCGAGTGCGCTTCCTGTTCGGTGGGTCCAGTCCATCGCGCGGTACGTCCGTGACCAAGAGGCAGATCGCGACCGCAGCGATCAGCCTTCGTGATCGTCGCAGGCCAGCAGCAGGGCGTCCAGGTGCGGGGGCGGGGTGACGGCGGAGACGGCGAGGCCGGTCGCCAGGGCCAGGCCCGGCGCCCGGAACGGTACGAAGGTCACCCGCGGGCTGTGCAGCACGCGCGCGTGGGACGCGTACACGACCGTCCACAGCGGGCGGACGCCGATGCCGGCGAGGGTGTCCTGGAGGGAGCCGGGCGACGGTCCGGGCAGCGGCTCGAAGCCGGCGTCGCGGCAGGCACCGACGATCAGGTCGACCAGGGCGGGGTTGTTGCGGCGCTCGGTGAGCGCGAGGGGCAGCCCGGCCAGTTCGCCGACACCGATCTCCGGGCGTCCGGCGAGGGGGTGGGTGGTGGGGAGCGCGGCGACCAGGGGGTCGGGCCACAGCGGATGGACCCGTACACCGGGCACCGGCTCCACCGCTCGTACGAACGCGGCGTCCAGCCGCCCGCCCGCGACCCGGGCGAGCCTTTCGGCGACCGGCAGCGAGTGCAGTTCGACGGGCACGTCCGGCGCATGGTGGGCGAACGCGGCCAGTACCCGGTCCAGATGCGTGCCGAGCCCCGTGCTGGTGCCGATCCTGAGCCCGGCCTGCGGGGCGACGGCGGCCCGGGCCTTCTCGGCCGCCGCCAGTACCGCCCGGGCCTCGGGCAGCAGCCGCTCCCCCGCGCCGGTGAGCCGGACCCGGCGCGGCGAACGGTCGAACAGCTCGGCGCCCAGCTCCCGCTCAAGCCGCCGTATCTGCATGCTCACCGCGGACTGCACGATGTGCAGCCGATCGGCGGCCCTCCCGAAGTGCAACTCCTCGGCGACGGCGACGAAGTAGGTGAGCTGCCGCAGTTCCATGGCCCCGACTCTAGAGGCCCTGTTTGAATGTGCTCTGAATGAGCGGCGCGGGAGGAGTGACCCACATGGTGTCCACGGACCGGATCCTGGCCTTCGCCGCGATGTCCCTCCTGGTCATCGCGATCCCCGGGCCGAGCGTGCTGTTCGTGATCGGCGGTGTGGGTGTGGATGGTCGATCGCAGGGTGACGATACGGACGACCTCCCGGTCGGCCATCAGCCGCGAGAGCTGCTCGGGGGCGAAACCGTCGAGGCGGGCGGCGAGGGCGTGGTACGGTGGCTTCACGTTCTGCGCCTGGAGGCCGACGAGATGCGCCACGGCGTCCTTCGCCGACCGGGGTGAGCGGCGCAGCAGCAGCTGACGGTCGAGGGTGGCGCGGTTGAGGGCGCGGGGGCCGAGGATCGGGCCGGGTGACGTGTTCGCCATATCGCGCACGCTAACGTCCGTCGCGGACAGATCCTGTCCGCATCTCTCACCGAATCCCGTCCTTGATTCCCTCCGCCGGGCCCGTATGCCCCGTATATCCTGCTCCAAGACGCACTGATCATGCCCGACCACTACGATCACACAGATCACGCCGATGCAGGCTCCACCGAGAGGCGGCCGCGATGTCCGAGCGACGCCCCAGCCCGGTCTCGAAGAACACCGGGAACGGCAGGAACGGCCGGAACACCAGAAGGTCCGTCTGGCGCCGTGCCCTGCCGCCGGAGCGGGACACGGCCCAACTGCCGCAGCCGGAGTCCGCGTCGGCCGCGGAGCCGGGCGAGTCGCCGAGCGTCGTTGAGGCGGCGCTGTACCGCGACGGAGTGCGCGTCTCGACGCCCGCGACCCTCGCGGAGACGTACCGCCAACTGCGCGATCAGCCCTCGGGCATGGCGTGGATCGGCCTTGCCCGCCCCACCTCCGACGAACTCCTCTCCCTGGCCGCCGAGTTCGACCTGCACCCGCTAGCGGTCGAGGACGCGATGGAGGCACACCAGCGCCCGAAACTGGAGCGGTACGGCGACACGCTCTTCGTGGTCCTGCGCGCCGCCCGCTATCTGGACGCGCCGGAGGAGGTCGACTTCGCCGAGCTGCACGTCTTCGTGGGCCCGGACTTCGTGATCACGGTCCGGCACGGCGCGGCACCGGACCTCTCGGCGGTCCGCCGCCGCATGGAGGACAGCCCCGACCTGCTGAAACTCGGCCCGGAGGCAGTCCTCTACGCCATACTCGACGCGGTGGTCGACGGCTACGCCCCGGTCGTCGAGGGTGTCCAGAACGACATCGACGAGATCGAGACGGAGGTCTTCCGCGGCGACCCGGAAGTCTCCCGCCGTATCTACGAACTCTCCCGCGAGATGGTCGAGTTCCAGCGCGCCACCCGCCCCCTGGTCGGCATGCTGCACAGCCTGATCGCCGGTTTCGCCAAGTACGACACGGACGAGGAACTCCAGCGCTACCTCCGCGACGTCGCCGACCACGTCACCCACATCAGCGAACGCGTGGACGGCTTCCGCCAGGCCCTCACAGAGATCCTCACGGTCAACGCGACCCTGGTCACCCAGCAACAGAACGCGGAGATGCGAGCGTTGGCGGAGGCGGGCTTCGAACAGAACGAGGAGATCAAGAAGATCTCTTCATGGGCGGCCATTCTGTTCGCTCCGACACTGGTCGGAACGATCTACGGGATGAACTTCAGAGAGATGCCGGAGTTGCACTGGGCACTCGGATACCCCTTCGCAGTCGTCCTAATGGCTGTTGTATGCGCCAGTTTGTACCTCATCTTCAAGCGTAAGGACTGGCTCTGAGTAATCAGGGTCACGAGCACGTGCCCTGCCGATCCGAACCGCCGAGGACGCATGTCCTGGCCTCTGTCGGGGTGCTGGGGAGAATCTGGGGAGAATGAGATGCGCTCCACGTCGCCCGGTTCTCCCCTCCACGAGCCGAACGGTCTTGTCGGACCTTCGACATCAGCATCAGCATCAGCACCGGACATCGATCCTTACGGAGGGTAAGCGCGCTGCATGACCGGGAACACCGACGAGGGGCACAGCAATTGCTGTGTCTCTCGTCTCGTAAGCATCTAGGTATCGTGCCAGCTACCCGTCCGCGATGACCCGGGCGCTTCGGCTGAGGAGTGCGTCGATGGCACCGCGCCCCTTCGGCCTTCTCGCCCAGCTGCTGGTCGGGCAGGTGGCCCAGCAGCCTGAGCGCATCGGTGACCAGGGCGTCGACGAGTTCGGCGCGGGCCTGCTCGTCGTTCCAGGCGATGCGGGGTTTGCCGGGATCGGTGTAGTCGTGCGCGGTGCACTTGACGGCAGCGACCTCGGCGGCGTGGGGGACCTCGCGGATCACCGCGCGGACGGCGGCGATGAGCTGGGTGACGGTGTCCTGGGTGGCCACCGCGTCGTCCAGCACGGTGGAGTCCAAAGCCCGCCGGTGCTTGCCGCCCAGGACCCCGGTGGCCTTCACCACCTCACGCACGGCCTCGAAGACGCGGTTGGGCCGGGCAGAGCGGGCCAGACGGCGACGGAAGTAGGCCAGCAGCGACGGGTCGAACGCCATGTCGTTCAGGCCCAGCCCGCACGCGGCCTTCCATCGCAGGTCACACCGCAGTTCCTGGACCGTTTCGACGTCCGACAGCCCGTGCAGGGCCTGCAGCGTGATCGCCGCGGCCAGGACCTGCGGCGGCATGCTCGGGCGCCCGTTCGCCGAGGGGTACATGTCCGCGAACATCTGGGCCGGAAACAGCGCACCACGGCGCTCGGCCAGGAACGCGAACACACTCCCCGCCGGGATCAACTCCCGGCACGTCTCCCACACATCCGGCCCGTCTCCCCGGCCCATTGCCCCATCACAACGAAACGAGTCTGGCCCCGCCGCTCACGCGGCGAGGCCAACCCCAAGATCTTCAGGAGCCTTCCAGCGCTTGTTGATGGCCATGAGCACGGAGGTGAGGGCCTCGAGCTGGCGAGCCTGACGCAGCCGGCCGGAGTCGATCCCGGGGGGCGTGGCCGAGATGACCGCCCGCCCGGGGCAGCACTGCGGCCGGCGCTCGAAGGCTGTTCCCCGACGGGTGCCATGCGGTGGTCAGCACCACCACGTCGTGGCTGGACGCGGCGTCGGTGTTGCTGGCTTCCCTGAGCAAGTGATCGACGCGTCGGTGCGGCTGAGCTTCTCGGCGAGTTCGCCGGCCGAGGTCGCCGCGCGGGCCTCGTCGCGGGAGCCGAGCGTGACGGGGTGGCTGGCAGCACCGGCCGGGCGGCCAGGCCGAGCCCGAGGGTGCGGTGCCGCCGAGGATTGCGACCGGCCGGGGGGCCGCTCATCAGGCGGACCCCTCGGTGGCCGGCGTGAATCGCGGCAATGCCAACACGGCGTTCGACATGGCCTGCCCGTCGCGGTCGGTATCTTCCGAGCAGGGCGAGGTAGTCGTCACGGCTGTACATGACTGTCTGGCCGCGTTGCGAGCTGCGTAGGAGGGGGTGGTCGCGGCCCTGTACACAGAGATCTTCACCTGCGCACCGTCGCCCTGGCGGCGTGAACGTCAGACGCATCCTGTCCGGCCGAGACAGCACGCATCCCTGACATAGCACGGGAATGCCGACCTTTGCCGCACGACACCAGATCGCTGGCCTACTCGGCATGACTCGGACTCTCGCGTCAATCCCCGAAGGACTTCCAGGGTCGACCACTAGTGTGATGCGCCGCAAATTGCGAGGGTAATTAAGTGCCTATTCTGGGGCCGTGTCTGGTGGGTTGATCTTGGTGAGGTAGTCGGCGAGGG
>NZ_JBEOTA010000059.1:0-28784 GCF_040303265.1 Streptomyces sp. NPDC096040
GCGCCCTCCCACCCCCCCCCCACCACCCCCCCGCCCCCCCCCCCCCGCTCCCGGTGGGGGTGCCCGTTGTGCCCCCCGCGGGGGCCCCCCCCACGGCTGTTCGTCGTCGGCATCCTGCTGGCCGCGGTCAACCTCCGGCCCGCCATCACCAGCCTCGGCGCGCTCCTGGTGGAGGTCCGCGACGGGCTGGGCATGAGCGGCGGCGTGGCCGGACTGCTCACCTCCGTGCCGCCGCTCTGTTTCGCCGTCTTCGGCGTGACGGCTCCCCGCCTCGCCCGCCGCTTCGGCCCGCCGGCGGTGGTCTGCGCCGGCATGGTCGCCATCACGGCCGGTCTGCTGATACGCCCCTACGTCGGGGGCACGGCCGGATTCCTGGCCGGCAGCGCGCTCGCGCTCGTGGGCATCGCGGTCAGCAACGTGCTGATGCCGGTCATCGTCAAGCGCTGGTTCCCCGACCGGGTCGGCTCCATGACCGGCCTGTACTCGATGGCCCTCGCCGCCGGCACCTCGATCGCCGCCGCGGTGACCGTGCCCGTGACCGACGCGCTGGGCGGCGGCTGGCAGTCCGGGCTCGCCGTGTGGGCGGGGCTGGCGGCGGTCGCGGTGCTGCCCTGGCTTCCGCTGGTCCGGGACCGGGGACCGGCGCCGGCGCCCGTGGCCGAGGCACGCGCGCGTGCGGACCGGCAGCCGCCCGCCCTGCGGATCACCCGTAGCCGTACCGCCTGGGCGCTCGCCGTGTTCTTCGGGCTCCAGGCCACCGCCGCCTACATCACGATGGGCTGGATGGCGCAGATCTTCCGGGACGCGGGCGTGCCCGCGGGCACCGCCGGACTGCTGCTGGCCGTCACCATGGTGATGGGCGTACCGCTGGCCTTCGTCATCCCGCGCGTGGCCACCCGGCTGCCGCACCAGGGCCCGATCGTGATCGCGCTCGGCGTCTGCGGCCTCGCCGGATACGCCGGCCTGTGGGCCGCCCCCGCCGGCGGCGCCTGGGCCTGGGCCCTACTGCTCGGCGTCTCCAACTGTGCCTTCCCGCTGGCCCTCACGATGGTCGGGATGCGGTCCCGGACCAGCGCGGGCGTCGTACAGCTCTCCGCCTTCGCCCAGAGCGTCGGCTACCTCATCTCCATCCCGGGCCCGCTGCTGGTGGGCGTGCTCTACCAGCACAGCGGCGGCTGGGGCCTGCCGATCGCCCTCATGGCCGGCCTGATGATCCCGCAGATGGCCGTCGGTGTCCTGGCGGGCCGCGACCGAACGGTGGAGGACGAGGCGGCCGCGGCCGCCTGAGGCCGGCGCGGACCGGCCGCAGCTCGCCGGCCGACGCGTACCGGCCGTGGCCGGCCGGCGCCGACGTGGCACGCGAGGACACCGCCCCGGCCCCACCGGCGCTCGGCGGGGTGTTGCGGCCACCCCGCCCGATCCGTCCGCTTGGAGGGGTGCCAGACTGGTCCCATGCCAGTGCTCGACCCGAACCCCCAGAACGGTCAGAAGAAGATGCTGATCGTCTTCGGCTCGTTCTTCGCCATCTTCATCGTCATCGCCGTCATCGCGACTCTCGCGTCACCCTGACCACCGCCCCGGCGGCCGATGGTGGGGCTAGCACCACCATCCCCTAGGGGGTGAGGGTCAGGGTCAAGTGGGTGGATCACCGGATGGGTTGGCGGCCGCGGATTCCGTAATTTCGAGGTGTGGCCGCGAGGGGCGGTCACCGAAGCCCGGAGACCAGCGGAGGCGACCATGCCGGCCCGTACGCACCCCCTGCCCCGCCCCGCCACCTCGGGCAGCGTCGACGTCCGGCTGCCCTGGTGGGCCCTCGCCCTGCCCGCGCTCGCCTTCGTCGCCCTGCTGGTGCTGATACTGAACCCGGCCGACGCTCACGCGACCACCGGTGACCCGGCCGTCACCCATCTCGTCGAGCGGGTCCAGCAGATCGTCACGCGTTAGCCCCACCGCCTCCGGCCAGGGCGAAGCCGCATGTCAACTCCCTGCGCCTGATGGCCTGTTTCGTGCGAAGCTGGGTGACATGAGCGTCGCAGAATCCCGCAGGATCGTCTTCTTCCGCCATGCGAAAGCCGACTGGCCACAGGTGACCGACCACGAGCGACCGCTCGCTGACCGGGGCCGAATGGACGCAGCCGTCGCCGGGCGCAAGCTGGCGGACAGCGGCATCACCTTCGACCTGGCCCTGTGCTCCACCTCCGTGCGCACGCGGGAGACCTGGAAACTCGCCGTCCATGAGCTTGCGCACCGGCCGAAAACAGTCTACGAGGAGCGGGTGTACGACGCCTCGCCGGGCGAGCTGATCGCCGTGCTCAACGAGGTGCCCGAGGATGCGCATGACGTCATCCTCATCGGCCACAACCCCGGCGTGCACGGCGTGACCGAGATCCTGGCCGGCAGCTCCGAGGGCGACGCCCGTGAGCGGATGAACAGCCGGGGCTTTCCCGCCGCCGCCTTCGCCGTCGTGACCTTCGAGGGCTCCTGGAAGACCCTGGAACCCGGCGTGGCCACGCTCGTGGACTACTGGGCGCCCTCCGACTGAGATCACCGTAGGCCACCGCTCTACGGCGCGGGACGACCAGGGGCCCGGCACCGATCTCCTCGGTGCCGGGCCCCTCGTATCGGGATCGCCGGGCGGTTCAGCTCTCGTCGTGGGTGTCCGCCGCCTCGACCTCTTCGCGGGTGACGCCCAGCAGATACAGGACCGTGTCCAGGAAGGGGAAGTTAACCGCCGTGTGGGCGGCCTCGCGGACCACCGGCTTGGCGTTGAAGGCGACACCGAGACCGGCCGCGTTCAGCATGTCCAGGTCGTTGGCGCCGTCACCGATGGCCACCGTCTGCGACAGCGGTACGCCCGCCTCGGCGGCGAACCGGCGCAGCAGCCGTGCCTTGCCCGCACGGTCCACGATCTCGCCGGTCACCCGGCCGGTCAGCTTCCCGTCGACGATCTCCAGCGTGTTGGCCTGGGCGAAGTCCAGCCCGAGCCGCTCCTGCAGATCGTCGGTGACCTGGGTGAAACCGCCCGAGACGACGCCGACTTGGTAGCCGAGCCGCTTCAGCGTGCGAATCAGGGTCCGGGCGCCCGGCGTCAGCCGTACCTCGGCGCGCACCTTCTGTACGACCGATTCGTCCAGCCCCTTCAGCAGCGCCACGCGCGCGTGCAGCGACTGCTCGAAGTCCAGTTCCCCGCGCATCGCGGCCGCCGTCACCTCGGCGACCTCGTCCTCGCAGCCGGCGTGCGCGGCGAAGAGCTCGATCACCTCGTCCTGGATGAGCGTCGAGTCCACGTCCATGACCACCAGACGCTGGGCCCGCCGGTGCAGGCCCGCTGCGACCACCGCCACGTCCACGCCGAGCTCGGCCGCGTCGGAGGCCAGGGCGGTGCGCAGTGCCTCGGTCTCCACGCCGGACACCGCGAACTCCACTGCCGTCACCGGGTACTTGGCGAGCCGGAAGATACGGTCGATGTTGCCGCCCGTCTTGGCGATCCGGGCGGCGATGGCGGCCGTCGACTCGGCGGTCAGGGGGTGACCGAGGACGGTGACCAGGGAGCGGCCGAGACCACGCGGGCGGTTGTCGCCGTGGCCGGAGATGATCTCCGCCTGCATCTTCATGGACTCGGCCCAGCCGTGCACGGTCGCCCTGAGGTCACCCTCAAGCCCCGCCGCGGGGTGGGTCACGAGCGCGCACAGCACCAGCCGGCCTCGCGTGACGACCTGCTCGATGTCGACCACGTCGACCATGTACGCGGCAAGGGTGTCGAAGAGGCCGGCCGTGATGCCCGGCCTGTCCTTGCCGAAAATCTTGACGAGGAGAGTGGGAACCTCGGAGGTCTGCGGATCGCTCATGGTGTAACCACCGTAACCGGCACGCGGTGCCCGCGGCGCAGGTGGTCCGCCTGACGGACACGGAACAACAAGTGTCGGGTCGGTGTCCGAGGCCTTGCTTCCGCGCTACGGACGAACGTGCGTGCGATGTCGGAGACCGAGGTGCCTCCCTCCTGGACCGTCGCCTTCGCACACAGTTCAGCACCGGTCCACGCCCGGTGCAGACACCACCGGCCGCCCGCCGGCCCGCCCCGGCGGGCGACCTCACCGAGGGGGCCGCCTGGGCGGCGACGCGGGAGGAGGCGGGGGAGGCGGGGGAGGCGGTGGGGGACCCGCGTCCGGACCGTCCGGGGCCCTTCGGCCGCGCCGCGAGAAGCGGGGCGGCGGGTCGATCGGCCGGGCCATGGTGGGAGCGCCGTACACATCGTCGGAACCAGGCGGTACCTCGGAGGGATCGTCGCCGCTACCGGACCGCCACTCCTCCGACGACCGACGACCGTCGGACCGACCGTCCACCGGGTCTGATGCACCCGATGGCGACCGATAGCCCGGCCCGCCCGGCCCGCTCGCCGGCGTCACCCCAGACCCCGGCGCCCCACCGCCCCAGGGTCCCGGACTCCCGTACGGCCCCACCGAGTCCCGCGGCTCCCGCGCACCCCCGGGCCGGCCGCCCTCCGCGGGCCTGGAGTCCCGCGGTTCCTGCGGCGTGCCGGCCCAAGGTGCCCGTCCGTCGTACGGCCCCGGGGCCTGTCGTTCCTGCGGCGCGTCGGGCCGGGGCGTCTGCCTGTCGTGCGGGCCCGGGGACCTCGGTTGCCGCGGCGCGTCGGGCTGAGGCGTCCGGCTGTCGGGGTACGGCGCCTGGGCCTGCCGTTCCTGCGGCGCGTCGGGCCAGGACGCCCCACCGTCGTACGGCGCCGGGCTCCGCCGTTCCCCTGGCCTCTCGGGCCGGGCCTCCTGACCGCCGCCCCCCGTCTCCCGTAGCTCGTTCGGTACCCGGAGATAGGGATTCGTGGTCGGATTCGGCGGACGGTACGGAGTCACCGGTGCGTAAGGCCCCGTCGCCCCGCTTCCGGTCCGTCCCGGAGTCCCGCTCCCCACCGGATACGTCGTCCCGTCGCCCGCGTCACCGCTTCCCGCGCCACCCAGTGCCAGCCGCGCCGTGCGTGTGCCGGCTGCGCCGGTCGCCCACGCCAGCAGCGCCCCCGCCGCTCCCGCCGCCGCACCCCAGACCGCCCCGAGGAGCAGTGCCATGCCCAACTGCCCGTGCAGTTCGATACCGGCGCCGAAGGCGTCGAAGCCCAGCACCGACAGCGACGCGTCCACGGACACGTCCGTCAGCCAGGCCAGCAACGGCAGCGTGAGCGCGGTCGCGATCCCAAGCCGCACCGCACACAGCCCGGCGAAACCGAGCGCGCCCGGACGCGAGCCCCGCCCGCCCCCGCCGTCCGCGTCGTCGCGTGAGCCCCGCAGCGCCCCCGCCACCCCACCGGCACCGCGGCCGACCACCGGCGTCCGAACCGCCGTGAACACCCCGGCCAGCAGCATCAGCAGCGCCGCGGCGATGCCCAGCAGCCACACCCGTCCGTCCAGGTCGGCCAGGTGTCCCAGGGTCACCGACTGGTCGGACGGCGAGTTCAGGAGGTCGTCCAGGGGGTGCGGCAGAAACATGGTGAGGACGCCCGTCGCCCTGCCGTCGAAGGGGACGAAGAGGCCGATCGGGATGCCGAGCCAGACGCCGTTCGGGGCGCCGAGCAGTGCCGCGCCCATGATCCGGGCCGGGTGCGGGTCGCCGATCGCCGCATAGGCTGCCGCCGCCCAGCCCGCCGCGACCGCCACCAGGAGCACGGTCACCAGGGCGGAGACCGCCGGCCGTACCACCCGGTGCACCACCTCCCAGCCGCGCGGCAGCGGAGTACGGCGGGAGGCGAGCAGGGCGATCAGCAGGATGCCGACCGACCAGCCGAGGCCGCCGAGCAGGGTCGCCGCCGTGTCCACGCGGAAGCCGACCGCCGCGTTCGCATGCACGAGGTTTCCGAGGCGGTCCGGCAGCAGCCCGCCGACATCCCCGATGCCGGGGATCTTGAGACCGCCCCCTCCGCCGCCGGTGCCCGGCAGCTTGTCCAGCCCCAGCGCACCGCCGTCGATCGTCACGACGGAATGCCCCGCCCAGGCCAGGCCGCCAAGCGTCGCCACGAACAGCACGACCACCGAGCCCGCGCGGGCCAGCAGTTCGGCCGGTGCGATCACAACTCCGGCCGTGCGCAGGGACCGTAAGAAGAACCAGGCCAGCAGGAGGGCTCCCACCAGGCTCACACCCAGTGGCGTGATCTCGATGGCCGTGGTGGCCTGCGCCCCTTTCAGACCGAATGCAGACAGATCGCCGTTCGGCGTGACCGAACCACCCGCACCGAGTGCCACAACCGCCGCTGTCATCGGCCCCAGTGAACCCGCCGCGTCCGCCCGCAGCAGATGCAGACCGAGCGCCGCCGTACCCGCCATTCCGATCAACGCCCAGCTCACGGCGGCGATCGCGGACAGCAGGATGTCACCCCATGGCAGCCGCGCGCCGTGCCTCGTGTTCTCGACTCCCGTGCCGGACGTGCCAGAGCTCATGGCTGACCCCCCGATCCGCGGACGCGCAGGGCCGCTCCGCCGCGCTTGTCCCCCTCGCGTGGATTACCACTCTCCGGCCCGGTTTCAACCCCGTCAACGGAAAGAGTCGAAGCGCTCGTACGAGCCCTCCACAAGGCCCGACTTTCGGTCAGAGGGCCGAGCCTGAAATAGTTCCCGACGATGTTCGACATCCCTAGACTCCCTGTGATGGGGGTAACTCGGGGGACTATTCATGGGGCTTGGAGTGCCGGAACTCGTACTGGAATCAAACGGACGTACCTGGACGCTCGACCCGTCCAGGTCCTACACCCTCGGACGCGATCCGCAGGGGGACCTCGTGTTCGACGACGCCAGGGTCTCCTGGCGGCACGCCACGATCAGCTTCGACGGCCGCAGTTGGGTCATCGAGGACCACGGCAGCACCAACGGCACCTTCGTGCAGAGCCAGCGCGTCCAGCGGACGGAGATCGGCCCGGGCTCGGCCGTACACCTCGGCAACGCGAACGACGGACCCCGCCTGAGCCTCTCCGGCGCCGCGACCGCCGTATCCCAGCCCCAGCCCCAGCAGCAGCCGTACGCGGCGCAGGGCGCGGGCGGCGCGGGCTGGTCCCAGCCGGCGGTTCCGCAGCAGCAGCCGGCTCCGCAACAGGGCTGGCAGCAGGCCCCGTCGGCGATCCCGCAGCAGCAGGGCGCCCCGGCCATGGCCTCCGGTGGTGGCGCGGGGGCGCCGCCGGTCTACGGCGACCGCAGCCCGACCACGTTCCACCAGTTCTCCATCGGCCGTGTGATGCGCATCGGCCGTGCCCTGGAGAACGATCTGGTCGTGTCCGACCTGCAGGTCTCGCGCCATCACGCGGAGTTCCACTCCACGCCCGACGGCCGCATGGAGATCCGCGACCTGGGCTCGCACAACGGCACGTACGTCAACGGTGTGGCGATCGCCAAGAGCGGCAGTGCGCTGCTCGGCCCGAGCGACATCGTCGGCGTCGGCCACTCCACGTTCCGGATCGTCGGCGACCGGCTCGAGGAGTTCGTCGACACCGGTGAAGTCTCCTTCTCCGCACGTCACTTGACGGTCACCGTCGACGGCGGCAAGCAGATCCTCAAGGACGTCTCCTTCGGTGTCCCGGAGAAGTCCGTGATCGCGGTCATCGGCCCGTCGGGGTCCGGCAAGTCGACCCTGCTGAAGGCGCTCACCGGCTACCGCCCCGCCAACGAGGGCGAGGTGCTGTACGACAACCGCAACCTCTACAAGCAGTTCGCCGAGCTGCGCCAGCGCATCGGTCTGGTCCCGCAGGACGACATCCTGCACAAGGAGCTGACCGTCAAGAAGGCCCTCAAGTACGCGGCCAAGCTGCGCTTCCCGGCCGACACCACCGGCCAGGAGCGCGACGACCGCATCGACGAGGTGCTGCGCGAGCTGAAGCTCGACATCCACAAGGACAAGAAGGTCACGTCCCTCTCCGGCGGGCAGCGCAAGCGGGTCTCTGTGGCCCTGGAGCTGCTCACCAAGCCGTCGCTGATCTTCCTCGACGAGCCCACCTCGGGCCTCGACCCGGGCATGGACCGCGATGTCATGCAGCTGCTGCGCGGCCTCGCCGACGACGGGCGTACCGTCCTCGTCGTCACCCACTCGGTGGCCGAGCTGGCGCTGTGCGACAAGCTCCTGGTGATGGCGCCGGGCGGCGCGGTCGCCTACTTCGGGCCGCCCGAGGAGGCGCTGAACTTCTTCGGCTACGACACCTGGGCCGATGTCTTCTCCGCCTTCGAGAACTACCGCGACTACGACTGGGCGGGCCGCTGGAAGGGCTCGCAGCACTACCAGATGTACGCCGCGGACATCGACGCGATCGCCCCGCAGTCCGTACAGATGCCCGCGATGCAGGCGATGAGGCCGAAGAAGCCGCAGAGCTGGGGGTCGCAGCTGCTGACCCTGGTACGGCGGTACGTGGCGGTCATCGCCTCCGACAAGGGTTTCCTGGCGCTGACGGTGATCCTGCCGGCGGTGCTCGGCGCGGTCAGTCTGCTGATCGACAGCGACAAGGGCCTGCTGGTGAACAGGAGCCTGAAGAACGGAGTGCCCGTCCCGAACGGCACGGCGACCACGGTCCTGTTGATCCTCGCCGTCGGCGCCTGTTTCGCGGGCGCCGCGAACTCCGTGCGTGAGCTGATCAAGGAACGGGTCATCTACGAACGGGAGCGGGCGACCGGCCTGTCCCGGTCGGCGTATCTGATGTCCAAGGTGGTCGTGCTCGGCGTGATCACCGTGCTGCAGGGCCTGATGGTCGGCCTGATCGGCTTCTCCAGCCGGGAGATCCCCGACCAGGGCGTGGTCCTCGGCCACTCCACCCTCTTCGAGCTCTGTATCCCGATCATGGGGCTCGGGTTCACCTCGATGATGTTCGGCCTGGTCATCTCCTCGCTGGTGAAGACGTCCGAGAAGACCATGCCGCTGCTGGTGATGTTCGCGATCATCCAGGTCGTGTTCACCGGCTGCCTGTTCAACCTGAACGGAGCGGTCGGCGTCAACCAGGTCTCGTACCTGATGCCGTCCCGTTGGGCGGTGGGCGCCGACGGCGCCACGCTGGACTTCAACAACATCGCACCGAACACCGACGACCCGACGAGCACGGACCCGCTGTGGAACCACACGGCCGGCGCCTGGACCATGGACATGGCCGCGCTGATCGTCCTCGGTGTGATCTGCGGCTTCCTGGTGGCCCGCTTCCTGCGCCGCCACGAGCCCGAGGTCATGCGCAAGTAGTCGCCCGTACGACGCCGAAGGGCGGCGCCCCGCAGTGGGGTGCCGCCCTTCGGCGTGTGCGTGCAGAGGTCCGCGCCGGGCCTCAGTACGCGCTGTTGACGTTGTCGATCGAGCCGTACCGGTCGGCCGCGTAGTTGGCGGCGGCGGTGATGTTGGCTACCGGGTCGTAGATGTTCCAGGACGTGCCGTTGACGTGGTACGCGGAGAACGTCGGCGGGATGACCTGGAGCAGGCCCTTGGACGGGACGCCGTTGATGGCGTTGATGTCCCAGTTGTTGATGGCGTTCGGGTTGCCGGAGGACTCCCGGATGATGTTGCGGTGCAGGCCGTTGTAGGAGCCCGGGATGCCCTTGGCCTTCATGATGTCGAGAGCCTGGCGGATCCAGCCGTCGAGGTTGTTGGAGTAGGTCTTCGCGGCGACCTGCTGGATCTGCGGGCGCTGCACGGACCGGCTCGCGGCCTGCTGGGCGGCGTGCGCCTGGGCGGCCTTCTTGGCGGCGGCCGCGACGTGCTTCGCGTGGGCGGTGCGGGCGGCCTTGACCTTGGCGGCGTGAGCGGCCTTGACCTTGGCGGTGTGGGCCGCGTGGGCCTGCTTCACATGGGCCAGGTGAAGCTCGTGGGCCGTGGTCGCCTTCTTCTTGGCGGCGATCGCCTCGACCTTGACGTTCTGGAATGCGAGCTGGTCGGTGACCGTGCCCTTGACGTCCTTGATCTGCTCCGTGCCGTAGGCCACCTGGGCCGCGGTCTGGGGAGACCCGGTCACGACGGTCTCCGCGCTGCTGGGCACGGCGGAGAAGGCGAGGGCGGCGGCGCCGAGCGTGGCGACACCGGCGAGCGCGATCTTGTGATGCTTGGTCAGCGTGGGACTGTGGTTGCTTTTGGGCATGGCGGTGGACCTCTTCGAATAGCGCGGAGGTCGCTCGTTGTCCGCGGGGGAGACCGGCTCCTCCTGCACGAACACCGCGGGGAGAACCCGCGGTGCTGAGCGACGGGAGCCATTCTTAGCGGCCGCAAAATGCCCTGGCAAAGGTGTGACGTACGATCCCCGGTAGTAGAGGCCGGAAGGGCAAAACGGGACAGACTAGGTCGTCTGTCCCGTTCACCGTGGGACCCTTTATCTCCTATGTCCGTTCGTACGTGATGTGCGCCCTATGTGCGGCCTCACACCGGCCACACATGAATCTCACCAGGAGTTGCTGGAGCAATGCTCTGTGTGAGGCTCCTCCTCCGGGAGGATGAGGTGTACGTCCCCGAACTCGTGCCACAGGTAGAGCCCGCGCAGCGCCTCCTCGTAGCTGCGGTCGACGGCGGCCCGTCCCGCGACCGCCTCCAGCATCAGCAGATGCGAGGCCTCCGGCTCGTGCAGCCCGGTCAGCAGCCCGTCCACTACCCGCACCCCCCGCTCGGGCGTCACGACAAGCTCCGTCCACCCCTCGGCCGCCCGCACCACCCCGTCGGCCCCGGCCGCCGACTCCACGGCCCGCACGGCGGTCGTCCCGACGGCGACGACCCCCCTGCCACCCCCCTTGGCCGCGTTGATCAGCCGCGCCGACGCCTCCGGCACGGCGAAACGTTCCGCGTACGGCGGCTCGTGCGCCTCCGCCGACGACACCCCCGTGTGCAGCGTGATCGGCGCGAACTGCACACCCCGGCTCACCAGCTCCGCCACCAGCCGCGCGGTGAAGGGCCGCGCCGCACTCGGCATCTCCGCACTCCCGGCCCCGTCGGCCGCGGGCAGCGCGAACACCGTCTGGTACACGGACAACGGCTGGTCCCGCTCCGTATATGAGTAACGAATGGGCCGCCCGTGCTCCCGCAGCATCCCCGGCACGTTCCCCGAGGCCCGCGCCCACCACAGCCGCTCGCCCCGCGCGCTCAGCGGCTCCGTCAGCACCAGCCGCCCGCCCCCGGGCAGCCGCACCTCACTCCCCGCGGATGCGCCCGCACGCGCGCGTGTCGTCCCCCTGCCGTCCGGTTCCCGCAGCTCGACCGCCCACCGGCCGTCGTCCCCGCGCGTGGAGAAGTGCACCACCACGCGCGCGTGCCCGACTCGCCCGTCCACGGCGGCCGCCAGCGTCGGCGAGGTGTTCACCACCAGCAGGTCCCCGGCCCGCAGCAGCACCGGCAGCTCGGCGAAGGCGTGATGCGACACCGCCGTCCCGCGCGACACCAGCAGCCGTACGGCATCCCGCTCAAGGCCCGGCCCGCGCTGCTCGGCCGGCACGCGCGCGGACAACTCCTCCGGCACCCGCAGGGCGGTCCTCATCGCCCCTCCACCAGCGCGGGCGCCCCGTACCGCCCGCTCGCCGGCCGCTCGTCGAGCAACCGCAGGAACGCCGGTACGACGCTCTCCGGCGCCGGCCGCGGATCGTCGTCGTCCGGTACGGCCGCCGCGTACAGGCCGGTCGCCATGTCCCCGGGATCCACCGCCCACACCCGCAGCCCCGGCTCCTCCACGCCGAGCACCGCCGCCAGCTGGTCCAGGGCCGCCTTCGAGGCGCCGTAACCGCCCCAGGTCTCGTACGCCTCCGCGCCCGCGTCCGAGCTGACCGCGATCACCGACCCCGCCGCCGACTCCCGCAGCAGCGGCAGCGCCTCCTGGACCAGGCCCAGCGCGGCCACCACGTTCACCTCCAGCGCCCGGCGCAGCCCCGCCACCGGCAGCTCGCCGAGACGCACCAGCGGCTCGGCACCCAGCGCGCTGGCGTTGCTCACCAGCAGGTCCACCCCGCCCAGCGCACGCGCGGCGGCCACCAGCTCGGCCCGGTGCCCGGCGTCCGTGACATCGCCGGGCAGCGCCGCCACCCGCGTCCCGGGCCCCGCGACGGCCTCCGCCGCCTCCTTCAGGGCCCCCGCACCCCGCGCGTCCAGCACCAGATCCCAGCCGCGCGCGGCCAGCGCCTCCGCCAGCGCCCGACCCAGCCCCTTCGACGCCCAGTGATGATCGCTACCGGCATGACAACCGTCCCCTCGGCTCCGTCCGCCTCCGTCGGCGGTGACCTCAACCTAGGAACGGCACCGCCCGGCCGCCTCGGACGCGGGCCGCAATCCGGCGGGGCCCTTCGGACTACGCCGCCGGTCCGGGGCCTGCGCCCTAGGACCCGGGTCCTACGGCCATCGGCCCAGGCCCCGCCACCAACGACCGATCCGCGGTGTCACACCCCGCCGGTACCGTGAGGGCATGAGTCAAGGTCCCCGGTCCGGCCTCGCCGCGGTCAGCGCCGCGCTGCTGGCCATGAGCAGGCACCTGGAGGTGCGTGACGTCCTCAAGACGATCGTCGCCTCCGCCCGTGAGCTGCTCGACGCGCAGTACGCCGCGCTCGGGGTCCCCGACGACCACGGCGGCTTCGCCCAGTTCGTCGTCGACGGTGTCACCGACGCCCAGTGGAAGGCCATCGGCCCGCTCCCGCGCCAGCACGGCATCCTCGCCGCGATGCTCCGCGAGGCGAAGGTCGAGCGGCTGGCCGACGTCCGCAAGGACCCCCGCTTCGAGGGCTGGCCGTCGGCCCACCCCGACATGTCCGACTTCCTGGGCCTGCCGATCCGCGACGGCGAGGAGACCATCGGCGCCTTGTTCCTCGCCAACAAGAAGTGTGCCAAGCCCGAGGGCGGCTGCGGCTTCACCGCGGAGGACGAGGAACTGCTCTCCATCCTCGCCCAGCACGCGGCGATCGCCCTCACCAACGCCCGCCTCTACGAGCGCAGCCGCGAGCTGACCATCGCCGAGGAACGCTCCCGGCTGGCCCACGAGCTGCACGACGCGGTGAGCCAGAAGCTGTTCTCCCTGCGCCTGACCGCCCAGGCCGCCGCCGCCCTGGTGGACCGGGACCCCTCCCGCGCCAAGGGCGAGTTGCAGCAGGTGGCCGCGCTCGCCGCCGAGGCCACCGACGAACTGCGCGCGGCCGTCGTGGAGTTGCGCCCCGCCGCCCTCGACGAGGACGGTCTGGTCGCCACCCTCCGCACCCAGATCCAGGTCCTCGACCGCGCCCACGGTGCGCGCGTGACCTTCGCCAGCAGCGGCTTCCGCGCCCTGCCCGCCGCCCAGGAGGAGGCACTGCTCCGGGTGGCCCAGGAAGCCCTGCACAACGCCCTGAGGCACTCCGGTGCCGAGCACGTCGACGTGACCGTGGACCGGCGTGGCAGCGGGGCCGTGCTGCGGGTCACGGACGACGGCAGCGGCTTCGACCCGCACCTCACCCGCAGTGCCGGACGCCACCTCGGCCTGGTCTCCATGCGGGACCGGACGAGTGGGGTCGGCGGCACGCTGACCGTGGAATCGGCGCCCGGCAAGGGCACCACGATCGAGATGGAGGTCCCCGGTGGCTGACGCGATCAGGGTCCTGCTCGTCGACGACCACCAGGTCGTCCGCCGGGGACTGCGTACCTTCCTTGAGATCCAGGACGACATAGAGGTCGTCGGCGAGGCCGCCGACGGCGCCGAAGGGGTCGAGCGCGCGCAGGAGCTGAGCCCCGACGTCGTCCTCATGGACGTCAAGATGCCCGGCATGGACGGCGTGGAGGCCCTCCGCAAACTCCGTGAACTCGCCAACCCCGCGCGCGTGCTCATCGTCACCAGCTTCACCGAGCAGCGCACGGTGGTCCCGGCCCTACGCGCCGGCGCCGCCGGGTACGTATACAAGGACGTCGATCCCGACGCGCTCGCCACCGCCATCCGCTCGGTGCACGCCGGGCACGTCCTGCTCCAGCCCGAGGTGGCCGGCGCCCTGCTCTCCCAGGAGGAGGCCAACTCCGGCCAGGGCAGGGGAGGGTCACTCACCGAGCGGGAGCGCGAGGTGCTCGGGCTGATCGCCGACGGCCGCTCCAACCGCGAGATAGCCCGCGCCCTGGTGCTGTCCGAGAAGACCGTCAAGACGCACGTCTCGAACATCCTGATGAAACTCGACCTCGCCGACCGCACCCAGGCCGCCCTGTGGGCCGTTCGCCATGGCGTGACCGGCTGAAACGCCCTCCGCAACGCTTCACCGACGGCAACATGGAGGGTCGCCTTCCGGGCTGAGATTCATACCGTCGTGGGAATGTCACCCGGACGGCGCATCCTCTGCCGGCTCCCAGCGTTCTTCAGTGCGTGCTGCGGCGACCGCCGCGGCGATCGCCAAGGAGGGCTCAAGAAGTGAAGAACCTGAAGAAGGCAGCGGCCGTGACGATGGTGGCCGGCGGGATCATGGCCGCGGGCGCGGGGATGGCCTCCGCCCACACCGGCGGCTCGCACGCCGACGGCCAGGCCCAGGGCTCTCCGGGCGTCGTGTCGGGCAACGTCATCCAGGCTCCCGTGCACATCCCGGTCAACGCCGTCGGCAACAGCGTCAACGTCATCGGCGTGCTGAACCCCGCCTTCGGCAACCTCGGCCTCAACCACTGAGACCGCGCCGCACAGCGGCATCGACCTCCGGCCTTCCGGGCGCCCCCGGAAGGCCGGTCGGCTTTTGTGGCCAGCTGCTTTTACGGCCATTGGCTTTTGCGCCCAGCGGCTTTTAAGCCCAGTGATCCGAACAGGCAGTCGCGGACCGATGCCCCGTACCACCGAGGGCCCCTCAGACGTCGACCCGCCGGTGTCGCAGCGGGCGCCTCCGCCGGTTCGCCGTTGCCTCGCCGGGCGTCGCCTCCGGCAAGCAGGACCGGCACGACCGTCGAGGGCCAACGCCGGCCGGCATAGCCCCCAGGCGTCCTAACGCCCCCGCTCGCGCTCCTCCACCACCGAGTTGTACGCCGCCACCTGCGCCCGCCGGGCCGTCCGCTCCACCGGCCGCAGCGCCAGCGACCGCGCCGCCATCTCCGACGCGCTCACCGCGCCCCCGTGCCCGTTCTCGTACGCCAGTGAGACCAGCAACCCCACCCGCTGCGCCAGCTCAATGACGCGCACCGCCCGCGGGGGATACCCAGGGGCCAGCACCTCCCGCCCCCGCTCGGCCCGCGCCCGGTACGCGTCGATCGCCGCCTCCGCCACCGGACCCGACCCGGCGACATCCAGCTTCGACAGCATCTCGGTCGCGTCCCTGAGCGCCTCCGCCAACTCCCGCTCGGCCTCGCCCAGCGAGGGCACGTCCGCAGGCGGCGCCTCCCGCACCGACAGCACATGCCAGATCACCTCGACATGCACATCACCGGCGGGGCCGGCCTCGTACACCTCCGGCACCAGCCCGAACGCGGCGCCGTAACAGATCACCGCTTCCTCGGCCTCCAGGGCCCGCGCGTTGAACTCCGGCGGACCGCTCAGCCCCAGCGGATGCCCCGACGCCGGCAGCGCGACCCGGAGCCCGGTCGCCCCCAGCGTCCGCAACCGCCCCAGCGCCAACGTGAGCCCGACCGGAGCGGACTCCTCGGGCAGCCCCTCCACCCGGTGCACCGCGTCCTCGCCCACGATGGCGAGCACGGCGTCATCCGGAGAGACAAGTCCGGCCAATAGGGCATTTCCCCAAGCGGCGAGGCGTCCTGAACGCGGTTCCGAGAGCATGCTCCCACCCTAAGGACCGGACCGATGGAATGGAGCGCCGCACTCGTGGCGTAGATTTCATAAGGGCTGCGCCCACCCGCGCCGCCGCCCGAGCCACAGGCGTACGCGACAGCCGAGACCGGCCACACTGCAAGGGGAGACAACGCGCTCATGAGCGATGTTCTGGAGCTTCAGGACGTATCCGTGGTCCGGGAGGGCCGGGCTCTGGTGGACCAGGTCTCCTGGTCGGTGAAGGAGGGCGAGCGCTGGGTCATCCTCGGTCCCAACGGCGCCGGCAAGACCACCCTCCTCAACATCGCCTCAAGCTACCTCTTCCCCAGCAAGGGCACCGCCACCGTCCTCGGCGACACCCTCGGCAAGGTCGACGTCTTCGACCTGCGCCCCCGCATCGGCGTGGCCGGCATCGCCATGGCCGAGAAGCTCCCCAAGCGCCAGACCGTCCTGGAGACCGTACTCACCGCCGCCTACGGCATGACCGCCCACTGGCAGGAGGAGTACGACGAGGTCGACGAGCAGCGCGCCCGCGCCTTCCTCGACCGCCTCGGCATGACCGACTACGTGGACCGGAAATTCGGCACCCTCTCCGAGGGCGAGCGCAAGCGCACCCTGATCGCCCGCGCCCTGATGACCGACCCCGAGCTGCTGCTGCTCGACGAGCCCGCCGCCGGCCTCGACCTCGGCGGCCGCGAGGACCTGGTCCGCCGCCTCGGCCGGCTCGCCCGCGACCCGATCGCCCCCTCCATGATCATGGTCACCCACCATGTCGAGGAGATCGCCCCGGGCTTCACCCACGTCCTCATGATCCGCCAGGGCAAGGTCCTCACCGCCGGCCCGCTGGAGCTCGAACTCTCCTCCCGCAACCTCTCCCTCTGCTTCGGCCTCCCGCTCGTCGTCGAGCAGCTGGGCGACCGCTGGACCGCCCACGGACTGCCCCTGTCCTGACGGGCCCTGACCCCGCAAAGCACCCTGTCGGGGTGGGCACCCCCGGCCCTACCATGACAACGTGAACAACATCGACGCATGGGTGTGGTGGCTCGTCGTCGCGGCGGCGCTCGGCATCCCGCTCGTCGTGACCGCGATGCCGGAGTTCGGCATGTTCGCGGTCGGTGCCGTGGCCGCCGCCGGTACCGCCGGACTCGGCGCGGGCGCCGTGATCCAGGTGCTCGTCTTCGTCGTCGTCTCGGTCGCCCTGATCGCCGTCGTACGGCCCATCGCAAACCGGCATGCAGCCCAGCGGCCCCAACTCGCCACCGGCATCGACGCGTTGAAGGGCAGACAAGCCGTCGTACTGGAGCGCGTCGACGGCTCGGACGGACGGATCAAGCTGGCCGGCGAGGTCTGGTCGGCCCGCTCTCTCGATCCCACGAACGCCTACGAGGTGGGACAGGAAGTGGATGTCGTGGAGATCGAAGGGGCCACGGCGATCGTCATCTGACCTCGTAAGACTCAACTGAACCGAAGTGTCCCCGAGTTGCGCGTGTGTCTGACACACTCGTCCAGCAAGATCTTCAACAACCATAAGATCTGCCGAAGCGCCGAAGCGGAGAAGGGTACGGGGAGCCGACGATGGAACCGGTCATCATCGTCCTGGTCATTCTGGTGGTGTTGGTCTTCATCGCCCTGATCAAGACGATCCAAGTCATCCCACAGGCGAGCGCCGCCATCGTCGAGCGGTTCGGTCGCTACACGCGGACACTCAACGCCGGCCTCAACATCGTGGTCCCGTTCATCGACACCATCCGCAACCGCATCGACCTGCGCGAACAGGTTGTCCCGTTCCCGCCCCAGCCGGTGATCACCCAGGACAACCTGGTCGTGAACATCGACACAGTCATCTACTACCAGGTGACGGACGCCCGGGCGGCCACCTACGAGGTCGCCAGCTACATCCAGGCCATCGAGCAACTCACGGTCACCACGCTCCGCAACATCATCGGCGGCATGGACCTCGAGCGCACCCTGACCTCCCGAGAGGAGATCAACGCGGCGCTGCGCGGCGTCCTCGACGAGGCCACCGGCAAGTGGGGCATCCGCGTCAACCGCGTCGAACTCAAGGCGATCGAGCCGCCGACCTCCATCCAGGACTCGATGGAGAAGCAGATGCGCGCCGACCGTGACAAGCGCGCCGCGATCCTCACCGCGGAAGGCACGCGCCAGGCCGCGATCCTCACCGCGGAAGGCGAGAAGCAGTCCCAGATCCTGCGCGCCGAAGGTGAGGCCAAGGCGGCCGCCCTGCGCGCCGAGGGCGAGGCCCAGGCGGTCCGTACGGTCTTCGAGGCGATCCACGCCGGCGACCCGGACCAGAAGCTCCTCTCCTACCAGTACCTCCAGATGCTCCCGAAGATCGCCGAGGGCGACGCCAACAAGCTCTGGATCGTCCCCAGCGAGATCGGCGACGCCCTCAAGGGCCTGTCGGGTGCGATGGGCAACTTCGGCAACCTGGGCGGCGGTTCGGGCGGCAACAACATCCCCGCCCAGGAACGCCGGGAAAAGCCGAACATCGACTAGGGCGCCGTAAAACAAGCGTTCCCCGCGCCCACCTTCTTTTAGGGGCGCGGGGAACCGCGCGACAAGCCACGTACAACCCGCACTCGCCCGACCACCTCAGCCAGGCACACGGCTAGGCGGCCACATCCCCCGCCAGCCACTCAGGAAGCGCCGCGAAGTCCTCGGCCCCCAAAGCCAGCAGCATCGCATCCCGAGGAGTCGGCTCGAACGGCTCCCGAAGCAGCTCCATCCCCGCCTGCTCCGGCGTCCGGTCCGCCTTCCGGTGATTGTCCTCCGCACAGGAGGCCACCGTGTTCAGCCACGAGTCCGCACCGCCCTGGGCCCGCGGCACCACATGGTCGACGGTCGTCGCCCGCCGCCCGCAGTACGCGCACCGATGCCGGTCCCTGATCAGCACCCCGCGCCGCGACCAGGGCGCCTGTCTCCGGAACGGCACCCGTACATACCTGCAGAGTCTGATCACCCGAGGCGCAGGTATGTCCACATCGGTACCGCGCATGCGCAGTTCGGGGTGGGCCTGCTCGACGACGGCCTTGTCCTGGAGCACCAGGACGACGGCGCGGTTCAAAGTCACCGTAGACAGCGGCTCGAAGCTCGCGTTCAGCACCAGCGTGTCACGCATCCAGCCCACCTCCCATGTGCACCGTGCCCACCCCCGGCGGGCTTGGATCAACTCTGGACGGGCGCGCCGAGATGGACAACGCAATAAAAACTGCCCGTCCCTGATCACTTCCAAGACCAGGGACGGGCAAACGTTCAATGAACGCTCGGCTGATTTTCGCGCGGTGCGTCAGCCCTTCTCGGGGTTCTCGTACTCGCCGATCAAGTGCGCACGCGCGATCGCGTGGAACCGCAGATTGAACCCGACGACGGCAGGCGACGCATCGGCGTCCGGACCGAGCTTCTCCTGGTCCACCGCGTACACCGTGAAGACGTACCGGTGCGGCCCGTCCCCGGGCGGCGGCGCGGCACCGCCGAAGTCCTTCGACCCGTAGTCGTTGCGCACCTGCACCGCGCCCTCGGGCAGACCCTCGAACTTGCCGTTGCCCGCACCGGCAGGCAGTTCGGTCACCGAGACGGGGATGTCGAACAGGACCCAGTGCCAGAACCCGCTGCCCGTCGGGGCGTCCGGGTCGTAACAGGTCACGGCGAAGCTCTTGGTCTCGGCCGGGAAGCCCTCCCACCGCAGATGCGGCGAGGTGTTGCCCTTCGCCTGGACCTGAGCGTCCTTGAGCGTCGCCCCTTCCTCGACGTCCTCGCTCGTCACCGTGAACGACGGGACGGGCGGGTGGAAGTCATGGGGGAGAGGCCGCCGCTTGAGCTCGGTCACCTCGGTACCTCCTGATCGATACTGATCGCTTACGGAAGCCGTTACGGAATCCGCAGTTCCCGAGCCTAGAACCAGTTGCGCTTGCTGCCGACCTCGGACAGCCACTGGTTGAGATAAGCCGCCCAGTCGGTCCCCTGGAAGTCGTGCAGACCCACCTGGAACGACCGGAAGGTGTCACTGCCCTCGCTGAACAACCCCGGCTTCTTGTCCATTTCGAGGATGACGTCCATGGCGTGCGCGTCCGCCACGAAGCTCAGCTCGACCTGGTTCAGACCCCGGTACTGCGCCGGCGGGTGGAACTCGACCTCCTGGTAGAACGGCAGCGTCTGCCGGGTCCCCCGGATGTGACCGCGCTCCAGGTCCGCGTTCTTGAAGCGGAAGCCCAGCTGGATGAAGGCGTCCAGGATCGCCTTCTGCGCCGGCAGCGGGTGCACATTGATCGGGTCCAGGTCACCGGAGTCCACGGCACGCGCGATCTCCAGCTCGGTCGTCACCCCGATGTGCATCCCGCGCAGCGCCTGCCCTTCGATCATCGTGACCGGCGTCTCCCACGGAATCTCGAGCCCGAACGGCACCGCGTGCACCGCCCCCGCCTGCAGCTCGAAGGCACCGCCGAGCCGCACCTTGCCGAAGTCGATGTTCTGCTTGTACTCCTCGTCGCCGCTCTCCACCTCGACCCGCGCCTGAAGACCCACGCACAACCCCTGGATCTCCTGGTTCACCGAGCCGCCCTGGATCCGCACCTCGCCCTGGACAACACCGCCGGGTACGACGTTGACCTCGGTGAGCACCGTCTCGACGGAAGCCCCACCGGCCCCCAGGCTCGCGAGCAGCTTCTTGAACCCCATGACTCTCCCTTTACGTACGGACCCTTGATCCCTAGAAACGCGATCCGGCCGCGACCGGTTCCGGCCCACACCCTGACAAGGAGACGATTCCTTGACCACCCCTTGGCACGCCCGGCCTGGACTAGGCTCGGACGCCATGATCACGCCCCCGGACCGTACGTCACTCCCCAGGGACTTCTTCGACCGCCCGGTAGTGGAGGTCGCCCCCGACCTCCTCGGCCGCATCCTCCTCCGAAGCACCCCGGACGGTCCGATCGCGGTGCGCCTCACAGAGGTGGAGGCGTACGACGGCCCCAACGACCCCGGATCACACGCCTATCGCGGACGCACACCCCGCAACGACGTGATGTTCGGTCGCCCCGGCCATGTGTACGTCTACTTCACCTACGGCATGTCAAGGCAGTCAGCATGAATATTGATCTCCTCTCTCATCCTGCTGAAGAGGTCGCCCCCAAGCTGCTCGGGAGCGTCCTCACCTGCAAGACCCTCGAGGGGACTGTGAGCATCGCCATCACGGAGACCGAGGCGTACTCCGGTACGGCCGACCCAGCCTCCCATGCCTACCGAGGCCGGACACCCCGTAACGCCGTCATGTTCGGACCCGCAGGACACCTGTACGTCTACCGGTCCCACGGTCTCCACTGGTGCGCCAACGTCGTCACCGGGACGGATGGCATCGCCTCAGCTGTCCTCATCCGGGCAGGCAGGGTCATCGAGGGGGCAGACCTGGCACGCAAGCGGCGAGGGGAGGGGGTCGAGAGCCCACGTCTTGCCCGAGGTCCGGGGAACTTCTGCCAGGCACTCGGCATCACGGGAGAGCACAACGGCGCAGACCTCATGACGGGTACCTCGGTCCTGTTGTCCGAGGGTGAGCCAGTGCCTACCGCGCTCATCCAGGTTGGTCCTCGGGTAGGCGTGAGCAAGGCCCACGACTGGCAACACCGGTTCTACCTCACTGGTGATCCAACGGTCTCGGCGTACCGACTGAGCCCGAGAGCCAAGCCGTCCGCCGGAGCCTGAGCCCCTGTGCGCCTCGCTCACGGCCCGCCGGCGAGTCGGCGCGGAGTTGGGGCAGAAGATGCGTGATCGTTCGCGAGCGCGGCGCGTGACGCGTTCCTGGCCGGTCGAGTGACTGTCGACGGGCGCCAACTCGGACCGGACGGGTGGGTGTGACTGAGCACTCCAGTTGGTATTTGAGCAGCCGAGTTGGGATCTTGTCCCTGCCTGGTGCATGCGAACCAAAGCAACAGACACAGATCTGCGTCGGTCAGACGTAGGGGTGGGTGGATGAGCGCAGATGTGGAGCGGGAGCGCTGGGAGCTGCGATCCGGAGAAGGCGTGGGGCCGCTGAAGTTCGAGATGTCTCCAGCTGAGGTCGCCGACGCACTGCTGGTCTCTGGGCCTCTGGTAGGGGTCGGTGGTTCGTACGAGCAGGAAGACTTCCCGGACGGGGTGAAGGCGTTCTACGACGCGGGCAAGCTCGCATGCGTCGCGCTGGATGCAGTTACCGGTCCGCAGGTCTTCCTGGCCGGCTTCCCGTTGGCTGGGAGCGATCCGGTGCAGGGCCATCAGTTTCTGCTGGACCACGCCGCAGAGCATGGGAACTGGATTCTTTACACCCCTGACGAGTCGCTTTCCCTGACCGATCTCGGACTTCTTCTGCGTTCGCAGCGGGTCGGGAAAGCGTGCCTTACGCTGACCGTTGATCTGGACCTCACCGCGGATCAGTTCGCCGCCTAGCCGGTCGTTGAGAACCATGGCGGTGACTCCGCACTGCCCCCGGGCCGGGTTGTCCGGGCTCCACCGTGATCCGGAACTCCGGCGGACTCGTATCAGCACCCCAGCTGCTGCGAACAGCACGCTCGATATCAGTAAGAAGCAATGGCGTCACGGTGAGCATCCTCGCAACGACCACTGACAACGGGTCTGATCTGCACCCTCCACGGCGGGCACCTGGGGAATTACGTGACGTTCGCCCTGGGGAATTACGGGCTCTGGCGCTGATCTTGTGACGCTGCCCGTGTCAGTGGTGGCTGTGATCATGTCTCGCGTGTTCTTCACGGAGTTTCGAGGTGCTGTTCCCTCATCTGGCTGGTGTCGTGGTGGAGTTGGTCGAGCGGGTCGCAGCCGGGGCGGTCACGATGCATGCGCGGGCCCGCTCGGCGGGTGCGGACTGCCCGCACTGCGGCAGTGCGTCGGACCGGGTGCACGGCCGGTACATGCGACGGCTCGCGGATGCCGCGGTCAGCGGTGCCAGTGTGGTGATCGAGCTGCTGGTGCGGCGGTTCAAGTGCCCGAACCCGGCGTGCCGGGCGGTGACGTTCGCCGAGCAGATCTCGGGACTGACGAGCCCGCATGCCCGCTACACGCCACTCGTGCGTGAACAATTGACCTCGATAGCTCTCGCGCTGGCCGGCCGCGCGGGAGCCCGCCTGGCCGGGGTGCTGGGCCTGCGTGTCGCCAAGGACACCCTGTTACGCCTGGTCCGCGCCACGCCGGAAGAACCCGTCGGACAGATCCGCGTGCTCGGTGTCGACGATTTCGCGCTACGCAAGGGCGACTCGTATGCCACGATCTTGGTGGATCTGGAGGCCCGGCGCCCGGTGGACGTGCTGCCCGGCCGGGACGCCGAACCGCTGGCCGCATGGCTGAAGCGCCATCCGGAAGTGGAGATCATCTGTCGGGACAGGGCCGGAGCCTATGCTGAGGGCGCCCGCAGCGGAGCACCGCAAGCGGTGCAGGTCGCCGACGCCTGGCATCTGTGGCACAACCTCGGCGAGGCCGTGGAGAAGACCGTCTCCGCCCACCACGCCTGCGTCCGGACCGCGTTCGAGAACACCCTACCGGCCGTCCCGCCGACCAGCGACGACATCTGGCAGACGCCACCGCCGCCGGCACCGGCACCGGCACCGGCTGTCGGGATGCTCGACGTCTGCGGACGGGAACGGCGCCTGGTGACCCGGACCAGGGAACGCTACACGGCCGTGCATCAACTCCTGGACGGGGGCAGCACGCTGGAGGAGATCTGCCGGACACTGCGCCTGGACCGGTCCACCGTGCGCCGCTTCGCCCGCGCCATGAACATCGACGAACTGCTGGTCAAGGCGACGCACCGCTCCACCATCCTGGACAAGCACACGCCCTACCTCCACCAGCGATGGAACGAGGGCTGCCGCAGCAGCGCCCAGCTCCACCAGGAGATCGTGGCCCGGGGGTTCACCGGAAGCATCCAGACCGTCCGCCGCTACCTCCGCCCGTTCAAGGCCGCCACTGCCGCGCCACCAGTGCCCCGTCCGGCTCCGCGGCCCCGCCGCATCGTCCGCTGGATCATGACCGAACCCGGGAACCTGACAGCCGACGATGCCGCCAATCTCAAGGAGATCCGGACCGGCTGCCCCGAACTCGACGCCGTCACCCGCCACGTTCGCGACTTCGCCGCCATGATGCATGACCTGCGGGGCGATCAACTGCCCGCCTGGATGGAGCGCGTCCTCGCCGACGACCTGCCAGCCCTGCACTCCCTGGTCAACGGACTGAGCCGCGACATCGACGCCGTCACGGCCGGGCTCTCCACCCCCTGGAGCTCCGGCCAGGTCGAGGGACAGGTCACCAGGACGAAACTACTCAAAAGACAAGGGTATGGACGAGCCAACCTCGACTTCCTCCGCAAGCGCGTACTCCTGACGCCCTGACCCGACAGCGTCACAAGATCAGCGCCAGAGCCGAATTACGTGACCGTCGACAAGAGTGCCTGAGACAGGCGCACAGCAGTTCAGGCAGGCTTCCGGCTACGTCGGGGTCGTTGTCGTACGTGGACGTACAACGCTGCCTTACTCAGCCCGCACCACCATGGCGAACGACGTACAGATCCGTCGGAAGCCTCGATGGTTGCTCAGGCCGGTATGGCTCATGCACTCGACGTCGACCGCCGCACTGTCCGGCGAAGGCTCCGCCTTCCACTTGCAGTGCAGGCAATCCGCTTCGAAGGTCACGCCCGTGTCCGGATGTCGCGTGATCCGGTGCGTCACGAACCGCAGGACCGCGCGCGACATCACTCGGCCCCGTGGTCTTCGCGGAGGTGCGTGCGAAGCACGACGTTCGCGTCCGTCGCCTTCGAGTAGTCGCCGACCGATCGGGCGTTGGCTCGGGTCACGGCGACGCCGAGGCACTGCCGACATCCCGCGACGGGGTTCGGGTCACCCTCCGGAAGGGTCAGATTCACCGGCCCTGCCATCGTCGTCTTGGGTGTACTCATCCGTGCGACCTCCCGACTGTTCGCCTGCCGAAGGATGAACCCCCGGGGTGCGCACGGGATGGCGCTTCAGTCGCGTAGTCGACTGAAGTCATGCGCGGCAAGCAGCGGACCACTCGGCGAGCCGTGCCCGAAGGTCTTCCCTGAAGAGGGCGTGTTCCTCGTACCCGGAGAACTCCTTCAGGTACGCCTGAACGTCTCGGCCGTCGCGAAGTACGAGACTTCCCGCTGTCGTCTCGAGGGCGACCAACGCCGCGTCGTAGATGGTGAACGTGCTCAGAGGGGTTCGATGCGTCGGTGTTCCTACGGGGATCACCCCGATCTGCACGTTCGGGAGGTAGGACAGGGACGCCAGCCGGTCCATCTGCTCGGCCAGTGCCAGTGGGGAGACGACCGGCCAGCGAACCGCCTGTTCGGTCAGAACGAATGTGAACCGCTTCGAGGCGTCGTAGAGGACGGCTTGCCGTCCCAGCTTCCCCGCTACGGCCTTGCTCGTGTCGGCCGGCGAGTGGGCCAGGCTCGCCCGTACGTACTCCGGTGTTGCGAGCAGTCCCGTAACCATCGAGAACAGGAAGTAGCGCATCTGCGTGGAGGACGCTTCGAGCGACTTCAGCTAGGCCTGTCTCGTACCGAGCCCCTTGCGCCGAAGTTCTCGAAGGTTCCGCCACTCGGTGTTCGCCATCCTGGCGAGGGTGGAGACCTCGGCGACCAGTTCCGGCGGAGCGTCCAGCGCTCGCAAGGTCTGCTCGACGTCGACCAGGGACGGCTGTGTCCGGCCGTTCTCGATGCGAGACACCGTCGACTGGGACATGTTGCAGCGCGCTGCGAGCCGGTCCCCTGAGAGGCCGACTCGCTTGCGCAAGTCCCGAAGCAAAGAGGCGAGTTCGGTACCAGACTCGCCAAGCTGCTCAGCTTCGAACGTCACTCCGTCACGCACTCCGCGTACTCCAGGCAGGGAACCGACTCGGCAACGGCGATGCGCTGCCACTCGATGAACGGCGCAGGGTCACCCCCATACAGCTCCCGGCTGATCTGCGTGCCGTCGCCCGCGTAGTGCATCAGGACGACCGTCGAGCGGTCGAACATCCAGAAGTCACCGACATCCGGCAACGGGTTGTCTCGCTCGGTCACGTCAAGGATGCGGATGTCCTCCCCGGCGAGCACGTGCGGGGCGTAGTACCGCGAGAACTCGAAGCGCAGGTACTCGGAGAGCGGTCGAGTCAGGACGTGCACTCGCCCCTTGCTCCTCCCCTCGCCGCGCAACCGCCTCAGGTCCTCCGTGTACGCGGACGAGTACGCGTGCGGGTCGACGCGCTTGCCTGCGCGGAAGGCTTCGAGTTCTTCCGCCTCCTGCGGTACGAGGTACTGAGGCAGGGTCTCCAGCCGCCAGGCTTCCGACTGGAAGCCTCGGAGCGTCGCCCGCCACTCCTTACCATCCAAGAGCACGAACGGCCTCCCGAAGAACGCTCTCGGGGATCTCCACGAGCCCTTCGCCCTGCGGGGGAGTGAAGGCGTCGGACACGTCGCCCTGAACCACGATGGAGCCGGAAGCGGTGCGGTAGACGTTCGGGCAGTCGTCCTCTCCACACGTGCCGCTGCCGGTGAGCCGAGTCAGTTCTTCGCGTGCCATGCGGAACCCCCTTGACTTGTCGGCCCGATCGGGCCGACCGAGACGACCGTACGGGGGCCGCTCGCGACCATCCATGCACGGATGTGACTCATGCACGTTGTTGCATGAACTGGGGAGCGAGAGGGGCGCACAGAGGCTCTGAGGGATGTACGGCTCTTCCTCGCCGGGTATGACGAAGGGCCCCGCCCGACTCTCGTCCGTGCTCACTGAGCGCCGACAGCCGGCCCGGCTTTCCGTGATCGGATCTCAGGGGTTCCGGAACGTGATCCGGCAGTGCTCGGCCTTGAAGGCTCGGACCCCTCGACCGCGCGGCGTCAGCTCGACTCGCTCGCAGACCTGCATGACGACGGTCCGCACGTAGTCGATGCGGTCAGGGTCCTCGTAGTCCAGTTCCTCCCACAGGTACTCGACGTCGCCCAGGTCGACGCGCACCCGATTCGCTGCCAGGTCTGCAAGCTCGGCCCGGATCTTGGTCAGGTCGGCGTCACACCTTTTGATGCCCGTCCGCAGGGTCGACGCGTCGATGTCCCCTACAGCGAACATCTCCGCCAGGGCGGTGCGCCTCTCGGACGCGGCAGTCTCCTCGGCCAGCAGTTCGGCCTCTCGCTCCTCGTCTGCGGCATCCGTGGCCGGTGCTGCGTTCCACTCCTCGGCCTTGTCGATGACCTTCCGGACCACGAAGGAGTCAAGAGCGTCTGCCGGGCAGGTGATGCATCGGCCACCTGAACAGGTGTAGATGCGGTACCGCTCGCCTGCCGCGTTCTTCCTGCTCCACCCCTGAGTGGCGACGGCCTGGCACTTCGAGCAGCGGACCACGCCGGACAACAGCGCCTTGCGCTTCCCGCCGCCGCCCGTGTTGCGCTCGGGGTCGCTCAGGTAGCGGACCAGCGCTCGGAACATGCCCTCGGAGACGATCGCCTCCCAGTTGCCCGCGCCGGTCTCCTCGGTCAGCCGCACGCGCTTCCCGTCCGGCTTCTCGACCCACTGCGAGTACGTCTGGATTCCCGCGTTCCGCGGCTTCAAGAGGACACCCCGAAGGTTCGAGCTGCGCCACTCCTTGCCGTGCGGTGAGAGCAGTTCACGGGCGTTCCAGTCCTTCGCGATGGACCAGAGGGAGACACCGGTCAGGACGTCCCGGTACGCCTGCCGTAGGGCTTCCGCCTCTGCCTCACGGTGCCTGCCGTCGCGCTCGAAGCCGAACGGGCGAGTGCTCCAGAAGGGCCTCCCCGACTCTCTACGGCGCTGATGTCCGAGCACCTGACGCTCTACTCGCATCTCGGTCTCGTTGCGAGCCACCACAGCGCCGATGCGAGCAGCGAGCCGGCCGGACGGGGTGGACAGGTCGAGCACTCCCTGAGCCTGTGCGGCGGCCAGCGTGACGCCGGTCGCCTCGGCCAGGTCCACCAGGTCCTCAAGATCCCAGGGGGTGCGGTACATGCGGTCGTAGTGGCGAGACACGATGGCGTCTGCCTTGTCGTCCTCCACCAGAGCCTTGACGCGCTCCCACTCGTTGCTTCGCTTGGCTCCCCGCTTGGTCGAAGCGGACGTGTCCTTCTCGACGATCACGGCTACGACTGACCAGCCGTTCCGGTCGCACAGCGCCTGACTCAACTCGACCTGTTGTGTCAGGTTCCCGCCCTTGGACTCCTCGCCCCTCGGGGTGGGGCTGAGCCTGGCGTAGATGATCGCTCGCACTGCCTGTCTCCTGCTTGTCGTTGCCCTGCCGATGATGCTGCAACGACATACATGCTTGGTGAGTCACCTACGGCATGTGGTTCTGCATGAACCTTGTCTGCGGTCCGGAGGGCACCGCGAGCGCGGTCCTGCTCCGCGCCGGCGAGATCGTCGAGGGCGCCGAGCTCGCCCGCAAACGTCGACTTTCAGCCCGATACGACAGAGAACTGGCCAAGGGCCCGGCCCGCCTGGCCACCGCCCTGGGCGTCGACCGCTCCCTGGACGGCACGGACGCGTGTGCCTCCGGCGAGACTCCCCTGCGGATACTGACCGGCACTCCCGTGCCGTCCGACCAGGTACGGAACGGTCCGCGCACCGGAGTCGCCGGCGAGGGAGGCGACGGTGACGTCCATCCCTGGCGTTACTGGATCGCCAATGACCGGACGGTCAGCCCCTATCGGGCCCATGTGCCCCGGCGTCGCTCAAGTTGACGCGTCCCTGGAAGGTGCGTAATGTAGCCCGAGCCGCTTGACCCGGGTACGGCATTCGCCAGCAGCCGGAAGCGGCCACCCACTACTACGACTTCCCTTGGCGGGGTCGAATTTGTCATGCCTTGCATGCGTGAATTCGAACTCACTGAACTCGATTATGAGTCTCGACGGGAATCGGCTAACGTAGTGAATGTCGAAAGGCCGACGAGCGAAAGCTGGAAAGCCCCGGACAATCCCGCCGACCGGGAATCGGATGCCGAAAGGATCTGATAGAGTCGGAAACACCGAAGGGAAGCCCGGAGGAAAGCCCGAGAGGGTGAGTACAAAGGAAGCGACCGTTCCTTGAGAACTCAACAGCGTGCCAAAAGTCAACGC
>NZ_JBEOTA010000060.1:0-15742 GCF_040303265.1 Streptomyces sp. NPDC096040
TACATGTCAGCCGAGTTCGGGAAGACGCTCGACCGGTTCGGGCTACGCAGATCTTCCGGCCGTACCGGGATCTGTTTCGATAACGCCATGGCCGAGTCATTCTTCGGCGCCCTGAAGAACGAGCGCGTATCAAGGGTGGCTTACCTGACCCGCGAGGCCGCCCGTCAGGACATCACTCGCTACATCGAATTCTGGTACAATCGCAAACGCCTCCACTCGGCAGTGGGTTACCGCCCTCCGCGTGAAGTCCACGTCGAGTACGAGAAGTTGCGAATCGCCGGGTGAAATAAACGGTCAGAAGCCTGTCCGGAGAACGCGAGGCCCCTCACCAGAGTGATGTCTCCGACTTCCAAGGCTTTCGGGAGATCGGGGAACTCGTCCGAGGCAAGCATGCGGGTCAGGGCGTGCTCGATCTGGAGAGCCGCTACATCGGGCATGGCGTCCCATGCTCCGAGATCAGTGACATGCGCGAAGAGCCGTTTGGCCGGCAACCAGCGGAAGCTGACGATGATCAGTTGGCCCACTGCACCGACGCCCAATACCTCGGCTCGGCCCCAGGGGGTCGGCGGTTGGAATGGCGATGCGTCGCTGCCGAGGGGGGCGTAGGCGTGCCATCCGGGCTGATCACCTGTGATCTCAGGCGAAGACTGACGCTCCCGCGCCTCGCGCGTCAGTTCGGGCAGCACGCGGGACAGATCCGCAACGACAGACTGCATCAGAGAGGCATCCATGGCGTCCTTCCCGTTGCGCTCGGGATCCCGGCCGAGGAGGCATCAGCTTACGTCCGGCCGGGATCCCAAGCCCACGGTTCAATCAGTCAGAGTGAGGTATTGACCCACTCGGGACACTTGTTCTCTTCCTGGTAGGAGGCATTCCTGCAGAAGGCCGTCACGACACCCATCGGGTGATCGTCCGGTGACCCCGACCCCTTGGTGCGCTGTTCGTACACCTCGACGAACTGCTTGACGCCTCTGGGCCCCTTGAAGTACATGCCGTACAGGTACCGGCCGTTGCTCTGCTTGAGACCGTGTGAGTTGTTGTAGATCACGACGAGCATGGGCTCCTCGTAGAGGTTGTGATCTACGAATGCGTGGGTGTAACCGAACCCCCTCGGATTCGCCTTTCCGACGCGGATCCACACGGCGTGGCCCTTGTCCGCGTTGTCCTTCATGATGTCCATGCAGGACCAGGGCGCATGGACACCGTTGTAGGTGGTCCCCCTCGGGCACGAGGTCTGCGGCTGAGGAGGATCCGAGGCGGGTGTCACCGTGTCGGTGCTGGCATCGGTGTCGACCGCCGCAGTGGACAGTGTTCACCTCCGCCAGATCGGCAGCGTCGTCCTCCGACATGCCTGCCGAGTTGGCGGCGCTGATAGCGTCCGCATCGGCCCCCGTGGCGTCCGCGTATGAGTGCCACTCACCCTCGGGTGCGGTGGCACCGCTGTCGGCCGTGGTGCTGCTGTCCTGGGAGGGGTCCGCGGCCGATGCGGTTCCCCCAGCAAGCAGACTGGCCCCGAGGGCCAGGGCGGTGATGGTGCATCTAAGTCTTGCTCGCAATACTGGCTCCCCCTAGTGCTGAGCATGACAATTGGTCGCGATCACGCTAACAAGCGACCACAAACCGGGGGCGAACAATTGATCGAAGGCAAGCTGGGGCTTTGCCAGTCCATGAGGAAAGGGCCGTGGAGGCGCGTGCCGCTGATGACGTCGTCCGAGAACCTCGATCGCGCGGGCGGCCTGGGACGCCCGTCCCGATTTCCGTCTCATTCAGCCCGGTTCACAGGCGTTCAGGCGAGACCGAAACCGATCCCGGCATGGCGGTGAGCCACCCATGAACCCAGGTGAACGCCCCCGCACAAGCCCCACCACCCCACCACCCCAGTTGCAAAGCGTTTGGCGGTGCGAGACTCAGCAAGTGTCTGGTCGTGCCGTCCCCGGTTGGGCCTGCCGGACGCCGGTGCACGCCAACAGCATGCTGCCGTCCTCGTCGAGAAACAGCCTGAAGACCCACGATCCGTCGGCAGTCCTGATCTGGCCCAGTCGAACCGGTCGGCCGTATAGGTCCAGGCGTTGCACGGCCCGCGCCAAGCCGGAGGTCTCAATGCCCCTGCGAAGGGTGTGACGGAGTCGGCGCCCGTAGACCGACGCGAGCGACTCGGCTGACGCCGTTCCGTCCCAGACAACGTGAGAGGCGCCGGCACGGAGAGCAGACAGGGCGGCCGACGACGTCTCGTCACCTTCGCCCAGCAGCCGTTCGAGCTGTTCCCCTTCCATGACCTCGCCCCCGGTCGGGATCCTGCTGTACAGCAACGAAGTACAGCAAAACCAGCGACCAGCATCGGCCCTCACGGCCGTCCCCGCAGCCTTGGGCTATCCAGCTGGCGAACCTGATCAAGGACCGCCGGAGCCAGCACACTGACACTCTCGCCAGAGCGAGCTGAGGCCAGTACATCACCGGCGCTTTCCGTGCTCGCCATCAGCGATCTTCCGCGAGTCAGGAATTCGGTAAGAGGGATCGACTCAATTGATAGTGGACACGTGTGCGACTCCTGTTCTAGGGTCGTCACGCAGGTTTCCTGACGGGGGTTTCCGTGTTTTCTGGTTTGACCGACCAGTTTGAAGTTTCTTTCACGTTCAGGGCCGGGTGGTGTCACCTGAAATTGCGTGTGGGCGGAGAAGTGGCTGTCTATCGGGCTACATCCATCGAGGACGACTTCTTCTCCGACTTGGTCGTGGCGGTGGCTCACATCGCCTCGGGCGCGGCGGTGGCGTCGGTTCTGTGGGGTGACGAGCCTGGAGGGGTGTTCCTCGATCTCGCCAGGTCGGGCCCCGACCATACTTCCATCGCCGTACACGAACTGGGCCTGCCTGACTGGCTCACTCCGGCTGACCCGCCCTGGATGCCAGTACGGGGGAATGCCCTGGTGTCAGCCCGGGTTCCTGCGCTGACGTTCCTGACCGCATCCAAGGATGCCTTCTCGGCTGTCCGAGAAGCGGCGCCCAAGGGGCGGATTCCGGGCTGGGGTGGAGATTTCCCGGATGTGGCGTTCTCGTCACTGTGTCGCACATTGGACGACCGCCGACCTTCGTAGGGGAACCTGCTTTCCCGACCGACCCAAAAATTTTATAAGGGGGACTTTTTCGTGCACGCTTTCAAGCGCTTTTAAGCGTGGGCCAGGATGCCGACGCTGCGGCTGAGTACGAACAGGTCTCGCGCCAGGGGTGCTTCGAAGCCGAGTTGGCGTAGATCACCGCAGTCGCACCGTCGATGTTCATCGGTACCGGGTTCAGCCGGCGTTCGACCGACACTGCGGCCTGTAGGTGTCCGCCGGCGGCGACCGCTCACCTTCGACCACCACGAGTCGTATCCGGACTTCGTGCGGCTGGTCACCTCGTGCGCGTCGGAGATCCAGAACGGCGTGAACGTGGCCTTGCGGTCCATCAGCAGGGCCCGCAGCCCCTGCTGGCTCTGGTCGGCGTGCGCCACGTTCTCACGCAACACCTCCGCCGTACGCGCGCCTCGGCCCCCTTGGCCCTGCCGGCCCGACGCCGAGCAACGCCGCGATCATCGCGGCCGGGAACTGCGGTAGCTGACTGGGGCCATCGGTATCCTTCCTCGCACACCCCGGACGGCATACGCATAGCCGTCGATTCTTGGCGCACGAGAGGCGACGCCGGAACGTGAATGAGCGGGGGCGGAAGACGGACATGGCGCAACTTCGCCACGAATGTGTCAGGCGTGCGGCACGCCTGACACCGGTTTGCCGCCGAGGAAGTCCTGCAGGATCTCGGTGAACCGCGCCGGCTGCTCCTCGGCCGGGTAATGGCCGCAGTCTTCGAGGACCACCCCGGTGACGTCGTCGGCCGCCAGCCGCATCGTCTGGGCGGCATTCGCGCCGCTCCACCGCGCGCCGCCGACGGCGAGCACCGGCAGCGTCAGCCGGGTCTTGCTGCGCTGCTCGTTCTGCGCGATTGTCTCGTCCAGCGCCCGGTAGTACGCGAAGCTCGCCCGCAGCGCGCGAGGATCCGCGGCGATCGCGTCGACGTAGACGTCGACGGCGTACGCGGGGATCGCGGTCGGGGTGGCGGCCTTGGTGGCGAACTGCCAGCCGAAGAAGAGCCGCTCTCGCCCTCGGACCAGTTCCTCGTTGAGCTCGGTGAGCCGGTTGAAGCCGAACTGCCAGAGTTTCTGGTTGAGCGCGGCCGGGCTGAAGACCGGCGGGGACGGCGTGAGACCGGGGATCACGGCTTCGAGGACGGCGAGCCGGCCCACCCGCTCGGGGTAATCGGCAGCGAGGGCGTATCCGGTCCACGTGCCGATGTCGTGGCCGACCACGTCGAACCGGTCGTGCCCGAGCGCGGCCATCAGCGCGACCAGATCAGCGGCCAGCGTGCCGGCGTCGTAACCGTCGTCGGGCTTGTCGGAGAGCCCGGCTCCGCGCGAGTCGACGGCGACGACGGTGTGCTCGCGGGCGAGCGCGGGCATCACCTCCCGCCAGGCGTACCAGGTCTGTGGCCATCCGCCGACCAGCAGCAGCGGCGGGCCGTCCCCGCCGGTGACTGCGTGCAGTCGCAGCCCGTTCAGCTCCACGAGCCGGCTGGTGAACACGTCGGCGAACCCGTCGGGCAGCCGCAGCGAACTCAAGCTTGTCATGCCGGTGATCCTACGCATCTTTGAACGATCGGTACAAGACCTGTAGACTGACGAACCATGGCAGGCCGCAAGCAATTCGACGTGGACGAGGCGCTCCGACGCGCGATGCATGTCTTCTGGCGCTGGGGCTATTCGGAGGCCTCGATCGACCGCCTGACCGAGGGCACGGGCCTGGGCCGGGGCTCGCTCTACGGCACGTTCGGCGACAAGAGCGCCCTCTTCCGGAAGAGCCTCCAACGGTACGCGCAGACCTACCACCCGCTGTACGACCAGGCACTGTCCGGCCCCCACCCGAGCCCGAGCGCCGTTGTGGCCGCCTACCTGCAGGTCACCCTGAACCGCATCGCCGACCCGACAGTCCCGGATGGCTGCCTGCTCACGGTGTCGGCAACGCAGTTCCCGGCCCTCGACGCGGAGGGCCAGGCGATGGTCCGCGCCATGATTGACGGTTTGCGGGCGATGCTGGAGCAGGCGTTGCGGGCGGCGGGGGCCGGTGAGCAGGAGGCGGCAGAGCTGGCGTTGTGCACGCTGGCGACGAACAAGTCCCTGGCGGTGCTGAGCCGCGTCGGATTCTCGGGCGAAGACCTGGCGACCGTCGCCGCAGCCGCCGCCCGTATCCCCGAAGAACCACATCCACTACCTTGAGTAGTGCGGCGGACATCCCTCCCGGCTCCCCGGATAGCTCGGCAACCTGGTGGTATGCCCACGACACGCAGGTCGGATCGGACAACATCCGGTTCAACGTCTTCCTGTCCGCCCCGCCCCGGGGGACCTCGGCCTATCGGCAGCAGATCCGGCGGATCGCACCGCCGTCGCTGAAGGACCGCGACAACGAGCTGCTGCTGCCGCTGGCCACCTCAGGCAGGTGCGATGGGGCAGCGGGACATCGCCGGCTCAAGTTTCGCCCCTGTCTCAAGGGCACTCGGCCAGTGAGACTGCGCGGAGGTACTGAGATGAGTGCCGGAGAGAAAGCCAAGGCAAAGGCCGAACAGATGGTCGGAAAGACCGTGCGCAAGGCCGCCCACGCGGTGCACAAGGACACCCTCGCGGCAAAGGGCGCCGCCCTCGAAGCGCGGGGCAGGATGCGGGGCCAAAAGGAGAGGACCAAGGACACCTTCAAGCGCTGACAATGTCGTGACATTGAGTCACCATGGCCGGGTGGCAATGAACCGCTTACAAAGGCAGTGGCCATCGGCGAGCGGTACCACCAGGGGGCGCGGCAGGGGCGGTTCGCGTCCTCGTGCGGTGGGCGCCCGCACACCTCCGACACACGTCGGACGCAGACGCCCCAACACAATGGTGACCAGGTAGGAGCCTCGTGCCGGTCGGTGGCGGCTGGTCGGTGGCTGGTGGCGGCCTCTCGGTCAGCCGCCGGCGACCGCCGCGCAGCGGACGCAGGTCGTCGCCGCGGGACGTACTTCGAGGCGCTCCCTCGGTATCGGCTCGCCGCACACGGCACACTGTCCGTACTCGCCCGCCTCCAGCCGTTCCAGCGCCCGGTCCACGTCGTCCAGATGGTGGCGGGTCTGCGCCAGCAAGGAGGCGACGTGGGCTCGCTCGAAGGCGGTGCTCGACCCCTCCGGGTCGTGCTCGTCGTCGACCGCCACCAGCGCGTTGGCTTCGACGATCCCATCGAAGTCACTGCTCAGTGCGGCTATCTGGCTGACCGTGTCGACGCGTTCGGCTGCCAGCAGCCTCCGCAGCGAGTCGCGCTCGTCCGGGGAGTCGGTGGAGTCGGGGGCAGCGCCCTGGGGATCGGTCATGGGGGGTCCGAGAGGTGTCAGTGGTCGAGTTCCTGCTGGATCGGCGTCTTGGGCTCTTCCCGCAGGTGCTGGGAGAGCCCGGGCTTGCCGCCGTCGCGGGCCTGCTCGGCGCGCTGGGTGGCGTTGTAGTCGAGGTCCGAGTCCGGGTCAACGCGGACCGAAGGGGCCACCTCCTCGCGGCTGGCGTACCGCTCCGGCGGGACGCCCCGCAGCGCCTTCACCACCTCTTCCGGGGCGCCTGCCGAACGCGCGGCCGTGACCAGCTCGTCCTTGTCTGCCGGGAAGTCGACGTCCTTGAGCGCGCCCAGCACTTCCGGAACGCTGGTGTGTGCCATGGGAACCCTCCTTGCGAGGACCTCGTCGGTGGCGTCCGCGTACCCGTGCCGGACGCCGGTCATGTGCGACCTCGGAAAACCTCCCGCGCCTTGCGGAGACGGAGCTCTTCCAACGTGCTCAGCTGCCGTTCCGCCCGCGCGAGGAGCTCGTCGAGCTGCCGATGGTCGAGGCGGCCGTCCGTGTCCGCGAGTGTGCGCAGCGTCCGCCAGCCGGCCGCCTTTCCCTCGACGCCGAGTCGCAGGAATTCGAGTTCGACCACCGTGGTGAGCGGAGAGCGGCCGATGATGCGTCCGTTGGGCTTGAACCGCCCCGCCCACTCGGCCGTGCCGGCCGCCAAGACCTTGTACCGGCGTGCCGGGACCCCGAGCCGGCCCATGATCTCCAGCAGGCTCGCACGGTCCTGCTCGATCTCCTCGGCGATCGGTTCCAGCACGTCGCCGAGCGGGGTGCCCCGGGTCGCGGCGGCGACGTTCCGTGCGCGGCGGGTGCCGATGGTCGCCCCCGCCAGGTGGTCGTTGAGATAGATGCCGAGCAGGTCCGACCGGAGCGGACCGGCCGGCCGCGTACTGGTTGCGCTCCCCCTGGGGACATCACTCGTACTCATACAGACTCCTCGTCGGCGCAGGCCCTTGCTTTGACGAAGTCCCGGGTACCCATCCGGGAGCCGGGCCCGCAAGTGACGCCTTCATTTGCCTGCATCGCCTCGCCGGGCGCTGGGCGACGGAGCAGCCTCCGCTTCCGGGGGCCGACACGCCCAGCCGGGCCCGCGCGCACGAGGGTGGACGGTTCGTCGGAGATTCCTCGCTAACAGACCGTTCTCAAGCACGGAGGTATGTGACATAGTACTGGCGTGAGTAAGCGACTGACCTGCGATGTCGTGGTCGTCGGGGCCGGGATGGTGGGTGCGGCGTGTGCTCTGTACGCGGCTCGGGCGGGGCTCGACGTGATCGTCGTCGACCGTGGTCCGGTGGCCGGGGGTACGACCGGGGCGGGTGAGGGCAACCTCCTGGTTTCCGACAAGGCGCCCGGGCCGGAACTGGACCTCGCGCTGTTGTCGGGCCGGCTGTGGGCGGACCTCGCCGACGAGTTCGGGGCGGCCGTCGAGTACGAGGCCAAGGGGGGCGTGGTCGTCGCCGCTTCCCCGGGCGGGCTCGCCGCCCTGGAACGGTTCGCCGACGGACAGCGCACCGCGGGAGTCCTCGCCGCACCGGTCGACGGCACCGACCTGTACGACCTCGAACCCCACCTCGCTCCCGGCCTGCCCGGCGCCGTGCACTACCCGCAGGACGCCCAGGTGATGCCCGCCCTGGCCGCCGCCCATCTGCTCCGCGCTTCCGGTGCCCGGCTGCTCACCGGCCGTACCGTGACCGGCGTACCGCGCACCCCCGACGGCGCGGTGCGCGGAGTCCGTACGGACCAGGGCGACATCGACGCGCCCGCGGTCGTCAACGCCGCCGGCACCTGGGGCGCCGACATCGCCGCGCTCGCGGGCGCCCACCTCCCGGTCCTCCCGCGCCGCGGCTTCGTCCTCGTCACCGAGCCCCTCCCGCGCCTGGTACGCCACAAGGTGTACGCCGCCGACTACGTGGCCGACGTGGCCAGTGACTCGTCCGCGTTGCAGACCTCGCCGGTTGTGGAGGGAACGGCTGCGGGGCCGGTGCTGATCGGCGCGAGCCGGGAACGGGTCGGTTTCGACCGGGCCTTCTCGCTGCCGGTCATGCGGGCCCTGGCGGCGGGCGCGACACGGCTGTTCCCGTTCCTGGCGGGTGTCCGCGCCACTCGCGCGTACCTCGGCTTTCGCCCGTACATGCCCGACCACCTGCCCGCCATCGGCCCCGACCCGCGCGTCCCCGGCCTCCACCACGCCTGCGGCCACGAAGGCGCCGGCATCGGGCTCGCCACCGGCACCGGGCACTTGATCGCACAGGCCCTGACCGCGAAGACGCCGGGCCTGGGCCAGGGCCCGGATCTGGACCTCGCGCCCTTCCGTCCCGGCCGCTTCCCCGCCGACCACTCTGCCACGGACCACTTTCCCGCCGACTAGAGGAGACCGCGTGCGATCCCCCCTGGAACTCGCCGACGCCCAGCCGGGACCGGCGTTCACGGTCACCCTCGACGGGCGCGAGATCGAGGCCCGGCCCGGCCAGACCGTCGCCGCCGCGCTCTGGGCAGCCGGTGTCATCTCCTGGCGTACCACCCGCGGCGGGGGCCGCCCCCGCGGTGTCTTCTGCGGCATCGGCGTCTGCTTCGACTGTCTGGTGACGGTCAACGACCGCACGAACCAACGTGCCTGCCTGGTACCCCTTCGGCCCGGCGACGCGATCCGTACGCAGGAGGGGACCGGCCACGATGGCTGACCAGCCGCATCTCGCCGTGATCGGTGCGGGCCCGGCCGGACTCGCCGCCACCGTCGCCGCCGCCTCCGGCGGTGTACGGGTCACGCTCATCGACTCGGCCACGGAGGCCGGCGGGCAGTTCTACCGCCGGCCCGCCGCAGAGCTGGGCGCCCGTCGTCCCCAGGCCCTGCATCACCAGTGGCGGACGTGGGAACGGTTGCGGAATGCCCTGGAGACCCACGTACGGGCCACCCGAGTAAGGCATTTGACGGACCACCATGTGTGGTTCGTGGAGCGGGTGGACGGCTGCTTCGTCGTGCACACGCTGCTCGGTCCCGCGCAGGAGGAGCCCGTCGCCGTACGTGCCGACGCCGTCCTCGTCGCCACCGGCGGTCACGAGAAGGTGCTGCCCTTCCCCGGCTGGACCCTGCCCGGCGTCGTCACCGCGGGTGGCGCCCAGGCCATGCTCAAGGGCTCCCTCGTGGTCCCCGGACGCACCGCCGTCGTCGCCGGTACCGGACCGCTGCTCCTCCCCGTCGCGACCGGCCTCGCCGCGGCCGGCGTCGAGGTGGCCGCGCTCGTCGAGTCCGCCGACCCCAAGGCGTTCGTACGACGGACCCGCGCGCTGGCCGCCCAGCCCGGCAAGGTCGTCGAGGGTGCCCAGTACGGCGTCCGGCTGCTTCGGCAACGGGTGCGCACCCTCGTCCGCCACACGGTCGTCGAGGCGCACGGCACCGAGCGGCTGGAGGCGGTCACCGTGGCCGCCCTCGACGGCGCCGGGCGGGTCAGGCCCGGCACCGAGCGTCGTATCGTCTGCGACACCCTCGCCGTCGGCCACGGCATGCTCCCGCACACCGACCTCGCCGAGGCGCTGGGCTGCCACCTCGACGGCATGGCGGTCCGGGTCGACGGCGAGCAGCGCACCGACGTCCCCGGCGTCTGGGCCGCGGGCGAGACCACGGGCATCGGCGGCTCCGCCCTCTCCCTCGCCGAGGGCCGTATCGCGGGCCGGTCCGCCGCGGCACGGCTGCACGGCGCCGAACCCGACCCGCGCTCCTGGGCGGCGGCCGTGCGGTCCCGTACCCGGTTGCGGGAGTTCTTCGCCGCGCTGGACACCGTCTTCACCCCGCCCGCCCAGTGGACCGAGCAGGTCACCGACGACACCGTGGTCTGCCGGTGCGAGGAGGTCACCGGGGGTGCGATCAGGGAGGCCGTCGCGGAGCTCGGCGCCGGTGACGTACGCACCGTGAAGCTGCTGACCCGGGCCGGGATGGGCTGGTGCCAGGGGCGGGTGTGCGGGCCCGCGGTGGCGGGTCTGGCCGGGTGCGATCTCACGCCCTCGCGGCGGCCGTTCGCCCGGCCGGTGCCCCTCGGGGTCCTGGCCGCCGCCGGAGAACGAGAACCCGAGGACGACTGGGAAAACCAGGCCAATCAGTAAAATGTCACACCCTATTGACGAGGATGGACCTCAGATGACCGTCACCGAGAACACCGGCAACCGCCCCTGGCGCGGCGTCCTCGTCGCCACCGCCCTCCCGCTCAACGACGACCTTTCCGTGAACCACGACCGGTACGCCGAGCACTGCGTCTGGCTGGTGGCGAACGGCTGCGACGGTGTCGTACCGAACGGCTCGCTCGGCGAGTACCAGACACTCACCGCCGAGGAGCGCGCCAGGGTCGTGGAGACGGCTGTGGCCGCCATCGGCGGCGAGCGTGTGATGCCCGGTGTCGCCGCCTACGGCTCGGCCGAGGCCCGCCGCTGGGCCGAGCAGGCCCGGGACGCCGGCTGCGCCTCCGTGATGCTGCTGCCGCCCAACGCCTACCGCGCCGACAAGCGCTCGGTGCTGGCGCATTACGCGGAGGTCGCGAAGGCGGGCGTCCCGGTCGTCGCGTACAACAACCCCATCGACACCAAGGTCGACCTGGTCCCGGAGCTGCTGGCCAAGTTGCACGCCGAGGGCTTCGTCCACGCCGTCAAGGAGTTCTCCGGCGATGTCCGCCGTGCCTACCGGCTCGCCGAACTCGCCCCGGACCTGGACCTGTTGATCGGCGCCGACGACGTCCTGCTGGAGCTGGCGATCGCCGGTGCCAAGGGCTGGGTGGCCGGCTACCCGAACGCGCTGCCCCGCGCGAGCGTCGAGCTGTACCGGGCGGCCGTGGGCGGCGACCTCGCGACCGCCAAGAAGCTGTACGAGCAGTTGCACCCGCTGCTGCGCTGGGACTCCAAGGTCGAGTTCGTACAGGCCATCAAGTTGTCCATGGACATCGTCGGCCGGCCCGGCGGTCCCGTCCGTCCGCCGCGGGTGCCGCTGCTGCCCGCGCAGGAGGCCGCCGTCCGCGCCGCCACCGAGCGGGCCGTCGCCGTCGGACTCGCGTAACCGAGCCGGACCACTCACCAGGAGCGTCATGCGCAGCAAACTCGTCCTGCACGCCGTCGACTCGCACACCGAGGGCATGCCCACCCGAGTGATCACCGGCGGGATCGGCACCGTTCCCGGCGCGACCATGAACGAGCGGCGGCTGTACTTCCGTGAACACCACGACGACATCAAGCAGTTGCTGATGAACGAGCCGCGCGGGCACTCGGCGATGAGCGGGGCGGTCCTGCAACCCCCGACCCGGCCCGACTGCGACTGGGGTGTGATCTACATCGAGGTCTCCGGCTATCTGCCGATGTGCGGGCACGGCACCATCGGTGTGGCCACCGTGCTGGTGGAGACCGGCATGGTCGAGGTCGTCGAGCCGGTCACCACGATCCGGCTCGACACCCCGGCGGGTCTCGTCGTCGCCGAGGTCGCGGTGGAGAACGGGGCGGCCCGGCATGTCACCCTCGCGAACGTGCCGTCCTTCTCCGTCGGCCTCGACCGTAAGATCACCCTCGCCGACGGCCGGACGGTGACATACGACATGGCATACGGCGGCAACTTCTACGCCATCCTGCCGCTGGTCGAGTTCGGCCTGCCCTTCGACCGTTCCCGCAAGGGGGACATCCTCAAGGCCGGTCTCTCGCTCATGGAGGCGATCAACGCCGAGGCGGAGCCCGTCCATCCGGAGGACCCGTCCATCCGCGGCTGCCACCACGTCCATCTCATCGCGCCCGGCGCCACCGCCCGACACTCCCGGCACGCGATGGCCATCCACCCCGGCTGGTTCGACCGCTCCCCCTGCGGCACCGGCACCAGCGCACGCATGGCCCAGCTGCACGCCCGCGGCGAACTCCCCCTCAACACCGAGTTCGTGAACGAGTCCTTCATCGGGACGCGGTTCACCGGCCGGCTCCTCGGCACCACCGAGGTCGCCGGCCGTCCCGCCGTCCTGCCCAGCTTCACCGGCCGGGCCTGGATCACCGGCACCGCCCAGTACCTGCTCGACCCGACCGACCCGTTCCCGACCGGCTTCGTCCTTTAGGGTCCGACCATCCGACCTCGGCACTGCCAACCAGCGATACTTATGGTGCGTGACATTGCACATGACGCCGAGAGCATGCACGTGCACGTCCCCACGCCTCGGACACCGCACGTGCCGTACGAGGAGACACCCATGCCCGCCGCCCAGCACAGCTCACCCGCCGCCGCTCCCCCGGCCCTGCCCACCCTGGGCGGCAAGAAAAGCAGCTACCGGGAGCGGGTCGCCGACGCCCTGCGGGCCGCGCTGATCGCCGGTGAGCTGCGCCCCGGCGAGGTGTACTCCGCGCCGACGCTCGCCGCCCGTTTCGGCGTCTCGGCGACCCCGGTGCGCGAGGCCATGCTGGACCTGGTCAGGGAGGGCGTGGTCGACACCGTCCCCAACAAGGGGTTCCGGGTCACCGACGTCTCGGAGAAGCAGCTCGACGAGTACACCCACGTCCGTGCCCTCATCGAGATCCCGACCGTGGTGGAGCTGGCGAGGACCGCCGACCCGGTCTCCCTGGAGGTGTTGCGCCCCGCCGCGCGGGAGATCGTCCACGCCGCCGTGGCGGGGGACCTGGTCTCCTACGTCGACGCCGACACCCGCTTCCACCTCGGTCTGCTCGCCCTCGCCGGCAACTCCCACCTCGTCGAGGTCGTCGGGGACCTGCGGGGGCGCTCCCGCCTCTACGGCCTCACCGCCCTGCTGGAGGCGGGCCGTCTGCTGGCCTCCGCCGAGGAGCACCTCGAGATTCTCGACGCGCTCATCACCCGCGACGAGGAGGCCGTCCACGAGGTCATGACACGCCACATCGGGCACGTCCGCGGGCTCTGGGCGGCCAAGTAGACCCGCCGTACCACTTCGTCACCGCCGCAGCCGCGAGCCGCAGTCACCGCCGCAACCGTCGTCGCAGGCGCGCCACCGCCGAACGCGAGCCGGAACCCTCGTCGCAGCCGCCACCGAAGCCGCCGACCCCTGCCGCCGGGCTGTGCTGCGATCGGCGTATGCACCTTGACGAGCTGCGTGATCTGCTGCGCCGGCATGCGCGACCGGATCTGAGCACCGATATCGAGGGTGCTCGCCTGTCGAAGTTCGAGAGTATGGGACCAAGCGGCTCATCCTGGGCGCACGGGACTACGAGTACCGGGCCGGTCAGGTTCCGTCACCTCGCTCCGGCCGAGTCGCTCAGCGTGTGACCTAGCTTCGGGGCACGTTGTCGTGCGGAGTCACACGTAGTCATGCGGAGCGCTTGCGAGGCGTGGTCTTCCTGGCGGTCGTCTTCTTCGCGGTCGTCTTCTTCTCCGTGGCCTTCTTCTCCGTGGTCTTCTTCGCGGCTGCCGACTTCGTCGCGGATTTTTTCGCAGTCGTCTTCTTCGCCGCAGACCTCTTCTCCGCGGATTTCTTTGCCGCGGTCTTCTTCGTGGTCCCCCTGCTCGGCAGAGGAGTTACCTCCGCCTCCTCGCCCCGCGACCCCTTCGCCGCCCGCACGCTCTTCTCCAGGGCCGCCATCAGGTCGAGTACCTTGCCGCCGTTCGCCGGTTCGGGGGCCTCCGGTGGGGCCTCGCCGGCCGCCTTCGCCGCGATGACCTCCTCCAGGGCCGCCCGGTACTCGTCGTGCAGGTCCTCCAGCTCGACCTCGCCCAGGGTGTCCATCAGGGCGTCGGCGAGGTCGAGTTCCTTGTCGCGGACGGTGACGTCGACATCGGGGGCGACGCCCTCCGGGGTGCGGACCTCGTCCGGCCAGAGCAGGCCGTGCATGGCGATGGCGTCGCCCACCACGCGGAGCATGCCGAGGCGTTCGCGGCCGCGCAGCGCGTATTTCGCGATGGCCACCTTGTGGCTGCGTTTCAGGGCCTCCCGCAGGAGGGTGTACGGCTTCGCGGCGGGGGCGCCGGAGGCCGCCAGGTAGTACGCCGCGTCCATCTGGAGCGGGTCGATCCGGTCGGCCGGGACGAAGGCGACGATCTCGATGGTGCGGGCGGTGGGGATGGGCAGGTGGGACAGGTCGTCGTCGGTGATCGGGATGACCGTGCCGTCGGCGTCCTCGTACCCCTTGCCGATCTCCGACTGGGTGACCTCGCGGTCCTCCGGTTCGCAGAACTTGCGGTAGCGGATCCGGCCGTTGTCCTCGGTGTGGATCTGGCGGAAGGAGATCGAGTGATTCTCCGTCGCGTTCACCAGCTTGATCGGGATGCTGACGAGGCCGAAGGAGATCGCGCCGTTCCATATGGATCGCACCTGCGGCTTCCCTCCGTCCGAATACCAAGGCTTTGTATGAGATTGTCATCGTATGACGCCGATCACAGAGGTGGACGGGCGAAGGGTCGCGCTCAGCAATCTGGAGAAGGTGCTGTATCCGGCGACCGGGTTCACCAAGGGCGAGCTGCTGCACTATTACGCGACGTCGGCCGAGGTCCTGCTGCCGCATCTGCGCGACCGGCCGGTGTCCTTCCTGCGCTATCCGGACGGGCCGGACGGCCAGGTGTTCTTCACCAAGAACGTGCCGCCGGGTACGCCCGAGTGGGTCACCACCGCCGAGGTGCGCCGGTCGGACGGACCGGCCCGGATGGTGCTGGTGCAGGACCTGGCGAGCCTGATGTGGGCGGCGAACCTGGTCACCGAGTTCCATACGCATCAGTGGCTGGTGCAGACGCCGGACGAGGCCGACCGGATCGTCTTCGACCTGGACCCCGGGGCTCCGGCGACGGTGGTGCAGTGCTGTGAGGTCGCGCTGTGGCTGCGGGAGAGGCTGGCCGCGGACGGGATCGAGGCGCATGTCAAGACGGCCGGTTCGAAGGGGCTGCATCTGCTGGCGGGGGTGCGGGGGGCGTCCAGCGAGCGGGTGAGCGAGTACGCCAAGGGGCTGGCCGTGGCGGCTGAGCGGAAGATGCCGCGGCTGGTCGTGCACCGGATGACACGGAGTCTGCGGCCGGGGAAGGTGTTCGTGGACTGGAGCCAGAACGCGGGCCGGAAGACGACGGCGGCCCCGTACACGGTCCGGGCGCGGCGGGAGCCGATGGTGTCGACGCCGGTGACCTGGGAGGAGGTCGCGGCCTGCCGGCGCGTGGAGGAGTTGGAGTTCCGGGCCGGGGACATCCCGGGGCGGGTCGAGGAGTACGGGGACCTGCTCGCGCCGCTGCTGGACGCGGAGCGGGCGGCGCCGCTGCCGTGAGGAGTTGGAGTTCCGGGCCGGGGACATCCCGGGGCGGGTCGAGGAGTACGGGGACCTGCTCGCGCCGCTGCTGGACGCGGAGCGGGCGGCGCCAC
>NZ_JBEOTA010000060.1:15840-25978 GCF_040303265.1 Streptomyces sp. NPDC096040
GCTGCCGTGAGGAGTTGGAGTTCCGGGCCAGGGACATCCCGGGGCGGGTCGAGGAGTACGGGGACCTGCTCGCGCCGCTGCTGGACGCGGAGCGGGCGGCGCCGCTGCCGTAGGGGGTCGCCGAGCGGCGCCGGACAGGCCGAGGGTGGTTACACCCTCCCCCACGTGTTGCGGTCCCGCGCCATCGCGTGCAGTGCCTCGACGTCCGCCGGTTTGAGCACTCCGCCCAGGCGGGCCAGTCCCTCCAGGTCCCGGTCACGGAGGATGCGGACCTCGCGGGCCGGGGCTGTCAGCGTGATGTCCGCCGGGTCGGTCAGGGCCAGGACGGGACGGACCTCGGCCGTGAGGGCGTACGAGGCCCGGTCGGCGTCCGCGCGCAGCCGGCGCAGCAGCGGCCGGGGCTCGCGGCGGCCCAGGGTGACCATCGGGTCGGCGACCAGGACCTTCTGCCTGCGGGCGTACAGCGAGTGCACGCAGAAGAGGCCGCCGGGGCCGATCAGCAGATGGTGGAGGCGGTCGCCGCCGGGGAGCGGGACGGAGTGCAGGGCGTGCCAGCCCGCGCCGTCCAGGCGGTCCAGGGCGTCGCCGACGGTCTGCTCGGCGGTCAGGGCGCGGCGGCGCGGGTCCGGGCGGAGGCGGTAGGCCGGGCCGGGGTCCCGGTCGAGGGCGATCAGCAGCGCCTCGCCGGGGCGGTTGGGCGCGAGGTCGTCGTCGGGGTGCAGGGTCAGCCGCGCCAGTTCGGCAGGCGTGGGCACCGGTGGCGGGCCGACCGTGACGGGGCCGGTCAGGAACGGCCTCAGGGTTTCGAGTACGTCGTCCCGGCGCTCCTCGCTGAGCAGGTTCACCCGGCCCGCCTCACGGTCGTACCAGGCGATGTTCCGTCCGTCCGTGAGGCAGACGTACAGCCGTTCCTGGCCCTGGCGCCAGGTCGGCACGACGCGCAGTCCGCTCATTGCGGCATCACCCCTCGACCATGGGAACAGGCGGGGTGCTCCGCGGGCAAGAACCCCGCTACCTTTGACAGGGGTTGGCGCGCGCAGCGGGGAGGCGCCGGTGCGGATCCATGGGGAGCGGTACGAGGTTCCGGCTGCGGACAGACCGTGGAGCGAGGTGCTGCCCGGGCTGTGGATGGGCGGCCATGAGTTCCGGGGGCGTGCGGGGCGGCTGGAGTCCGCCGTCGTACGGGACGAGTTCGATCTGGTGCAGAGTCTGCTGCGGGTGCCCGGGCACGGGCCGGACACCGGGGTCGAGCATCATGTGTGGCCGATTCCCGACGGGCCACTGGACGGTACCCAGCTGGCGGGCGTGATCCGGCTCGCCCGGGCGGCCAGCGAGGCCCTGGATTCCGGGCGGTCGGTGCTGGTGCGCTGCCACAGCGGGTACAACCGGTCGGGGCTGGTGGTCGCGCAGGCGCTGGTGCACCGGGGGCGTACGGCCGAGGAGGCGATCCGGCTGGTGCGGGACCGGCGCTCGCCCTGGGCGCTGCACAACGAGCTGTTCGTCGCCTATCTTCGCGCCGGTCTGTCCACCGCCCGGCTGCTTGAGGAGCTCGCCGAGTAGCCTCTCCCCTGCACCGGCCACCCTGAGGCGCAAAAAGGACTTCCCTACGAATCTGCGAATAAGGTGTACGGGGCCCCGAGACCCACAAACCCCCGAACCGCCCAGGAGCAGCGTGCCGACCCGTCGTCCCGTCCGTACCGCCCTCGCCGCGGCCGGCGTCGCCCTGCTGGCGACGGCGGTGGCGGGCTGTGGCGACTCCGGCGGCCTGCAGGGGGCCGGGGCCACCCCGACCGCGGTCAGCCCGGTGAAGCTCTGGCCCGACCTGCGGCCGGCGTCCAGCCCGGCCTGGCCCTACGACGAGGGCAGCGCGCAGACCGTCAAGGGCGTCACGGTTCCCGGCGACGACCTCCGCAGGGTCGACCCGGTGGCCGTCGTAGGGGCGGAGATCGCCTCGGGCTCGGCGGACTACGGAGCCAAGGGCGCCTACCACGAGACCGCGAACCGGATGAAGGAGTGCGCGGCCGGGGGCGGCGGGGCGCGGTGTCCGCTGCTGAAGGCGTACTACCGGGATCTGACCGGGGACGGGCGGGACGAGCTGACGCTCGGCTTCCGGCTGTATCCGACCAACCAGACGGCGCTGCGCGTCTACACCGTCGAGCAGCACAAACTGGTGCAGGTGCTGGAGGACAACGACGCGATCATCGGCGTCGAGCTGGCCGGGCGGACGGTCATCGTCCGGTCGCCGGCCGGGATCAGCGGGTACGAGTACCGGACGACCTGGGCGTGGGATCCGCAGCAGAAGGCGATGGTGTTCTCCCGGGACGAGTTCCTGCGCACCGGGAAGGCACGGCACACCCACACTCCGGCACCCTCCGCCTCCGCCACCCCCGCTGCGTCCGCCTCCGCGAGCGCGCGATGAGGCTCCCCCGCTGGGCCGGGACGCTCGCGGCGAAGTCGGCCGCGTTCATCACGGTGATGTGCTGTGCGCTGGCCGCCCTGCTCGGCGTACTCGTGCATGTGTCGGTCACCGACCAGACCGTCGCCCAGGCCCGTGACCAGGCGCTGTCCCGGCTCGCGGACGCGACGACCGCGTACGAGTCGGGCGACGCGCTGCTGCCGGGCTCCGCGATCGACCCGGCGGGGCTGCCGCCGCGGCTGCGGGCGCTGGCGGTGGCCGGGGAGCGCGGCACGATGGTCGCCAGGGACGGCGGTCGCCCCACGATGTGGGCGGCGGGCCCGGCCGACCGTGGCCGGGCGCTCGCGGTGGCCGTCGACTATTCCCAGCAGGCCCGTACGATCGCCGGCCTCGACGGCTCCATCCTCTGGTCGTCGGCCCTCGCCATCGGGGCGACGCTGCTGGTCGGCGCGTTCGCGGTGACCCGGGTGACCCGGCGACTGCACGGCACCGCGCAGGTGGCCCGCCGGATCAGCGCCGGGGACCTGGACGCGCGGGTGCACGACCCCTTGACGAAGGATCCGACCCGGCCGCAGGACGAGGTGGCCGCGGTCGCCGCCGCGCTGGACGGCATGGCCGCGTCACTGCAGAGCAAGCTGCTGAGCGAGCAGCGGTTCACCGCCGACGTGGCGCACGAGCTGCGGACACCGCTGACCGGGCTGCACGCGGCGGCGGAACTGCTGCCTCCGGGGCGGCCGACGGAACTGGTGCGGGACCGGGTCGCCGCGCTGCGCACGCTCACCGAGGACCTGCTGGAGATCTCCCGCCTCGACATGGGCCGGGAGCGGCTGGAGACCGACGCGGAGGCGCTGGGCGCGCTGGCCGAGCGGGTGGTGCGGGCGTCCGGGACGGAGACCGAGGTGAAGGTCGTACGAGACGTGTGGGTGGAGACGGACCGGCGGCGGCTGGAACGGGTGCTGGGGAACCTGGTCGCCAACGCGCACCGGCACGGGCGGCCACCGGTGGTGCTGACGGTGGAGGGGAAGGAGGTCACCGTGCGGGATCACGGGGGCGGGTTTCCCGAGTACCTGTTGGCACACGGTCCCCAGCGGTTCCGGACGGAGGCCGGGACCAAGGGCCATGGGCTGGGGCTGACGATCGCGGCGGGGCAGGCGGAGGTGCTGGGGGCGCGGCTGTCGTTCGCGAACGCGATCGGCGGTGGGGCTGTGGCGACGTTGACGCTGCCGTAGGGGGCTGCGGGGCCGCGGGTACCTTGTGACCGCGTCTGGTACCTCGGACGACACCGGGGCCTGGGCAACCGCCCGCTCCGTCGACACCCCCGGCCGCACGCCACGCTGGTGCTGACGGCACCCATACAACACACACACCTCCCACTATTTGGGTAAGTTCCGGACATGACCAAGGCCGGAACCACCCTGGCGGCGCCCGAGTCCCCCACCTCCGCCGTACCTCTCCCCCGGCGCCGTGGCATCGAACTCGCCCTGATCGTGCTGGCCGTGCTGCTCTCCGTGTACGGCTACTGCGCGGTCGGCCTGGCCCGGACCGGTACCGTCCCGCCGGGCGCCGCCGGTTACGGCGCCGGCCTCGGCTTCCTCGCGCTCGTCGCCCATCTCGCCGTACGCTTCCGCGCGCCGTACGCCGACCCGCTGCCGCTTCCGATCGGCGTGCTGCTCAACGGACTCGGCCTGGTCCTGATCTACCGGCTGGACCTGCAGACCCCCGGCGACCGGGCGGCCCCCGCCCAACTCGTCTGGTCCACCCTGGGCGTCGGCCTGTTCATCCTGGTCGTGCTGATGCTGCGCGACCATCGCGTCCTCCAGCGCTACGCCTACGTCTGGGTCACCGCCGCGCTCGTCCTGCTGCTGCTCCCGATCTTCTTCCCGGCCGTCAACGGCGCCCGGATCTGGATCCGGATCGCCGGATTCTCCATCCAGCCGAGCGAGTTCGCGAAGGTGCTGCTCGCGGTGTTCTTCGCCGCCTACCTGGCCGCCAACCGCAACGCCCTCGCCTACGCGGGCCGCCGGCTGTGGTTCATGCAGTTCCCGACCGGGCGGGTGCTCGGTCCGATCCTCACCATCTGGCTGGTGAGCGTCGGCGTCCTGATCCTCGAACGAGACCTGGGCACGTCCCTGCTCTTCTTCGGTCTCTTCGTCGTGATGCTCTACGTCGCCACCGGGCGCACCGGCTGGATCGCGGTGGGCCTGCTGCTCGCGGTGCTCGGCGCGGTGGCCGTCGGCCCTCTGGAACCGCATGTCCACGGCCGGATCGAGGACTGGCTGCACCCCTTCGCCTCGATCGACGCCGGGCAGGGGCCGAACCAACTCGCCCAGTCCCTCTTCGCGTTCGCCGCCGGCGGGGTCCTCGGCACCGGACTCGGTCTCGGCCACTCGATCCTGATCGGCTTCGCCACCAAGTCGGACTTCGTCCTGGCCACCGCGGGCGAGGAGCTCGGCCTCACCGGCCTCTCCGCGATCTTCCTCCTCTACGGCCTGCTCGTCGAGCGCGGCTACCGGGCCGGCCTCGCCCTGCGCGAGCCCTTCGGCCGGCTGCTCGCGGTCGGGCTCGCCTCGATCGTCGCGCTCCAGGTCTTCGTCATCGCGGGCGGGGTGACCGGGCTGATCCCGCTGACCGGCATGGCGATGCCGTTCCTCGCCCAGGGCGGCTCCTCGGTGGTCACCAACTGGGCGATCGTGGCGCTGCTGATCCGGGTGAGCGACTCGGCCCGCCGCCACTACGACGGGCAGGTGGCCCCATGAGCCGGTACGACCGCCAGGGTGCCGGCATGGCCAGGTACATCCGGCGGGCCCGCGCCTTCTGCGCCCTGCTGCTCTTCGCCCTGCTCGTCAACGCCGCCCGCGTCCAGGTGGTCCGGGCCCACGCCTACGACGACAACCCCGCCAACCGCCGGGCCACCATCGCACGTTACGGCCTGCCGCGCGGTGACATCCTGGTCGGCGGCGAGCCGGTCACCGGCTCCCGGGACAGCAGGGAGCAGTTGCGCTACGAACGCACCTACCCGCAGGGCCCGTTGTACGCCCCGGTCACCGGCTTCGCCTCCCAGTTGTACGGCACCACGTTCCTGGAGCACGCCGAGGACGCGCTGCTCTCCGGCACCGACCCGATGCTGTCGCCGTTCCCGCTGTGGAACGACACCGGCCGGTCGCCGAACCCGGGCGGGAACGTCGTCACGACCCTGGACCGGTACGCCCAGGAGGCCGCCTTCCGGGGCCTGGGCGCGCGCAAGGGCGCGGTGGCCGCGATCGAACCGGCGACCGGCCGGATCCTCGCCCTGGTCTCCACCCCGTCGTACGACCCCTCCGAACTGTCCGGCAACGACGAGGCGGTAGCCTCGGCCTGGGCCCGTCTCAACGGCGACCCGGAGAAGCCGATGCTCAACCGTGCGGTACGGCAGACGTATCCGCCGGGTTCGACCTTCAAGGTGGTCACCGCGGCGGCCGCGCTGGACGCGGGCGTGGTCACCGACCTGGACACGCCGACCGACTCCCCCGACCCCTACCGGCTGCCGGGCACCACGACCCGGCTGACCAACGAGGGGGGCGGCTGCGAGGACGCCTCGCTGCGGGAGGCCTTCGAGTGGTCCTGCAACACGGTCTTCGCGAAGCTGGGCGTGGACGTGGGAGTCGCGGACATGACGGCGACGGCCCAGGCGTTCGGCTTCAACGACAGGCATCTGCGCATCCCCTTCGCCACCGCGCCGAGCACCTTCGACACGAGCGTGGACAAGGCACAGCTGGCGCTGTCGTCGATCGGGCAGTACAACACCCGGGCCACGCCGCTGCAGATGGCGATGGTCGCGGCGGCGGTGGCGAACGGCGGGATGGCACGGCCGCCGTATCTGGTGGAGCGGACCGTGCGGCGGACCGGCGAGACGGTCACCACGGGCGGTGCCGGGCCGGTCCGGCAGGTGATGAGCCCCTCGACGGCCGTCCGGATGAAGGAGCTCATGACGGACGTGGTCCAGGAGGGCACCGGCTCCAACGCGGCGATCCGCGGCGCCACGGTCGGCGGCAAGACCGGCACCGCGCAGCACGGACTCGGCAACTCCGGGGTGCCGTACGCCTGGTTCGTGTCCTGGGCGCAGGCGGACACCGACCTGGAGCCGAAGGTCGCGGTGGCCGTGGTGGTCGAGGACGCGGCGGCCGACCGGGGCGAGATCAGCGGGGGCGGCGACGCGGCGCCGATCGCCCGGGCGGTGATGCGGGCGGTGCTGGGACTCTGACCGGCCCGGGTGGAAGGTGCCGGGGTAGACGCGGGGTCAACAAGTCGTGCGCGGGGGATTGACCACCTTGCTGACAAGCGGTCTCATAAGAGCCGACGACGACATACCCCGGGTAACGAGGTGAGGAAGCCATGACGACCCTGACGGAAGCGGACGCCGTCGACGGACTGCGCGACGCGCTCGGCCTGCTCAAGGACCGCGAGCAGGTGGCCGAACGGCTGCTCGTCTCCTCCGCGAAGCACTCCTTCGACCCGGACAAGGAGCTGGACTGGGACGCGCCCTTCGAGGAGGGCAAGTGGTTCTGGCCGCCGGAGCTGGTGTCGCTCTACGACACCCCGATGTGGAAGCGGATGTCCGAGGAACAGCGGATCCTGCTCTCCCAGCACGAGGCGGCGGCGCTGGCCTCCCTCGGCATCTGGTTCGAGCTGATCCTGATGCAGCTGCTGGTGCGGCACATCTACGACAAGGCGGCGACGAGCGCGCATGTGCGCTACGCGCTGACCGAGATCGAGGACGAGTGCCGGCACTCGAAGATGTTCGCGCGCCTGATAGCCCGCGGTGACGCGCCCTGGTACCCGGTGAGCCGGGCACACCTGAACCTGGGCCGCCTGTTCAAGACGATCTCGACGACGCCCGGTTCCTTCACGGCGACGCTGCTCGGCGAGGAGGTCCTGGACTGGATGCAGCGGCTGACGTTCCCCGACGAGCGGGTGCAGCCGCTGATCCGGGGGGTCACGCGGATCCACGTGGTCGAGGAGGCCCGGCACGTCCGCTACGCCCGCGAGGAGCTGCGCCGCCAGATGGTGACGGCGCCCCGGTGGTCGCAGGAGTTCACACGGGTCACCTCCGGGGAGTTCGCGCGGGTGTTCTCGGTGGCCTTCGTCAATCCCGAGGTCTACACCAATGTGGGGCTGGACCGGCGGGAGGCCGTGGCGCAGGTGCGGGCGAGCGGGCACCGGCGGGAGGTCATGCAGAGCGGGGCGAGGAAGCTGACGGACTTCCTGGACGACATCGGTGTTCTGCGCGGGGCCGGGCGGCGGTTGTGGAAGAGCTCGGGGCTGCTGGCCTGAGTTCCCCGCGCCCCTCAGGTGGGTGTCGGAGCCGTCAGCTCCGAGGTTCCCAGGCCTTCGTCCGGGCCCAGCGTCGCCGACTTCGGGATCGTCGGGGGTGTGTAGCGGCCCAGGGGGCGGGCCTTCGGGTCCGGGCGCACCGCGCCCAGGATGGGGTTGGCCGCGATCGGGGAGACCTTGATCTTCGCGCCGGGGCGAGGGGCCTGGACCACCTTGCCGTCGCCCAGGTAGAGGGCCACATGGGTGGCCTCGGGGAAGTAGACGACCAGGTCACCGGGGCGCAGCTGGTCCAGCGGGACGTGCGGGAGGTCCGCCCACTGCTCCTGGCTGGTGCGCGGGATGGGGGTGCCGGCGTGGTCCCAGGCCTGTGAGGTCAGGCCCGAGCAGTCGTACGACGTCGGGCCCTGCGCGCCCCACTGGTACGGCTTCCCCAGCTGCCGTACCGCGTAGCGCACCGCACGGTCGCCCTCCTGGGACGGGGGCGGCGTGGCGGTGCTCAGGGCGCCGGACGTGGTGAGTTTCCGCTGCGCGTCGGCCGTGTTGCTCTGCTCCAGGTCGGCGAGGGCGGTGAGCTGGGCGGGGGTGAGGGAGGCCAGCATGCGCTCCACCTCGGACAGCCGGTCCTGGACCTCGTCGCGCTGCTTCTTCTGCCTTTCGGCGAGGGAGAGTCGGGTGTCCAGCGCCTTGCGGGCCTTGCGGGCCAGGTCTTTCTGCTTCTTCTCGTCGCCCGCGAGTCGACCCACCGTCTCGGCCCGGGCGCGCGCCAACTGCCCGATGACATGGCCCTCGTCCAGCGCGTGCTGCGGGTCACGGGCGAGCAGTAGTCGTACGTACGGGGAGATCCCGGTGGTGCTCTGGTACTGCTGCCTGGCCAGCCGGCCCGCCTCGGCCCTGCTGGTGTGCAGGGAGAGCCGGGCCCTGGCCAGCTCGTCGTCCAGCCGGTCCACCTCGGCGCGCTGCCGCTTCAGCTGCTCCTCGGTCGCGTTGTAGGTCTCGGTGGCCTGTTCGGCCTGCCGGTACAACCCCTGAAGGTCGGTCAGCAGCTCGGCCACCGGCCGCTCGGGGCCGGGTGCGGCGAGTGCGGGCCCAGGCGCGAGGACGGCCTGGGCCGCCACCGCGGCCGTACAGGCCAGGCGCAGAAACCTTCCTGACACGTCATCACCTCCGATGCGGGACGGTCTCTCCATTCCGCATCGTGATAATCAGACATGTACGTTCGGTCCGCGCCAGCGATTGTGGGCGATTCGGCGCAAGCCTCTCACCCTTCGGTGTCATCCGGCTTGCGGGGCGACGTGGTGTCCGGTGCGGGGGCCGGTTCCGGGTCCGGCTTCGACCACGGCCACTTCGGGCCTGCGCCGGCACCCTTGCCCGTGGGGTCGTACGTGTACTTCCAGCCCTGGGTCAGACCCAGGCGCCTGCTGTGTCCGCGGGGGACTCGGCGGTAGACCAGGACGGTGGGCCTGCCTCCGTCCGGGTCCGGGACCGGGATGCGGTACGTCTTCGGGGGGTGGCCGGTCATGCCGAGCAGCACCGGGAGCACACGCCCGTCCATGGGGCCGCCCTCGAAGGGGGTGTCCTGACTCTTCACGGCACCAGTTTCAGCCATCCGCCGCGAGGGCGTCGACGAGGGCGGCCGTCTGCGGGTCGCGGCGCGCGGTCACGCTCAGCACGGCGACGAACTGGTCCACCAGCCAGTCCCGCAGCTCCTCGACGGGCGGCTGCTTGTCCTCGTCGAGCCAGATCAGAGAGGCCGCCTCGACAGCGGTGATCCACATACGGACGGTCATCCGCAGCCGGGGCCCGGGGTCGGCGATGTCGAGGTGGCTGAGAATGTGCTGCGCGGCAGCCCGTCGTACGCCGTCCACGGTCGCCGTCGTCCGAGAGGTCTCCACCACGCTGCCGCCCTGGAGCAGGGCGCTGAAGCCGGCGTCGTGCTGGTCGACGAAGGCGAGGTAGCGGTCGAGGGCCCGGGAGAGGCGGGGCAGCAGAGGGCCCTCGCGGGGTTCGTCGAAGCAGTGCTCCAGCTCCTCGGCGGCCGACCTGAGCGCGGCCTCGTAGAGCTGCTGCTTGCCGCCCGGGAAGTACCGGTACACCAGGGGGCGGGAGACCCCGGCCGCCTCCGCCACGTCGTCGAGCGAGACGTCCTCGGGGGCGCGGTGCGCGAAGAGGGAGAGGGCCGCTTCGAGGAGCTGGCTGCGCCGCTCCTCGACGGACAGCCTGCGGTAGGCGGGGGTGGCGGCCTGCGGGGTCATGAGTGCAGCGTATGCGCTCCGCCGGGGGCGCCGCGATGGGCCGTCGTTCGGGTGCGGCGCCGTTAGGGCTGGTCGTGGGGGGGGGGGGGGGGCGCGGGGGGGGGGGGGGCGGCGGGCGGGGGGGGGGGGGCGGCGGCCCCGGGCCCGGCGGAGGGGCGGC
>NZ_JBEOTA010000061.1:0-25584 GCF_040303265.1 Streptomyces sp. NPDC096040
GGCCGCGACCTTCTCGGTGGCGGTGCGGATCTCGGCGGTGTCCTCGCCCTTGAGCGCGGCCTTCAGCTCCTCGACGGACGCAGCGGCCCCGGGGCTCGTGCACGGGGGCCATGAACCCCACGGACTCCTCGGCCCGTCGGACGCCGGCTCCTAGCGTCGGCGCCAGGGCAGCGCCTCCTGCTCGTCGCTGTCGGCGTCCATGCGCTGGAGCGCGGTGTTGATCGCCTCGCCGATCGCGGCGAACTGGGTCACCTGCTCGGGGGTGAGGGCGTCGAATACGGCTCGGCGGACCGCCTCCAGGTGGCCGGGGGCCGCGCGCTCCAGGAGGCGCATGCCCGCCTCGGTGAGGACGGCGAGCTGATTGCGGCGGTTGGCGGGATCCTCGTGGCGGTCGACGTAGCCGGTCTCCTGGAGGCGGGTCACCGCGTGGGTGAGGCGGCTTCGGGTGATCTTCAGGCGTTCGGCGAGCTCGGACATGGTCAGGCTGTGATCCCTGACCGAGGACAGGTGGGCGAGCAGGGTGTAGTCGGCATGGGTCATGCCCGCATCGCGCCGCAGCTGGCGGTTCAGGTGGTCGGACAGGTGCGTGGAGAACTGGACGTAGGCGAGCCACGCCCGTCGTTCCTCGGCGTTCAGCCAGCGTGGCGTCGTGGTCATGCGCATACCGTAACGAACTCACGTTTGAATATTCAAACTTCTCGGAGCGGTGCGCAGGGTCCGCTGGTGGCGGAGTTCCTGCGCGTCACGGCGGGCTGGGCGCGGTCAGGCGCCGACGTACTCGGCCAGGTGGTCGGCGGTGAGGGTCGTACGGGCGGCGACGAGGTCGGCCGGGGTGCCCTGGAAGACGATCCGGCCGCCGTCGTGACCGGCGCCGGGGCCGAGGTCGATGATCCAGTCGGCGTGGGCCATGACTGCCTGGTGGTGCTCGACGACGATGACGGACTTGCCGGAGTCGACCAACCGGTCGAGCAGGCCGAGGAGTTGCTCGACGTCGGCGAGGTGCAGGCCCGCGGTCGGCTCGTCGAGGACGTAGACGCCGCCCTTGTCGGCCATGTGCGTGGCCAGCTTGAGGCGCTGGCGCTCGCCGCCGGACAGGGTGGTGAGTGGCTGGCCGATGGTGAGGTAGCCGAGACCGACGTCCTGGAGCCGCTGCGCGATCCGCTGGGCGGCCGGGACGTTCGCCGCGTCCGCCGCGAAGAACTCCACGGCCTCGTTCACCGACAGGCCCAGCACCTGACTGATGTCGTGGCCGTGGAGTTCGTAGTCGAGCACCGAGGTCTCGAACCGCTTCCCGTCGCAGTCCTCGCAGGTGGTGGCGACGCCGGCCATCATCGCCAGGTCGGTGTAGACGACGCCGGCGCCGTTGCAGGTGGGGCAGGCGCCCTCGGAGTTGGGGCTGAACAGGGCCGGCTTGACGCCGTTCTCCTTGGCGAAGGCCTTGCGGATGGGTTCGAGGAGCCCGGTGTACGTCGCCGGGTTGCTGCGCCGGGAGCCGCGGATGGCGCCCTGGTCGACGGAGATGACCCCGGCGCCGGCCGGGATCGAGCCGTGTACCAGGGAGCTCTTGCCGGAGCCGGCGACGCCGGTGACGACGGTCAGGACCCCGAGCGGGACGTCGACGTCGACGCCCTGGAGGTTGTGGGTGCTCGCGCCCCGGATCTCCAGCGCCCCGGTGGGCTTGCGGACGCTCTCCTTGAGGGTGGCCCGGTCGTCGATGTGGCGGCCGGTGATGGTGCCGGCCTTGCGCAGGCCTTCGACGGTGCCCTCGAAGCAGACGGTGCCGCCGCCCGCGCCGGCACCGGGGCCGAGGTCGACGACATGGTCGGCGATCGCGATGACCTCCGGCTTGTGCTCGACGACGAGGACGGTGTTTCCCTTGTCGCGCAGCCGCAGCAGCAGGCCGTTCATGCGCTGGATGTCGTGCGGGTGCAGGCCGGTGGTGGGCTCGTCGAAGACGTAGGTGGCGTCGGTGAGCGAGGAGCCGAGGTGGCGGATCATCTTGGTGCGCTGTGCCTCGCCGCCGGACAGGGTGCCCGCCGGCCGGTCCAGCGAGAGATAGCCGAGGCCGATCTCCACGAACGACTCCAGGGTGTCGTGGAGGCTCTTGAGGAGCGGTGCCACCGACGGCTCGTCGAGGCCCTTGACCCATGCGGCCAGGTCGCTGATCTGCATCGCGCAGGCGTCGGCGATGCTTATCCCGTCGATCTTCGAGGAGCGGGCGCCCTCGTTGAGGCGGGTGCCGTCGCAGTCGGGACAGGTGGCGAAGGTGACCGCCCGCTCCACGAACTCGCGGATGTGTGGCTGCATCGACTCCTTGTCCTTGGAGAGCATCGACTTCTGGATGCGCGGGATCAGACCCTCGTAGGTCATGTTGATGCCCACGATCTTCATCCGGGTCGGCTCGCGGTGCAGGAAGTCGTACAGCTCCTTCTTGGTGAACTTGCTGATCGGCTTGTCCGGGTCGAAGAAACCGGACTCGGCGTAGAGGCGGGAGTTCCAGCCGCCGCCCTTGTAGCCGGGGACGGTGATCGCGCCCTCGTTGAGTGACTTGGTGTCGTCGTAGAGCTGGCCGAGATCGAGGTCGGTGACGGCGCCGCGGCCCTCGCAGCGCGGGCACATGCCGCCGGTGATGCTGAAGCTGCGGCGCTCCTTGACCTGCTGTCCGGCGCGTTCCACGGTGACGGCGCCCGCGCCGCTGATGGAGGCGATGTTGAAGGAGAACGCCTTGGGCGAGCCGATGTGCGGCTTGCCCAGGCGGCTGAAGAGGATGCGCAGCAGCGCGTTGGCGTCGGTGGCGGTGCCGACGGTGGAGCGGGGGTCGCCGCCCATCCGCTGCTGGTCGACGATGATCGCGGTGGTCAGTCCGTCGAGGACGTCGACCTCGGGGCGGGCCAGATTGGGCATGAAGCCCTGGACGAAGGCGGGGTAGGTCTCGTTGATCAGCCGCTGTGACTCGGCGGCGATGGTGTCGAACACCAGCGAGCTCTTGCCCGAGCCGGAGACTCCGGTGAAGACCGTCAGCCGGCGCTTCGGGATCTCGAGGCTGACGTTCTTGAGGTTGTTCTCGCGCGCTCCGTGCACACGGATCAGGTCGTGGCTGTCCGCCACGTGCGGCGCGGACGCCCGCGTCTCGGTCATTCTGGCCATGCTCAAACCCGTCTCCATCCGCTGCGCGGGGCCTCCGTCGACGGCCGCCACGCTAGCCGGGGTGGAACACTAGCGCTTCTCCGTTACTGACCGGCCCCGCCGCCCGCCCTGCTCCGGGCGGGCAGGGCGCGAGCCGGCTGGAGGTCAGGTTCTCACCGGCCATGGGAGTCGCCCCCCATGGGCGCGGGGTCCTCCTCCGTGGGCGTGGAGCCCCCCTCCGTGAGCGCGGGGTGCCCCGCCGTCCGCACCTGCGGGATGGCGCTGGCCGGCGCCACGCGCCGACCCGTGCCGAGGTCGAGCAGCAGTTCGGCGCCCCGCCAGCTCGCCCGTAGTTCGCTCGCGCCGAACTCCTGTCGGCAGGCCGGATTGTCGAGGTGCGGAGGGTTGGGTTCCGGGTCGGGCAGTGCGCCGTCGGCGGTGAACGCGCCGCTCCAGGCGAGGTGCAGCCGGCGTCCGTCCCGCGCGGCCCACGCCACCTCGGGATCGCCGTGCCGGTCCCGGCCGAAGTCGGGGGTGGCGAGGGAGCCGGTGAACTCGGCGAAGGAGCCGTCCGTCGTGCGCCGGCCCACGGTCGCCACATAGGCGCGGCCGTCGCCGACGGGTGTCCAGGCCTGCCGGGCCTCGTCGCCGGTGGTGTCGGGGCGGAAGCCGCCCTCCGCGGCCACCGCGACATACCCGTCCCCGACCCGGCCGGCGAGCCAGCAGCCGTACTCCCGCCATTCGTCGCACAGGTCGGCCGGGAACCACAGATGGGTGGTCATGGTGTGGTCGGGGAGGCGGTGCAGTACGAGGACGGTGTCGCGGTGCTGGCGGGCGCGCGGCAGGATGCGCTGACCGGCCCACGCGTTCGGGCGGGCCGAGGAGCTGATGGTGTCGGCGGCCGGGTGGGTGGCGAACACCTGGACCTCGGAGCCGAGGGTGGCGCCCCAGATGTGCTCCTGGAGTCCCGGCAGGCCCGCCCGGTAGTCCTGGACGCTGGACAGCATGACGTCGGGGGTGCGCCAGATGCGCAGGTCGGAGTCGTAGGGGCGGCTCAGCAGGTCGTGGTGGAGCCGGTAGCCGCCCCGGTAGACCTGGCGGCCGTCCCATTCCTGCGGGGGCTCGCCGGCGATCGCGGGGATCACGGGCGGGACGCGGTAGTGCTCGGCGGTCGCCAGGGCGGTGGCGGGGAGGACGGCGCTGTTCAGGGAACCGACGCCCCACAGCAGCCACATGACGGGCGCGGTCTCCTCGAAGCGGGAGGAGCGCAGGGTGGGGGTGTAGGAGCGGCCGTGGGCGGCGCCGTGCACCCCGCGCCAGGAGTTGCAGGCGAGGGTGAGCAGTACCTTGTCGAGGAGTGCCTCGGCGAGCCGGCGCAGTCCGGCCGAGGCGGCGAACTCCACCAGGGACACCAGGGCGAGGGTGTCGATGGCCAGATAGGCGTTGGAGTCGAACTCGCTGAATCCGCCGGCGAGTTTGCGCCGCATCCACTCCTCGGCGAGGGGCTGTGCGTGCTCGGCGTGCCGGTGTCCCCTCCAGCCGGTGTTGGTGAACTCCTCGTCGGGGAAGAGTTCGCCGGCCAGGAGTTCGGCGGTGTGCCAGACGAACTGGTGGTTCTCGGTGAAGTAGCACATCGCGTCCAGGCCGGGCTGGTCGATCCAGTACTTGAACCCGGTCAGCGCGCGGCGCACCGCTTCCCGCTGTCCCGGCTGCCAGTCGGTGCCCGGGATACGGTGCCAGAGGTGGACGAGGCTGACGGCTTCGAAGTCCGCGCAGTCGGCGCGGTCGGCGAGCATCGCCAGCGGCCCGTCCAGGTCGGCCTGGTCGAGTGGAACCTCCGGGTCGAGGACGTGCCGGGCGAGGGCCCGGGCCGCGCCCGGGGTGGCCCGGCCGACGTGCCGCAGCAACTCGGCACTCCATACGGCGGGATCACCGACCGGCTCCGCACGGCGCTGCTGGGGGAGGGTGGCGACCCGCGCCACCCGGAACACCGGGGCCAGGGCATCGTCGGCGGTGATGCGCAGCACGTTCTCGCCGGTGTCCAGCATCGACGCGGCGTTCTCGGTCTCCGGGGCGCGTCGGGCCAGTGCCACCGGTGCGGCTCCTTTGGCCGGCAGGACGACCGGTTCGGCGGGGCGGCCGTCCACCGACACCAGCAGGCGTCCGCCGGCCGGACCGGAGATCCAGGTGCGGCCGTCGGCACAGGCCCACGGGCCCACCGCGAGCGACTCCAGCAGCTGCTCGGCGGTGCGGGAGCGGTACTCGTCGGCTCCCGGAGAAGGCAGGACCACGCGTACCGGGAGGCCGTCGACGCGCAGGCTCGCCACATGGCGGACCTCACGGAACGCGACCTGCCAGGTAGCGAGGTGCACGGTCGTCGAGCCGGAGCGCAGCCGAACGCGGACGCGGTGCCGCACCGGCTCCATGTATCCGAAGTCGTCACCGGAGAGCACCGGTTCGCCGTCGACGAAGAGCACGAAGGGGCCGGTGCAGCCGACTTCGAGCTCACGGTACTCGGCCTGGTCCACTTCCAGGACGGTGCCGGCGAGCGCGTGCCGGTATTCGGGGGTGAAGCAGAACTGGCTCCAGTCGAGCAGGCCGTCCTCGCCGGTGTGCTCGCGCCGCCAGTGCGCCGAGGAGGGCGGATCACCCACCGAGCGGGTCCAGGTGAACGCCGTGCCCTCGGCGAGGTCGGGCAGCGGCTGTTCGGTGAGCAGGGGGTGCAGAGCGTGCAGGCGGCGCTTGAGCGGTGCGACGTCGGGTCCGTTGGTGAGCACCCAGCGGCCGTCGTCGCCCCATGGGCTGCCGGTGGCGGACAGGACCCGCGCCAGGTCGTCGCAGGTACTGCTCCAGGCGGGGCTGATCAGCCAGTCGCGCACGAAGCCGCGACGGTCCGGCGAGTGCACCGTGCGGCCGGTGGGCTGAGGTGACGTCACTTGATCGCTCCCTGGGAGATTCCGGAGATGATGTGGCGTTGCAGCAGCAGGTAGACGACGCGGTCTTCTCCTCGGTCTTCGCGCCGGCCCAGCACGCCCTGCCGACGATACTGATCACCCGGGACAAGGCGGAGACGAACGGGATCGGCGACGCCGGTCGCGCGAGCCGTCGTACGCTGCGCAAGCACCTGCACGCCGACGGCGCGGCCTCCTGCGGACTCGCGCTCGGTGTCACCGCGTTGGAGCCGGGGTACGGCGGGGCGGGCACCGCCCCGTACCGGTTCGTGTGGTCCAGCGCCGCGGAGAGCTCGCCTACGGCGACATGGACCCGGTGGCGACCGCGGATCTGTCATGCGCGACTCCATCGGTGTGGTGGACGGAGGATGGCCGGCGCGGTGAGCGACTCCCCAGGCTCCCGGGGGTCCGCGTTGCCCAGGCAGGACCGGCCCGGAGCGGTGGCGAAGGTGGTGCGGGTCATCGAGGCGATGACGGAGCACCGCGGGATCAGCGAGATCAGCCGCAGCACCCGGCTGCCCACCTCGACCGTGCACCGCATCGTCCAGGAACTCGTCGCCGAGGGCTGGGCCCGCCGGGACGGGGAGAACGGCTACCTGCCCGGCGTCGGGCTGCTGACCCCGGCGGCCCGCGCCGAGTCGGAGGCCGGCATCACGACGATCGCCCAACCGGCCGTGCAGCGGCTGCGGGACGCCACCACCCACACGGTGCACCTGGCGCTGCGCGACGGCGACCAGGCCGTCTACGTCTACAAGCTGGAGGGGCTGCGCGCCTACGAGATGCGCTCCCGGGTGGGTCTGGCGATCCCGCCGCACTGCACGGGCATCGGCAAGGCCCTGCTTGCGGCCCTCCCCGAGGACGAGGTCAGGGGGATCCTGGCGCGGGCGGGCACGACGGCCGTGACCCCTCGGACCATTGACGACCCTGAGGAACTGCTGCGCCACCTGAAGGAGGTGGCGCGCCGCGGCTACGCGATCGACAACGAGGAGAACGAGCCGGCCACGCGGTGCGTCGGGGCGACCGTGTACGACTACCGCAACACTCCGATCGGCGGCATCAGCATCTCGTCAATGGCCTTCGAACTGGACGACAAGCGCGTCCGGGTGCTCGCGCCGCTCGTCGTCGGCGCGGCCCGCGAGATCTCCCAGGCCCTCGGTCACCGCTGACCCCGGGCGCGGCATTCTGCCCGGCCACGCTCGGCTACGAAGATTTTGCGTTCTCGCGGGACACCCATGAACCGGCCCCGACCAGCCCGGAGTCCGCTTTGGCCGCCCCTATGGCCTACAGGTAACGGCGAGTTCACCAAGCTCCCCTTCCTCGGCGGTCTACGCGCGTGGTGTCATGCGCACGCTCACCCACCCCCCACGTGAGCGTCAACTCGACTAGGAGTCACGCATGCTGTCGAAGCTTCTCGGTCGCGCGGGTGTCGCCCTGGCGGCCAGCGCGGCCGTGGTCGCCGCCGCGGTCCCCGCGAACGCCGCGAGCTACACCGCGTTCGCCTTCTCGCTCAGCAGCAGCGAGCCCACGATCTACGACTTCATCAACTCGGCCACCAGCTCACTCGACATGACCATGTACGAACTGGAGGACACCACGGCCGTCAACGACCTCATAGCCCTGAAGAACAAGGGCGTCACCGTGCGGGTGGTCCTGGACCGGGCCCACCAGAGCGCCAACAGTTCCGCGTACAGCGCCCTCACCAACGCGGGCGTGGGTGTGGTGTGGTCGCCGTCCAGCTTCGTCTACACGCACCAGAAGACCATCACGGTGGACGCCACCAAGTCGCTCGTCCTGACCGGCAACCTGACCTCGCAGTACTACTCGACCGGCCGGGACTACGGGGTGTTCACCGACGACACCCGCGATGTCGCCGCGATCGAGAAGGTGTTCGCCGCCGACTACGCCGGTACCTCGGTCACCCCCACCGACGGCGACCACCTGCTCTGGTCCCCCACCGACTCCCGCAGCCGGCTGCTGTCCGTGATCAACGCCGCCACCAAGACCCTCGACGTCGAAGAACTGGAGTTCAGTGACAGCACGGTGGTCAACGCGATCGTGGCCCGGGCCAAGGCGGGCGTGAAGGTGCGGGTGGTGCTGGAGACACCGAGCAGCTACTCCAGCGAGGTCTCCGCGGTCAAGGCCGCCGGCGGCACGGTCGTCGGCTACTCCGACCCCAACGGCTTCTACATCCACGCCAAGGCCATGGTCGGCGACTACGGCCTGTCCACCCAGGAGGTGGAGGCCGGCTCCATGAACATCAGCAGCAACTCCCTGTCCAGCAACCGGGAGCTGGGCATCATCCTCACGGGCACGGGGGTGGCGCAGTCGGTGGCCACGACCGTCGAGACCACGTTCAACAGCGACTACCAGGGCGGCACAGCCGCGTAGCGGACCGGGCCCCGGCCCCGGCGGCGCCTGCGCGCCGCCGGGGCGGGGCTCGCCCATGTGGGCAGGCCGACAGCGGCGTTGACACGAGGAACGTGGTCGCAGCGGCCAAGGCGGCGTCGTACCGGGCCCGGAAGAAGCGGTCACACCACGCCAGGTGACCGGAGCCGTCAGCGGGGTTCGGCGAGGGTCACGCGGGCGACGAGGTGCGGGGGGAGGACGACCTCGTGGGGCTCGCACGCCGACGACCTGCGCCGTACGATCCCTCTCGCCGGGCTGCTCGGTGTGGGGCCGCGGCGACTCGTGCCGAGGGCGACATCGCCGTCCGGCGCTGCGGAGGCCCACCCCCCTGACCAGTACCGGAAGCGAGATCACACACCCCGTCGTACGCCCGCCCGGTGGCCGTAATCTTGCGGACGTGAACGCCGAGACCGTGCCAGAGCCCCTGGACTCCCCGCAGCTCCGCCCGCAGTCGCTGCTGCTCGCCTTCTTCGGCAACCATGTGCTGGAGCAGGGCCCGCTGGGTGTCTACTCGGGCAGCATCATCACGGTCCTGGGCCGGGCGGGCGTCGGTGAGCAGGCCGTACGGTCCACGCTCACCCGCATGGTCAACAGAAACCTGCTGCAACGGCAGCGGCAGGGGCGCAAGACGTACTTCGGGCTGACGTCCCTCGCCACGCAGATCCTGCGCGACGGCCGGCGGCGCATCTGGCAGACGGGCGCCGTCAACGACGACTGGGACGGCTCCTGGACCCTGCTCGGCTTCTCGCTGCCGGAGTCCTGGCAGCGCCAGCGGCACGATCTGCGCTCGCAGCTCGGCTGGTCCGGGTTCGGGCCGCTCTACAGCGGGCTGTGGATCGCGCCCGGCCGGGTGGACGTCTCCGCCGTCGTCGCCGAGCTCGGACTCTCCGCGCACGTCAAGATCTTCCACGCACTGGCCGACGAGGCGACGGACATCGACGTCATGATCCGCGACACCTGGGACCTGGGGTCGATCGCCGCCCGCTACGAGGACTTCCACACCCGCTGGGAGGCATGGCGCGCCGGACCCGGCGACGACCCGGTCGTCACCCGGCTGCGCCTGGTCAGCGAGTGGCTGGGCATCATCCGCACCGACCCACGGCTGCCCGTCCGGCATCTGCCGTCCGGCTGGCCGGCCCGCCGGGCGGAGAGCACGTTCCACCGGGTCGCGGCCGAGACCGAGGCCCCGGCCCGCCGGATGGCCGCCGGTCTTCTGGACACCACGCCCCTGTGACCCTCCCGCCCCGGTCGACGGCAGCGCGGCTCTCGCGGAATCCCCTGGTCAGCTTGGATCACCGCCGATCTATGCTTCTTGGAGCAGGAGGTTCGCCGGACCGTCGAAGGAGAGGGCGCCCGTGTACGGCGACGCTCTCCGCCCGGCATCCGCACCGTGTCCGTCTCTCCCGAGGAAGCCCCGTTGAACTTCTGGTCGATCTATGAGCATGGCTTCGCGCGTGTCGCCGCGTGCACCGGCCACACCGTCATCGCCGACCCGCGCGCCAACGCCGAGGCGGTCCTGCGCCAGGCCCGCCGCTGCGCCGAGGACGGCGTCGCCGTGGCCGTCTTCCCCGAGCTCGGCCTGACCGGTTACTCCATCGAGGATCTGCTCCTCCAGGACGCCGTGCTCGACCAGGTCGAGGAGGCCCTCGCGACGGTGACGGCCGGTTCGGCCGGGCTGCTCCCGGTCCTCGTCGTCGGCGCCCCGCTGCGCCATCGCAACCGGATCTACAACTGCGCGGTGTTCGTGCACCGCGGCCGGATCCTCGGTGTCGCGCCCAAGTCGTACCCGCCGAACTACCGGGAGTTCTACGAGCGCCGGCAGATCGCCTCGGGCGACGACGAACGGGGCGGCACCATCCGGGTCGGCGGCGAGTTGGTGCCGTTCGGGGTCGACCTGCTGTTCGACGCGGAGGACGTTCCCGGTCTCGTAGTGCACGCCGAGATCTGCGAGGACATGTGGGTGCCGGTGCCGCCCAGCGCGGAGGCGGCGCTGGCCGGCGCGACCGTGCTGCTCAACCTCTCGGGCAGCCCGATCACGGTCGGCCGGGCGGAGGACCGCAAGCTGCTGTGCCGCTCGGCGTCGCAGCGCTGTCTCGCCGCGTACGTCTACGCGGCGGCCGGACTCGGCGAGTCCACCACGGACCTGTCCTGGGACGGCCAGACCATGATCTACGAGAACGGCGCACTGCTCGCCGAGACGGACCGGTTCCCGGTGGACGACCAGTACGCGGTGGCCGACGTGGATCTGGACCTGCTGCGCCAGGAGCGGGCCCGGATGGGCTCGTTCGACGACAACCGGCGTACGCACGCGGCACGCACCGGCGGCTTCCGGACCGTCCCCTTCCGGCTGGACCCGCCGACGGCCGACCTGGGCCTGCGCCGCAGGGTCGAACGGTTCCCCTTCGTGCCCGCCGACCCCGACCGGCTCGCCCTGGACTGCTACGAGGCGTACAACATCCAGGTCGCGGCGCTCCAGCGGCGGCTGGCGGCCATCGGCGGCCCGAAGGTGGTCATCGGGGTGTCCGGCGGCCTCGACTCCACCCACGCGCTGATCGTCGCCGCCCGGGCGATGGACCGCGCCGGCCGCCCGCGCAGCGACATCCTGGCCTTCACCCTGCCGGGCTTCGCCACCGGCGACCACACCAAGGGCAACGCCCACAAGCTGATGAGCGCGCTCGGCGTGACCGCGGCCGAGCTGGACATCACGCCGACCGCGCGGCTCATGCTGAAGGAGTTGGGCCACCCGTTCGCGGCCGACGAGCCGGTGTACGACATCACCTTCGAGAACGTGCAGGCCGGGCTGCGCACCGACTACCTCTTCCGGCTCGCCAACCAGCGCGGCGGGATCGTGCTGGGCACCGGTGACCTCTCGGAGCTGGCGCTCGGCTGGTGCACCTACGGCGTCGGCGACCAGATGAGCCACTACAACGTCAACTCGGGTGTGCCGAAGACCCTGATCCAGCATCTGATCCGCTGGGTCATCAGCAGCCGGCAGTTCGACGCGGAGACCGCCAAGACCCTTGCAGCGATCCTCGACACGGAGATCAGCCCCGAGCTGGTGCCGGGCGAGGAACTGCAGTCCACCGAGTCCAAGATCGGCCCGTACTCGCTGCACGACTTCACCCTCTACCAGGTGCTCCGGCACGGGTTCCGGCCCTCGAAGATCGCCTTCCTGGCCTGGCACGCCTGGCACGACCGGGAGGCCGGCGCCTGGCCGCCCGGCTTCCCCGAGGCCGACCGCAAGGCATACGACCTGGCCGCGATCCGGCACTGGCTCGACTACTTCTGCCGTCGCTTCTTCGCCTTCGCCCAGTTCAAGCGCTCGGCCATGCCCAACGGCCCGAAGGTCTCGGCGGGCGGCTCCCTCTCGCCGCGCGGCGACTGGCGCGCCCCGTCGGACAGCTCGGCGAAGGCCTGGCTGCACGACCTGGCACGCGTCCCGGAGGCGTAGCGTGCAGGCCCGCGATTTGGTGTCCGCCCTGTGGCCACGCTATGGTCGATCTCACGCGCGGCACTCCAACTCCGGGTAACGCGCGATGCGTTGGTGGTCCAAGGAAAGACGCCCCGCTTCCTGCGGGGAAATGCAGGTGCAAGGCCTGCCCGGCGCTCCGTCCGAAGAGCCCCGCCCCCGATCCGTCGGGAGCGGGGCTCTTCGCGTGCGCGGCTCTCGACGACGTCCGTACGCACCCTGACGGGCGAACCCCGCACCGACACCCGGAAGGAGCCCAGGAACAGGGCAAAGCGCCTGGTCAGGGGATCCTTGGCGATCCGGCGGGCAGATCGTGGGCCGGGCCACCGGTTGCGGCGCCCCGCGCCGCTTCCCACGGTGGGCGCAAGGACAGCAGTCTCGAAAGGAAACCCATGCGCGCCCTAGCCTCCCGCGGCCTCCTCGTCTCCCCCCTGGTCTGTGCCGCCCTGGTCTTCGGCCCGGCCGCCGCCACCGCTGCCGCCGCCGACGCCGGCCGAAAAGCCTCGGGAACCGGTGTCGCACAGACGGCTCCGCGGCCCGGTACCGATGTCGCCACACTGCTCGCCCGCATCGAAGCGATGGACACGACGCGGTACGACCCCGCCCTGATCCCTCTCCTGCGCACGCTGCCCAACCTCGCCACGGCAGACGGCACCGCCCTCGACCCCGCTCGGGCCGCCGCCTACGCCAAGGAAGTACAGAAGTGGGGCGCCGACCTCCAGAAGCGGCTGAGGCAGCTGGACGCCGCCCGCACCGACCGCTCGGCCCGCGCGGCCGATCCCGTCTCGGACCTGGTAAGCGCAATCCAGGCCGCCCTCAGCAAACTGCTCAGCTCGCTGACCTCGCTCGACCTCGGCGGGGTACTGGGCGCCGTCACCGGGCTGCTCGGGTCCATCATCGGCGCGGTCACCGGCCTCCTCGGCGCCGTACCCGCGCTGCCGTCGCTCGCCGCGGACAGCGACGCGTTGACGATGACCGTCACACCGTGACGAACCGACCCGGGGCGGACCGTGGTTCGCCCCGGGTCGGTCAGTTCCCGTTCCAGCCCGGGACCGTCTGCAACACCTGCTCCGCGACGCGCACGAGGGCCGTGTCGTCGGGCGGTACGTCGTCCTGCCGCCAGATCGCGACCTCGAACGTGCCCCTGCCGTCGTCCTTCGCGTGCTTCGAGACCAACAGGCAGCGCGCCGTGCCACCGGGCCCCGTGCTCGCCTTCCCGCCGCCGAGATCGAAGCCGATCGAGATGGTCGGGCTGGAGTAGAGCACGGCAGGGTGCCCCAGGACGGTCGTCTCGCGCGCGTCGCCCATCAGGTCGCCCGTCTCGGCGACGGACAGGTCGTCGTAAGAGGCCGACAGCTTCACGGAGTACGTCTTCAGGGTCACCGTCGCATCGGGCGCGGCGATCTTCGTGCCTCCGGCGAGCGTGATCCAGTCCCCGCTGCCGCCGGCGGTCTCGACCTGTTCCTGCGGTGTCCCCAGCAGGGCAGGAAGGTCCGGGCGGTTCAGCGACCTGCACAACCGTGCGCCCGAGACATAGCGGGCCGGCAGCCGGTCGGTCGACTTCGAGCAGGCCGCCGGTCCACTGCTCGTGTCCTGCTGGTGGACGAACGCCTTCTGAGCCCACAGCACGCCCACGACGCCCAGGCACACGGCCAGCGCCGCGATCGCCTGGACCACCGGTCTGCGGTCCTTCTCGGGCTCGCCGGAACCTTCGGTCATGTCCCCCACCCCCGCCGTGCATCCCCTGTGCGCCCGCGGAGCCTAACCGATGTTCACCGCACAGATGTTCACGGAGATGGCACGGACCGCTCAGCCCCTCTCGGTGGCTGTGGCCTCCCCCGCCGGTGTTTGATGGCTGCAGCATGCCCCAGGCCGGAGGAAGCAGAGGTGGACACGGTGGCCGACGGACGGGTCGTCGAGGCGGGCAGGAACGCCCTGGTGGTGCGTCGCGCACCGCGGGACCGGGCGCGCGCGGCGGTGCTGGTCCTGCACGGCGGGCAGGAGATCGGGCGCCGGCCGGCGCGCCCCTGGCAGTCGGCGGCGCTGCGTATGCGCCCCTTCCTGAGCGCCGCCGCGTCGGTCTCCTCGCCCCGTGACGTACTGGTCGGCCAGGTGCGCTACCGGTACCGCGGCTGGAACGACGCCGCCGACCCGCTCCAGGACACCCTGCGCGCCCTCGACGAGGTGCGCGGCCGGGCCGGGGACGTGTCCGTGGTGCTGGTCGGCCACTCGATGGGTGGTCGGGCGGCGCTGCGCGCGGCGGCGCATCCCTCGGTGCGCGGTGTGCTCGCGCTGGCGCCCTGGTGCCCGCCCGGCGACCCCGTGGACGATCTCACCGGGACGCGGATCGTCGTCCTGCACGGCGACCGCGACCGGGTCACCGAACCCACCGAGTCGGCCGCGTACATACGGCAGGCCCGGGAGGCCGGTGCGCAGGCCGGAATGGTGCTGCTCAGGGGTGGAGACCACGCGATGCTCCGCCGCAGCCACGACTGGCACCGGGCCTCGGCCGCCGCCATCCGCCGACTGCTGCGCCCCGAACGTGATCTCGAGGGCTGGACGGCCGAGGCCTGCGGGGCCGAGGAGCCGCTTCTCCGTTGACGCGCGCCCTGATAAAGTGCCGCGCCCCCACGCGGCATCCACTCCGAGGACGGCTGATGTCGATCACGAAGTCGATCAAGTTTGTCACGTACCTGACAGTGACGCTGATGGTGCTCGCCCTGTCCGGCACCGCCCCGGCGACCGCCGCGCCGCGGTCCGCCACCCCGGCGGCCACCGCGTCCCAACTCCCCGCCGCGGCACCGGCCGTATCCACCACCGGCACCTGGCAGCCGCCACTGTCCACCCGGGGCCGTTACATCGTCGACGCCGCCGGGAACCGCTTCCGCCTGCGGGCCGCCAACTGGGACGGCGCCCAGGGATCCTGGACCGGGAGCGGCAGCATCACCGACCCCGCCAACCACCACGCCGGCCAGGACTCCTACGGCATCCCCCTCGGCCTGGACCGCGCCGCCCTCCCCCAGCTCCTGTCGGACTTCCAGGCGCTCGGCATCAACAGCATCCGGCTGCCGTTCTCGAACCAGATGATCCATACGACGGCCCCGGTACCGGACGCCGCGGTCACGGCGAATCCGCAGTTGCGCGGAAAGACCCCGCTGGAGGTCTACGACGCCGTCGTGGCCGCCCTGACCGGCGCGGGCTTCGCCGTCATCCTCAACAACCACACCAACACCTCCCGTTGGTGCTGTGGCGTCGACGGCAACGAGCGGTGGAACAGCAGCCAGTCGACGCAGCAGTGGGCGGACGACTGGGTCTTCATGGCCCGCCGTTACGCGGCGAACTCCCGGGTCGTGGGCGCCGATCTCTACAACGAGGTACGCCGTGACGTTCTGGACGACCCCAACTGGGGCCTGGGCGACGACCACGACTGGTACGCCGCCGCCCAGCTCGCCGCGGACCGCATCCTCACCGAGGCCGATCCGAACCTGCTCATCGTCATCGAGGGCATCAACTGGACCGGACTGCCGGTGGACGGCCTCCCGCACGACCGCCCCACCCTCACCCCCGTCCGCACCCTCTCCCACACCCTCGTGGACGCCCACAAGCTGGTGTACTCCGCCCACTTCTACGGCTACACGGGCCCCCGGCACAGCGGAGCCACCGGCATCGGCGAGACCAGCGACCCCCGCTACCAGGACCTGACCCGCGACCAGCTGTACCAGGTCCTCGCCGACCAGGCCTTCTTCGTCACCACCGAGGGCAAGCACTACACCGCGCCCGTGTGGATCAGCGAGTTCGGCATCGGCTCGGGCGAGACGGGGACGGCCGCCCGCGCCTGGTTCGGCAACATCACCGACTACTTCGCCGACCACGACACCGACTTCGCCTACTGGCCGCTGGTCGGCTGGGAGGGCCACGACGACTGGGCGCTGCTGCGCTACGACACCGAGGGGCACCGGTACGGTCTCCTCGACGGCGGGGACTGGCGGGCCACCGCGTGGGACCACCTCATGGACGCCCCGAGCCGCACCGGCCCCATCGCGCCGGGGACGACCTGGCGGATGCTGGCCACGGATCACGGCGACGCCGTGCAGTCCCTTCGGGTGCGGGCCGGCGGTGACTGGGACTCCGGCGCCTACAAGGCGGTCTGCCCCGACGGGCTGCGGCTCATCGGCCTCGGCCACTCCGGCGGACGTGGCCTGTGCACCGACGCGGCCACCGGGGATCTACGGACCGCGGGCAACGCCCAGACGGTGGTCACGGACGAACGGTATGTTCCGGCGGGCGGCGACTGGGCCTCCGGCTACACCAAACTCCAGTGCCCCGCGGGCCAGTTCGTGATCGGCTACAGCCGTCGCGGGGAGCGGCTGTCGGCGGTGCTGTGCGTGCCGTCCACCACGGCACTGGGGGCGGGCGGACGGACGCTGTGGTTCGACCGGTCCGACAACCGCCCCGCCGACAGCGCGGGCGACGACTTCGCCTACGGCGCCTACAAGGGCCAGTGCGCCGCCGACGAGTACATCGCCGGGGTCGCCTTCACAACCCGCGTGGGCAGCGCCCAAGGACCGGCCGCCCTGCGGTGCCTCACACTGCACCCCTGATCGCGGCCGTCGACCGCGGGCCGACCCGGTCGGCCGCCTCGCACCGCGTCCGGACGCCGCAACGGGCGGCGGGCCTTCCGCCCGGCCGGTGAGGCCACGTCAGGGAACGCCGGCCAGTCCCCCGCTCGGGACCGGTGCGGCCAGTTCGTCGTGGTGCGTCGGGGGGCCGGGGGTCTCGGCGGTGGCCGTGAGGATGGACTGCTGGAGGCGGCGCAGTCGTGCCGAAGGCTCCAGGCCGAGGTCTCTGACGAGGAGGGTGCGCAGTTGCCGGTAGACGTGGAGTGCCTCGCCGCGCCGGCCCGAGCGGTAGAGAGCGAGCGTGAACTGGGCGTGCAGGTTCTCGTGGGTGCGGTAGCGGCTGGTCAGGACGGTGAGCTCGGCGAGCAGTTCGCGGTGCCGGCCGAGCCGCAGATCGGCCTCGATGCGCTGGTCCAGAGCGCACAGCCGGCTCTCCTCCAGCCGCCGTGCCTCCATGGCCAGATGGGCTCCGGTGTGGACGTCGGCGAAGGGCGGCCCGGTCCACAGGTCCAGCGCCTGGCGCAGCGTGCGGGAGGCGCCCGCGAGGTTCAGCCGCGGAGCGGCGGCAGAGCGACGTGCCAGTAGGTGTTCACGCGGCGATGCTACCGGGCTGGCCAGGGGCGCGGTCGGGCCGTCCGCACTTCGGGAGGCCCGCGGAGAGTGGGGCCGCGTGCACAACCGCTGCCGCCGAGTGATCGTCGGCGGCCGTCCGCCGTACGTCAATGACATGGTTGGGTGCGCTTGTCGTATGGTTCGACCAAGTTTTGGCCAACGTGCGTGGATATCGTTTCCGGGATCGGTCCCGTGGGAGAGACTCACCCGCGGAGGGGGGACGAGCACGGCCGTGTCACGCCGGGCGTGCCATCCCGCAGTGTCGCGCCGCCCGGGGGAAGGCGGCGAGCAGACCAGCGGAGGGATCCATGAAGCAGTCGCTTCCGGGGCAACGCCCTGCCCACGAGCCGGCGTTCGCCGGGCGGGGACGGCCACCGGTCGTCGTGATCGGTGCCGGGCCGTACGGACTGTCGGTGGCCGCCCACTTGCGGGCGGCGGGGGCGCCGGTCCGCGTCTTCGGCGATGTGATGGGCAGCTGGCGGCATGCCATGGCCACCGGGATGTTCCTGAAGTCGACACCGGCCGCCACCGACCTGTCGGCGCCCGAGCCGGGCGGCCGGCTGGCGGACTTCCGGCGTGAGCACGGCGAGCCGGAGCTGACCGAGCTGACCCCGATCCCGTGCGATGTCTTCGTACGGTACGGGCAGTGGTTCCAGAAGCGGTACGTCGGTGAAGTGGAGCCGGCGCGGGTGACGGCGGTCGAGCGGCCCGCGTCCGGGGCCGGTTTCGTGGTCCGGGCGGACGACGGGCAGGAGATGGCGGCCTCGGCCGTCGTGGTGGCGACCGGTCTGAACGGGCTCGCCCATGTCCCGGACGAGTTGCGGCACCTCGCGCCCGAGGGGCCGGGCCCCCGGGCGCCGGTGTCGCACACCAGCCACCACACCGATCTGTCCGCGTACGCGGGCCGGCGGGTGGCGGTCATCGGCGGTGGCCAGTCCGCGCTGGAGAGTGCCGCGCTGCTGCACGAGGCGGGCGCCGAGGCGCAGGTTCTGGTGCGCGAGCGGCAGGTGCTGTGGGGCATGCCACCGGACCTGGCCAGGCCCTGGACGCAGCGGCTGGCCAAGCCGGCCTCGCCACTGGGCACGGGCTGGATCCTCGCCGGGGTCTGCGCGGCACCGGGCGGTGTGCGGTGGTTTCCGGCGACGGCCCGGCTGCTGCTGTTCCGGCGGGCGCTCGGCCCCTCCGGCGGCTGGTGGCTCCGGGAGCGGGTGGTGGGTGTCGTACCGGTGCACACCTCGCGCCGGGTCACCGGTGCCGTGCTCTCCGGGCCGGCGGTGCGCCTGGATGTCGCCGGTCCCGGGGGCGAGCGCGAGTCCCTCACTGTCGACCATGTGCTGGCGGCCACCGGTTACCGGCTGGACCTGGACGCCCTGCCCTTCCTGTCCCCCACGGTGCGTCGCGCGGTGGCGTGTGTGCCGGGATCGAGGGCTCCCGCGCTGCGGGGCACGTTCGAGTCGTCGGTGCCGGGGCTGTACTTCACGGGCTCGCTCGCGGCGCCGATGTTCGGGCCGATGATGCGGTTCGTGGCGGGCACGGAGTTCGCGGCCGTCCGGATCGCCCGGCACATCGGAACCTCCTGAGCAGGGGAATTCGGTTGCGGCGAGGCCGGTGAGCCCGCTGAGCTGTTTCCATGGACGGTGTCACGGAGCAGGTGCGGCGGGCGAGGGCGGGCGGCGACCGCGTGCGCCCGGGGCGACCGGCTCCGTGGCACGGGCCGGCGCTCCTCGCCGCCCTGATGCTGGCCGCCTTCACCTTCAACACCGCCGAGAACCTTCCGGTCGGCCTCCTGGAGGTCATCTCCGCGGACCTTCGGGTGTCCCTGCCGGCGGTCGGTCTGCTGGTCACCGGTTACGGAGCGACGGTGGCCGTCGCCTCGCTGCCGCTCGCCCATGTCACACGGGCCGTGCCCCGGCGACATGTGCTCACCGGGCTGCTGGCCGCGCTCGTCGTGTCCAGCGTGGCCGCGGCGTCGGCCACCTCCTACTGGCAGCTCCTCGTGGCTCGGCTGCTGACCGCGCTCGCCCAGGCGCTGTTCTGGGCGGTCCTGGGACCGGTCGCGGTGGGTCTGTTCGCGCCCCGGGTACGGGGGCGGGTCGTCGGGGCGCTGTCCGTCGCCGGTTCGCTCGCCCTCGTCCTCGGTGTGCCCGCCGGGAACTGGCTGGGCCGGCACAGCGACTGGCGGACATCGATGGCGACGGTGGCGGTGCCGGGGCTCGTCTCACTGGTGACGATCGCGGTGCTGCTTCCGACATCACGTCCGGAAGAGGCACCCGCCGCCTACGGGGCCCGTCCCGACACCCGGCGGTTCGTGACGGTCCTGGCGACCGGGACGCTGTCCGCCACCGGGGCGTTCGCGGGATACACCTACATCGTGACGTTCCTGGGTGACGTCAGCGGCTTCTCGCCGGGCTCGGTCAGTTCCCTGCTCGTGGTCTTCGGTGTGGCGTGTCTGGCCGGTGTGGCGGTCACCGGGGCGCTGCTCGACCGCTTCCCGCAGTCCGCGCTGACCACCGCCGTGGCCGTGCAGACGGTGGGCATGCTCGGCCTGTACTCGGCCGGCGGCTGTCCTGTGGCGGCGGTGGTGTTCCTGGTCCTGGTGGGCGGGGCACTCGGCCCGGTGTTCATGGCCGCCCAGAACGCGATGCTGCACTGTGCCCCGGGCCGTACCGACATCGCCCTCGCGGCGAACTCCGGCTGCTACAACGCCGGTATCGCGGCGGGAGCCGCGCTCGGCGGGCTGATCCTGCCGCCGGCCGGCATACGGGCCGTTTTCCTGGCGGGCGGGCTGCTGACCGCCGCGGCCTGCGCGGTCCTGCTCGGCGGCCGGCTGCTGCATGCCGGACGTGCCGTCAGCCGACCCAGGTGAGCGGACCCGTGGTGCCGGACGCCGGCATGTCGTCCGCGGTGGCCGACAGGACGGACTGCCGCACCGTGCCCAGCACGGCCGAGGGTTCCAGACCGAAGTCACGTACGAGGGTGGTGCGCAGTCGCTGGTAGGCGGCGAGGGCCTCGCTGCGGCGGCCGGAGCGGTGCAGGGCGAGCATGAGCTGTCCGCAGAGGCTCTCGTGGGTGGGGTGCCGGCTGACCAGCACGGTGAGTTCGGCGATCAGTTCGCGGTGCCGGCCGAGCCGCAGATCGGCCTCGATACGCCGGTCCAGCGCGCACAGCCGGCTCTCCTCCAGCCCCCTGATCTCCGCACGCGGACGGTCTCCGGCTGAGACGTCCGCCAGGGCCGGACCGGTCCACAGGTCGAGCGCCGTACGCAGCAGCCGGGCGGCCTCGCGATGGTCCTGCGCGTCCATCGCCCGGTACCCGCTCTGGGCGAGCAGCTCGAACTCCCGCACGTCGCTGGTGCCTTCACCGCTGTCGAGCAGGTAGCCGCCGGGTACGGTGCGCAGCACCTGTTTCGCGGCGCGCCGGCCCGCGCCGCCGCCGGTCCGTGCCGATGCCCTGGCGATGGGTTCGCGCAGGTGCATGATGTACGTCTGCAGGGTGGGGCGTGCGCTGCGCGGTGGCCGTTGCCCCCAGAGTTCCTCGGTGAGCGTCGCGACGGTCACGGCCCGGTCGGCGTGCAGGGCGAGAAGGGCGAGCACCTGACGCGGCTTGGGCGCGGTCGGGGTGATGGAGACGCCCGCCTCGCGCACGTCGAACGTGCCGAGAATGCCGATGTCCACGCCGTCCCCCTGCCCGTCCGCCATTGGGTGCTCCGAGGCGAGTCCCGGGCACCCGAGTCAAAAACGGCATGGGCGGTTTGTCAAACCGGACACCGGCAGCTTTGTCGGCCCTCGACCTGGAGTCAGGAATCCGAGAGTGCGGCGCCCACGAACTCGCCGGTGTGGGCGGCGAGTTGAGGAAGCACCAGTGACCAGAACTGCTCGACGTGCTGGGGCGAGATCCGGTCACGGTCCGCCGCGCAAAGCACCTCGAACCCGACCGTCGCGGCCACTATCACCGCGGCGACCCGGTCCGGTGACACCCCCTCGGCCAGCTCTCCTTGATGCTGGGCCCGCACCAGTTGTTCGCACACCCAGGTACGCCACCAGCACCCGAAGCCCATGCCGTTCTTGCGGGAGGGGTCGACGCTCAGCTTGAAACCCGCACGGACGACGACGTCGGTGGCGACCGTGACCAGCAGTTGCCGGGTGACTGTGATCAGCAGATGCAGTGCGGAGGCGGCCGTCGGCCGCCGGTCGGTCACCATTTGCTCGATGGTGCGCCGGGCCGCGCCCTCCACCTCGACCGCGAGGGCGTCCTTGCTGGGAAAGTGGAAGTGCAGCGCTCCGGCGCTCACTCCCGCCCGACGGCTGATCGCGGGCAGCGACGACAGCGCATAGCCGTCGTCGGCGAAGATCTCGGCTGCGGCATGAACGAGGGCCTGGCGGGTTCGGGCCGCCCGGAGTTGCTTGACCATCGCGTCCCCCTGTTGATCCGGGCGAATGCGGAATTGGACGGTCCGATTCCCCCTGGGCCTGCAACATTGCGATTCGAGAACCCTAGCAAACAGCACGATTAGTAGGTTTGCCAGAGTCCGGGGTGTGGGCGGAGGACCGTGGTGGCCCTCCCGCATCATCGGGAGCGCAGCGCTCCCGTATAACAAACCAGGCAGGTGGTTTGGTCCGAGGCGGGTCAGGCCTCGGTGGCCACCAGCGATTCCTGCCGCCTGCGCTCGACTTCCTGGACGACCCGGGCGCCCCGGTCGGGCGCGGTGTCCAGCCGGATCAGGGTCGCGGGTGTGGCTATGGCCGGCAGTACGTGGTTGTAGAGGACGGAGATACGATTGTTGAGATCCGTCCAGTCGGAGACCACCTCGGACATGAACTGGGTCCCGATCCAGGCGCCGAGGAAGCACTCCGCGGTCTCCTGGGGTGTGACATGCGGCAGCACCTCGCCGCGTTCCTTGGCCTCCACCAGCTTCTCGGTCACCACCTCGGTCCAGGCGGGCCAGGCGCTGCCGAACAGCGAACGCCCCTGGAGGTCGGCCGACAGCCGTATACCGGCGAGCAGGATGACCTCCTTGGGGATGCGGTGGGCCAGCGTCATGCCGATGTCCACCCACTCCTGGAGCTTCAGCTCGCGCGGTACCCAGTAGTCGTCGCTGATCTGGGCGTTGATCACGCCTCGCGCGAGGGCTTCCTTGGAGTCGAAGTGGAAGTACAGGGCCCCCTTGGTCACTCCGGCCCGCTCGAGGATCTCGGCGATCGTCGCCGCCGTGTATCCGCGCTCGGCGAAGACCGCGGCGGCGGCCTCGACAACAGCGCGCCGGGTCCGAATCGCACGCTCCTGACGCGCCATGGGGACCCCTCCTCGGTCAAAACAAAACCGGACGTGACGTACCTTACCTCAATCGGGGGTCGGTATTTCGGCCGCAGAGGGCCGATTCCCGGCCGGTCCCGCCCCGCCGCCGGGGCGTCGGCGCGGGATCCGTCGGGCAGTTCACCAGGCGGTGCGTCCGCCGTCCACGGTAAGTGTGGCACCCGTGACGAAGCTCGCCCTGTCGCTGCACAGCCAGGCGGCGGCCTCCGCGACCTCCTCGGGGTCGGCGGCGCGTGCCTGCGGGGCAGAGCGGTAGGCCCGCGCCTCGTTCTCGGGCGACTTGGCGAACCAGTCGTCGATCATCTCGGAGCGGGTCAGGCCCGGGGCGATGGCGTTCACGCGGATGTGGTGCGGGGCGTACTCGACGGCGGCGGCCTTGGTCAGTCCGATCACCGCGTGCTTGGAGGCGATGTAGGGCGCTGCCGTCGAGGAGGCGACCAGGCCGCCCACGCTGCTGGTGTTGACGATCGAGCCGCCCCCGGTCTCGAGCATGGCCGTGATCTCGTGGCGCAGGCAGTTCCACACGCCCCGCACGTTGGTCTCGGTGACCCGCTCGTAGTCGGCGTCGTCGATGAGGTGCATCGGGGTCTTCGGCAGCGCGACGCCGGCGTTGTTGAAGGCGGCGTCGAGACGGCCGTAGCGCCCGACGGCGAACTCGACGGTCCGGCGGACCTCTTCCCCGTCGCGCACGTCCAGGGTGCGGTGGCTCGCCTCGGCGCCCTTGGCGCGCAGTTCCTCGGCGAGGTCCCGCAGCTTGTCCTCGCGGCGGGCGGTCAGGACGACGGTGGCGCCCTGCCGGGCGAAAACCCGGGCGGCGGCCGCCCCGATACCGCTGCTGGCGCCGGTGATGAGGGCGACCCTGCCCGCCAGTACGGCTCCTTCTGCTGTGGTCACCGGGTCACCTCACGGGCGGTGGAAAGGGAGTCGGCATCATGCCAGAAGACGCCGAGTCCGGCCTCCTGATCGAGGGTGCGCAGGCGCTCTTCGTCGATCTCGGCGAGACCGCCGACCAGGTGCCGGACGCCGAGTTCGCGCATCAGCTCGCGCTGGAAGCCGTGCTCGAAGGTGCTGGGGTGGCCGACGAACGGCACGTCCAGCTCCTTGGCGTGGCCGGCGAAGCGGGCCACGTCGTCGATGAAGAGGACCTGGTGGTGGTCGAGGCCGAAGTGGTCCTCGGCTATCTCCCGGATGCCGGGGCGGAAGTCGTTGGTACAGATGTAGTGAGGTGCGGTGAACAACTGCTCCCAGGCGCCGAGGTGGCGGCGGAAGTGGTCCTCGTCCAGGCCGCCGTAGCAGATGACGTCGAGGCCCGCGGCGCGCAGCCGGTGCAGGAGTTCCTCGGCGCCGTCGAGGGTGTGGACGGGATGGGCGCGCAGGTAGTCCTCGCGTTCGGCGAAGTAGTCGGCGATGGCCTCCTGCTCGCTCACGTCGGCTCCGGTCTCCTCCAGCAGCACCCGGGCGGCGGCGAGGCGGGACTGGGAGAAGAGGCGCTGCTCCAGTTCCCGGGTGTACTCACCGCCGTACTTGAGGACGAGGCGGTGCAGGACCGGGCTGAAGCTGTCGTTGAGCAGGACGCCGTCGATGTTGACGGCGGCGAGGCGCAGGGTGCGCAGTGGTTCCATCGGGTCTCCCTCTCGCAGGCCGTTCGAACATCATGCAGTGGCTGTCGGGACCGGGGGCGACTCGGATGGGCCGGCGGCGAACTCCCCCGGGGAGATGGCCGAAAGAGACCGCTGTACAGGTTTTCACCGAGTCGGGCCCGGCACGTCACCCACCGATAACCAGCCGCCGAGATCTGCCCGTTAGTCCGTCTTTCGCCGTGCCTTCGACTTGATTGAGCGCGAAAATACTTGGCCAAACCACCACTCAGTGGAGTCATGCATGGATCGAGTCCAACCACGCTTGGCGAATCCTTTACCTTGTGGCCGACCCGAGAAAACCGGTAGGTCCGTATCTTATAGGCGTCGAACAGAGCTTCAAGCCAACGAAGAGCTTTCCGACGGGGGGTTGTCGATGAGCCTGTCCGCCAGCGAGATCGGGGTCGGTCTGCCAGCACTGCCCCGGCTGACCACCACGGTCCCCAAGGAGTACGTCCACCGGGCGTCCCTGGCCGAGGTGTTCCTCACCGGCTGCACCGCGCAGGACGACGGGCTGCGGTTCTCCCTCACCGGACAGTGGCCACGCGCCCACACCTTCTTCAACAGTGCCGACGGCTCGAGTCACGATCCGCTTCAGGCCGCAGAGACGTTTCGGCAGGCCGGCATGTTCGTGACGCACGCGGAACACGGGGTACCGCTCGGCCATCACTTCGTGCTGTGGTCGCTCAGCTGCCACACCGATCTGGAGCAGCTGCGGATCGGCTCCCGGCCGACCGACTTCGACCTCGAGGTGGCGTGCCCGGACAACGCCGCGCGAGGCAGGGCGTCCGCGCGCCGGATGGGCATAGGGTTCGCGCTGCGCCGGGACGGCCGGACCGTGGCCCACGGAGACGGGCTGTACTCCATCGTCACGCCGTCCGTCTACGCGCGACTGCGGGCCAACCGGCCCGGAAAGCAGGTGACTTCGGTGGAGGCGGTGGTCGCGGCCGACCCGATGCCGCCGTCCGCCGTGGGCCGCACCTCCCCCGCCGACGTGGTGCTGACACCTACGGACACACCCGGCCGGTGGCTGCTCACCCCGGACCTGGACCACCCGATCCTGTTCGACCACGGCGGCGACCATCTGCCCGGCATGGTCCTGCTGGAGGGTGCCCGCCAGGCCGCCTGCGCCCGGCTTGCACCCCGTGCACTGATACCGGCGAGCACGTCCACGACCTTCGACCGCTACGTCGAACTCGACAGCCCGTGCTGGATCGACGTCACCGAGGTGACTCCCGGCGGCGACGGCACGGTGATCGTGGACGTCGTCGGCCGGCAGGGCGGCGAGACCGTCTTCACCTCCACCGTGCACGGGCCCGTCGTCGACTGAACGCGACACGAGCCGGCCGCTGCCGGGTCCCGGTACGGGACCCGGCAGTGGAGGAGTACGGGGAACACCCGCTGCGGATGCGTCCCAGCGGCCACTACGTCGGTCCCAAACCGCCGCAGCC